>JAAYZF010000263.1 GCA_012514975.1 bacterium
CGATGCGTGGTCGAGCGTCTGGGACTTCGGCGTTGCCGACAGCACCACGCCTGCCCAGGACGTCACCGGCGCCTACTCGTCCATCGAGCTCGCACAGGGATTGAGCTCGAACATCCCCGGCAACGGCACCCTCTACGTCGAGGGCTTCCCCGCCGCCCGCGCCGAGGAATCGAACGTCGTGAGCTGGACGCACCGGGTCAACCGCATGCAACTGGGCTTCTTCTGCATGGCACGGCGCAGCATCGAGGGCGTCCAGACGGTTGACCTCGAGTATTCGTCAAACGGGGTCGCGTGGCATTCGTGGATTTCCGGCGCGACGCTCGAACAGACCAACGCATGGTACATGCTCGGCGGGCGCGTCGGCGCGTTCGACACGATGGAGACGATCCATGTCCGCGCAATCGGGTACGACACCGCGGGCGCGGGCCTGGAGTTCGGAGGGATGCAGTTCGCCGTGGTCATACCTGAATGTCCGTGGGACGGCATGCTTGCCGTGATCGGCTGGCTGGGCGCACGCAGCCGCCGGTGGATTCATCCGTGCGGAAGAGGCCTCGTATGAAAGCGATACTGGTCTGGCGATCCGTACTGCTTGGCGCGCTTGCCGTGCTTGGCGCTGGGCAGGTCTGCGCCGTCACCCGCTATGTTTCGCCGCTGGGCGGCAACACCATGCCGCACACCAACTGGGCGAGTGCGGCGACAACGATCGAGGCGGCAGTCTACGCTGCCGACGCCGGCGACGTGATCCTCGTCAGCAACGGCGTGTACCACCCCGCGGGGACGATTGTGCTGTCCAACCAGAACCTGACCGTCCAGGGGCTCAATGGCCCGGACGCCACGATCGTTGACGGCAGCGGCGCGCATGCGCTGTTTGACGTGGTCAACGGCGGCCTTGTGACCGGGCTGACCATCACGAATGGAGCGGAGATCATTGACGATGCCGGCGGCGGCGTGATGGTCGAAGACGGCAGGATTGACAACTGCGTGATCGTTCGCTGCACCGCCAAATACGGCGCCGGCCTCCAGGTCGGCAGCCGCGGCATCGCCAGCTCCTGCATCATCCGCGGCAACAGCGCGACGCATGTGGGCGGCGGCGCTCTCGTCATCGGCGGCGGCCTCATCGAGGACTGCCTGATCGTTGACAACGAGGTGACCGGAAGCGGACCGCTCGAAGAGCTCTACTTCGGCGGCGGCGGCGTGCTCTGCTTCTTCGGCGGGCTGCTGGAGCACTGCACGGTCAGCAACAATGCGTCCGCCTCGTCCGGCGGCGGCATCTGCGTATACGGCACCAACTTCATCAGTCGTTGCGTCATCACCGCCAACACCGCGGCCGAAAGCGGCGGCGGCGTCTATTGCCACGACAACGGGTTCCTCCAGAGCTGTCTCATCGCCGGCAATGCCGCCTACAACGGCGGCGGCGTTTCCTGCCTGTCGAACGGCATCGCGCAGAACTGCACCATCGTCGCCAATACCGCCATCGTCGGCGGCGGTGTGAGCATTGGCCTGGGCGGCACGAATGTCAACAGCATCGTGTATTTCAACACCGCCGCGACGGGCGCAAACTATCACATCACCGGCAGCGGCCGCGTGCTCTTTGCCTGCACGACGCCCGCGGTGTCGAACATCTATGACGGCCGCGGATGCTTCACGAACGACCCCGCCTTCATCAACCCCGCGCTCGGCAATTACCGCCTGCCGCCTTCATCGCCCTGCGTGGACAGCGGGACGAATCTGCCCGGTATCCGTCTGCTGCAGGACCTTGACGGCAACTGCCGCGTGTCCAACCGTGTCGACCGCGGGGCGTATGAGCGGGGCGTGCCCGCGCCGCTGATCGTCATCACGACCACGTTGGCGAGTGCATCATACGACCTTGCCTGGCTCAGCCTTGCAGGCACGAACACGCCGGGCCTCACGAGCAGCATGTGGGCGCGCAACGCGGCCAACGGCGTCATCTCCAATTTCACCCGCGCCGGCGCCGGATGGACCGCCGCGGCCCTGCCGCTCATCGTCGGCTCGAACCTTTTCACCGTTGCCGGCACGAATGCGGACGGCTATCTCACGTTCGACACCCATGCCGTCATCCGCGGCGGGCCGGGCACAGGGCTGCCGTTCGTCGACATCACCAACGATCACCTCGCCGTCTCGTACGACGCGGCGGCCTTCTACGTCAGCGGCACCAACAACATCAACGTCGTCGGCGGGCTCTGGATCACCAATGCGGCCAACGGGTACCACCAGAACTTCGAGCCCACGCCGGACGGCTGGTTCTCCGTGTACGTCCCGCTGGGGGTGGGCACCAACACGGTCTACGTGTATGGCACGAACGTCTTTGGCGCCGTCACGAACGACATGATGCACGTTGTCCGGCTGATGGCCACTGGCGCGCCGTTTGTGCACATCACGAGCACCGTGGCGTTCGTGGTGTACGATGTTACCAGCGTCACCGTGGCCGGCACGAACAACGGCCAGACCGCGGGGGCGATGTGGATCACCAACGGAGTGCTCGGCAGTGTTGCGTTCGTTGCGGCGGATGCGTGGGTGGCGCCGCCGGTGCCGCTTCTGCCCGGCACGAACGCGATCTGGGTCTTTGCCTCGAATCTCGTCAACCAGGTGACGAACGACATGAGGCTGGTTGTGCGCGGGGGGGCCGGCACGGGCTCGCCGTTTGTCGATTGCACGAACGCCGCGGTCACTGTCGCGAATCAGGTGACGGGATTCGCGTGCGCGGGCACCAACAACGTCAACGTCGTCGGCGGCATGCGGGCCAGGAACCTTGTCACGGGCGAAGAGACCAACTTCGCCGCGGCCCAGGCATGGCACGCCCCGGCCGTCGGCCTGGCGCTCGGCCTGAACGATATCGCGATCTACGGCACGAACGCCTACGGAGTCATCGCCGAGGACCTCGCGCTGGTCACGCGCCTTGGCCCGGCGACGGGCCCGCCGTTCGTCGATGTGCTCACCCTCCCGGCCACCGGCACGTTTGACTTCGCGGATGCCATTCTGACCGGCACGAACAATCCCGAGGTCGTCGGCGCCATGTGGATTTCAAACGCCGCCAATCAGCAGGTGCAGTACTTTGCGGCGCGGCCCTCATGGACGTCAGCGCCGATTGCACTGGCTGTCGGCCCCAACACGCTGTGGGTCTACGGCCAGAACGCCGCCGGGGCGCTTGCATGGGACACGGTCGTCATCACGCGCGGCCTGCCCGGCACCGGCCTGCCCGTCGTGTTCATCACCAACGCCGACCATTTCGTCACGTACGACGTCGCCGCCTACGCGCCGGCGGGCACGAACAACGCGAACGTCCTCCCGGGCGCGGGCATGTGGGCGGTCAACAGCGCCAACGGCGCAAGCGCCACGTTCGTCAATGCCGCCTCGTGGAGTGCGCCGGCCATGCCGCTCGATGTCGGCCTCAACGTGTTCCGTGTCTTTGCCACGAATGCCCACGGCGTGCTGACCAACGACATGGCCATCGTCGTGCGCCAGCCGGCGGGCTCGGGCATGCCGGTCATCGACATTCTCCTTGGCGACACCAATGTGTCCTCGACGACGGAAGCGATTGCGCTTTCCGGCACCAACAACGCGAATGTCATCGGCGGCATGGGCATATCGAACGCGCAGAACGGCGCAGTGGCCGACTTTGCGGCCGCGCCCGCATGGGCCGCGCCGCCCATCACGCTCGCGATTGGCTGGAACGACCTCCATGTCTGGGGCACCAACCTCTCGCACAGGGCGACCGGCGACACCGTCCGCGTCACGCGCGGCGCGCCCGGCTCGGGCGATCCGGTCATCACCATGCTGAGCACGAATGAGACCGTCACGTTCGATACGGAGACGTTCAGCGCCTACGGCAGCATCACGTTCGATGTCGTCGGCGGCATGTGGGTGTCGAACGCGGCGAATGACACCGTGGCGAGCTTCGACGCGGAGGAGTTCTGGACGGCGCCGGCGGTGGCGCTCGAAGTCGGCACGAACATGATCACCGTGCATGGCACGAACTATCTCAACGCCGTCACCAATGCCGGCGTGCGCGTGGTGCGCGGCGTGCCGGGCACGGGCGAGCCGTACGTGTGCATCACGTCCACGGTCACGACCGTCTCGCACGACACGGCGGTGATCGCCGTCGCGGGCACCAACGATCCTGATGTCGTCGGGGGCATGTGGGTGTCGAACAGCGGCGCGACGGGCGTGGTCACCTTCCCGGCGGGTGTGGCCTGGCAGACACCGCCCATCGCGCTTGACCGGCATGTCAACGCGATCACCGTCTTCGGCACGAACATGGCCGGCGTGGCCAGCAGCTCGACAATACAGATCGACCGCGATGTGCCCGACTTCACCACCAACTACGTCTCCGCCGCCGGTTCGCACCTGTGGCCGTATCTCACCTGGGCGACGGCGGCGACGAACCTGGGCGAAGCGGTCGGCGAGGCAGGCGCCAGCAACGTCGTTCTCGTCGCCGCCGGAACGAACCTGCTTGATGCGCCGCTGTTGCTCAACGGGCCGTTGTCCGTGCAGAGCGCGGACGGCGCCGCCGCAACGTTCATCATCGCCGCGGCGCCTCTCGCGCAGAGCCTGGTCACCATGACGTCAGGCCTGCTTGACGGGTTCACGCTCGGCGCTGCCGAGCCCGGCTCGGCACAGTATGGCGGCGGCATCATGCTCGATGGCGGCGGCCTTGTGCGCAACTGCGTGATCGAGGGCTTTGCCGCAACCGGCTACGGCGGCGGCGTCTACTGCCGCGGCGCGCACGTCTCCAACTGCGTCGTCAGAGCATGCTCGGCCCCCTATGGCGGCGGCGTCTTCGTCGAGCAGTTCGGCGAGATCAGCGACAGCGTGATCGACGGCAATACCGCCCGGTGCGGCGGCGGCGGCTACCTCCTGTTCGACGGGACTATCAGCAACTGCACGTTCACCGCGAACCATGCCGCGAGCGACACCCGTGCGGCGACGGCCCCGCCTCAGACCATACTGAATGCCGGCGACGATTGCGGCGGCGCGCTCTACATGCACAACGGCGGCATTGCGCTCGATTGCTCACTCGAGCGCAACGGCGCCGATTACGGCGCCGCGGTGTTCATCCTCTCGGACGGCATTCTCAGCCACTGCACCGTTGCCTATAACGACGCCGGCTACTATGCCGCCGTCTATGCCCAGTACGGCGGCCTCATTGATGCATGCACCATCATGCATAACACGGCGCTGACCGCCGCCGGGCTGATCCTCGAGGATGACGGCATCGCGCGCAACACCGTCATCGCCCACAACCAGGCCGGCAGCGCGGCCGGCGCCTACGTGCTCGGCGACGCCGTTGTCGAGAACTGCACCATCGCCGACAACAGCGCCTCGGCCTACGTCGGCGGCCTCGCCGCCGCCGACAAAACGCTCATACGCAATACCATCATCTACCACAATACCGCGCCACTCCAGCCCGATTACTCGAATCTTCACGCCACCGTCGCCTACGAATTCTGCTGCATGACGCCCCCGGCAGGCGGTCAGGGCATCGTCACCAGCGAGCCCGCCGTCGCACAGCACGCCTCAGGCTACTATCGCCTCGCCGCGGGCTCGCCGTGCATCAATGCAGGCACGAACCATCCATGGATGAGCTTCACGCATGACCTGCGCGGCCAGTCGCGCGTCGTCAACGGCATCGTCGACATAGGCGCCTACGAGGCCACCAACGAGCCTGTCATCTGGATCGATGCGATGCACATTGACTTTGGCGCAGTGGTGGTCGACGAACTGGCCCACACAAACGTCATGATCGGCAATGCAGGCGACCAGCTCATGCCCGGCGCGGCGAGCGGCATCATGCCGCCGTTTGCCATCCTGGCGGGATCGCCGTACAGCATTGTGCCGGCAACGCAGCACCATGCGAGGATCGTCTTCGCGCCCGAGGAGATGCAGCACTACACCAATCTCGTGACGTTCACGGGTGGGGGAGACGCGGCGGTGCTGCTTACCGGTGAGGGAGTGCCCGAGCCCGCGGCGGCAATGGGTGCGCTTGCGTGTGCCGCGGCGCTGTCGCGCATGCTGCGCAGGCGCGCCTGACGGCATTGGCGCAGCCGCGGCGAGGGAGTGGATCTACGTAACGCGAGCGGACCCGCGCGTCATCGGCGCGCGGGTCCTGTTTTTCAGCGGTCGGCGCGCGCTCTTCGCGCCACAAGCACGGCGCCTGCAACGGCAACCGCTCCGGCAGCAGCCGGCTCGGGGATGGCTATCTGCGCGCCAACGGCATACCAGCCCAGCGCGGCGCGTTGCTGGCCAAGCGCGTTCAAATGGCCGCCGTCGGTCGTGTAGGCGCTCCACAGCATCTGGTTGGTCACGCCGCCGGATACGAACGTCTGTGCGACGCCGTTCGTGTCATGCGCCTCGATGTCCGCCAGGTCGAACAGCAGCTTGTCATGCGCGGCGCAATGCTGGCGCACGGCGCGGTTGTACGCGTTGCGCAGGCCGTTGTCCGAGCTCGAATCCGTCGTGAGCGGCATGGTTATGTAGACAAGGCGCGTCACGGGATACAGGGCTTCGAGCGCGGTCATCTGGGCAATGTAATTCGCCGCGCTGGCTGCCTGGTCGATGTAGCACATCTTGTCCATCACCGCGTCGGCAGCGGGGATGTGCCAGCCGGATACGGCGAGCGAGTTGCTGAAGATCGTGAGCTTCGCCGACCAGCCCGGGTTGCCCCTGTTGCAGCAATAGACACGCCCGGCCAGCGTGGGTGAGGGCGGATTCGCCGCCCGCTGTGCGCCGCTGTCGTATGTGACGCTCGACGTCACCCATTGATACCGCCCGGTGTTGCTGCCGCGAAGAGCATCGAGGCCGGAGCGCATGTTGCCGCCTACCGAGGCATGGGCGAAGAACCATCGCTGCGTCCCGATGGCGTTCATCAGGTCCTGGGGATACCCCGCCACGCCGTCCACAAACGTGTGATCGACGATGACAGCCGAGGCCTGCAACGCGCAGAGCGCTGCCAGCATGTGCCGTGAGATCATCTGTGCCTCCTCCCGTGGGTGTGTGAAGCGGTTCCCGTTCCCTTGATTATAGTACAATACAGCACCAAATGCAATCGCCGTGTTGACTCCGCCTCTGAATAGTGGTACACTTATGTGTGAACCAGACAGGAGGTCACCATCATGCGAATCCTCACTCCACTGCTGCTTGTCACCGCGCTGCTCTGCTTTGGCACCGAGGATGACCGCCGCGCCGGCTCTCCCGCACCAGCTTCGCTCTCGAATGCCAGACGCGAGGCGCTCACCTTCACCAAGTTCACCGCGACGGCAAAGTGGAAGGGAGGCGTCAGGGCCGGCTACGGGTACGGCAATTACACGCTCAAGATGAGCACGCCCACCGAGATCACCGACCTCACCACGCTCGCGGGCGACCAGGACGACTACCTGAGCTTCCTGCTGACGGGCCGCGAGCTTAACGTGTGGGCAGACTGGATCACCAAGGACACGGCGACCAAGCGCGTCTATGTCTACAAGGGCGAAGGCGCGGGCGGCAAGTTCAAGGCGACCATCACGTTCAAGCTGAAGAAAGGCGTGCTGTACATCACCGTCAAGCGCGTGAACAACGATGACAACGCTGACATCTTCGGCCTCGCGGACACCGACAGCGAAGAAGTCATCACGCACGACATGCTCCTCGTGCTCAAGGACTCGTCCGACATGGTGGTGGTGAGCAGCGGCTGCCTCCTGCCGTGCAACGCCGTCAACAAGAAGGGCAAGAAGAGCACCATCAAGAAACAATAGCGCGGCTCCGGGATCGCCTCGTAGCAGCCCATGTCAACGGCGCCGTCGATGATGCGGGGATTGCCGGCGAAGTCAAGCGCCCCGGCCATCCACGCGCGGTTGGTGCCCGTGTTGATGCACGGCGAGCCGGGCAGCAGCTCGTAGTTGCCCGCCGCGCGGTCGACGAACAGCGGGTTCGCGTTGGTATTGCCCGGCCCCGCGGGCAGGGGAGTCGAGCAGACGCGCTCGTTGCGCACGGCGCCCTGCACCTCGATGTTGATGGTCGAGGGATACGGGCAGGTGTTGAAGTAGACGATGCTGTTGCGGTTGGTGCCAGCATTGACGAAGCGCATGCCGCCGCCGCTGTTGCTGGCGACGTTGCCGGAGACGGTCGCGTTCTCGAGCACGCCGCCGGCGTAGAACAGCACGCCGCCGGCGCTCGAGGCGCTGTTGTTGAGCACGAGGCAGTTGCGCGCCTCTCCGCGCTGGCTGATCTTGAGGCCGCCGCCGTAGCGTACCGCCTGGTTGCTCACGATCAGCACGCGGTCGACCAGCGCCCCGCTGCCGCATGCAACGCCACCCGCGTCCGTCTGCGAGCGGTTGAACGCAACGACGCCGCCGTAGAGCAGCGAGCTGTAGACCGAGACGCCGCCCGCGCCGCCAGCCGAGTTGCCGGTCACGATGCAATTGCTGGCATGGGCGCCCAGGAGATCGAGCCCGGCGCCGGTGAACTCGGCGCGGTTGTTGCACAGGCGGCAGGCGTCCAGCATGCCGCCGTTGTAGGCATAGACGCCGCCAAAGTCGGACACGTTGTTGCTGATCGCGCAGCGGATGACCTGGCCGCCGCTGGCGAGGTAGATGGCCGCGCCGTACTTGGCGGTATTCGTCACCAGCGCGCATTCAAACACGACGCCCGTCGTGTCGACGAAGACGCCGCCGCCCGAGCCGCCGGCGCCATCCTCGGCGTCGTTGGCCGCGATCATCGAGTGTTCGATGCGCCCGCCCTCGTCGAGATACACGCCGCCGCCGAAATCCCCGGCTACATTGCCGCACAGCACGCATGCCGTCACCAGCCCGCCGCGTTCGAGCAGCACGCCGCCGCCGTAGTCCTCCGCCCGGTTGCCGCTGATGACGCAGTTCGAGATCACGCCGCTGCCGGCAATGAACGCGCCGCCGCCGTCGCCGTACCGGTAGCCGTTGGTCAGCGTGAAGCCGGAGACGAGCGCATTGCTCGTCAGGAATACACAGCGCACGCCGTTGCCGTCGATGACCGTGTCCTGCGGCCCTGCCGGCGCTGCAACGGTAATCGCCTGTGCGACCGCCAGACGGTTCGTCCACCCGCCCGCCCATGTCGCGCCGCCGGCGTACACGCCGTTGGACACCAGCACCGTGTCGCCGCCGGCGCAGGCATCCACGGCGTCCTGGATGTTCGTTGCCGCGGCGGCCCAGCCGTTGGTGAACGGCGGCTGGTGCGCGCCGACGAGGGAGACGTAACGGGTCGCCGCCGTCGATGGCGCGGCAGTCAGTACGCTTGCGAGCACGATGAGACGTTTCATGGTGTATCTCCAGCGATAGTTGCGCCTGAGCGGCGAGTGCCGCCTGGCGGGCCGGCGGGAACCGGTTCGCGGCGAGCCGTCATGCATGCAGTGCGCGCTTTGCCCCCCGCCTGTTCATCTTCGCGCTCTTCGCCTTGTAGCCCGCCGTCGACGTCTTGATTGACACCGGCAGGTTCGTCACCGCGTGCGCTTCGCCGTCCATGCCAAAGATGACTGCGCCGCGGCCGACACCGCGGATCGGTGTGTTCGTCTCAAAGTCTTTCCTCATCCCTTCGTACTGCGCCTGGCTGAGAATGCCGTTGCTGGGGTTGACCGTCCAGAGCTTGAAATCGAAGTAGACGCGGCCCTTGTTGATCCTCGCGTTGAAGAGCGCGACCGGCTTCGTGTAGCCGAGATCGGGAACCAGGTGGAACTGGCCGGCGTAGATCATGTCAACGTGCCCGCCCTTGCCGCCGATGCCCCAGTTGTCCAGCGTGAACGTGTACTCCAACACATTCGCCGTGCCGGGTATGTATGCCGAGATCCAGATGTTCGAGACCGCCCGGAACGTGGTGACGCCCGTTGGTGCGCTGCCGCGGACGATCGTCTTGCCCTTGAGCCCGTCCGCCGCGGGCTTCCTGCACGACAAGGAGCTCTTGAGGGCCTTGACCTCGAGGTCTTGCGCCTCCCCGTTCAGCCGCGCGCGGCGGTCGAACGCGGTTGCGTGCATGATGGTCTCGAGCGGCACGGGCTGATCGCGCCGCACGCTTACGCCGCCCGGCAGCGTCACGTCGCGGCTAAACATGACTGATTCGATCTTGTCCGCTTCGTTGCACACGAGCGAAACGTCGACGCGGAATGAAGTTGCGCCGTCGCCGCTGCGGCACGTCAACGCAAAAGTGCGCTCGCCTGTCGGCGTGGCGGCGACGAGATGCACATCAGGCCCGCAGAAACGTGAAAGGGAGCGGCCGTAGTCATTCATGAAGCTGGTACGCTCACTATCGGTGAAACACTCGCCACCCCACAGAAGCGAAATCAGGCTTATGCCCATGTAGAGTTCGTTGGTGTGAAGTTGATGGTAGCCCATGGGCGGGCACTTGGCCGTCGCGTTGCCAGGCATCAGCAGCAGCGCGCTGAAAACAGCCAGGCAGAGAGCGTGAAATCCCCAATGCGTGTTCATGGCAGTCCTGCCTCCGGTTAATGGGCGATGCCGGCACCGCGCAAACGCGTCACATCCCCATGGGTGGATCAGTCAGATGCCTCTTGCGGCGCCACAGTGCGTCGCAGAGCGCCGCCGCGGTTGCCGCACCGAGTGCGTTCCTCATGGCGGCCTCCTCGAACGACGGTGCGGGAAGCGGCATGAAGACCACACGCCGCATGGAACGGCCGCGACATCACGCCTGCCTCAACCTGCCGGCCGTTCGCCTGCGCGTTCCGTTCCTGCGACCTTCAGCCAATTGTACCACATACTAAACTGGGATGCAACAGTGCGCGGTTCCCCTTTGCGTTCCTCTTTCACTGTACCGCTCGAATCCGCGCGGGTGTCCGTACGTGGCTGCTAACCGTGCATACAGGAACGTGCCCTGCGACGGAACGCAACGACAAGGCAGATCGCGTCGAGCAGCAGCGCCGCGCACGGCTCGGGCACGGCCTCGAAGGCTCCCATGTCCACACCGCCACCCTGCACGCGCGCCTCGCCGGGCAAATCCTGCGCGCTGCTCATCCACGCGAACTCACAGCCTGCATCGGCACACGGCGAAGCCGGGGTGATCGTGTAGTCCGCCTGCAGCCCCGGGTCCGCATCAGTGCTGTCCCAGCCGGCTGGACGAGGCTTCGTGCACGAGAAGAAGACGGCGCCGCCGGCAACCTGCCAGTTGGCGTTCGTGGGCGCCGTGTTGCGCCAGGCGATGCTGTTCCAGAGCGTGCCGCCATAGAGCATGACGCCGCCCGCGTTCACCATGGCCGCGTTGTCCGCGATGGTAAGATTGTACGCGGACGCGTCGTTGTGCAGCGCCAGCCCGCCGCCCGAGCCGGCGGTGTTGCTGATGATGAGCGTCGAGCGAATCCACCCGTCTCCGAAGGCGCACACGCCGCCGCCCACACTCGCGCGGCAATCGCGGACGATGCAGCGGTCAAGCTCGCCGTTTTCGAGCAGCGCGCCGCCGCCCACGCCGCCGTCTCCGCTCCCGTTGCGTGCGCCGACGGCATTGGTCGCCGCGCCGTTGATGCACGTCACGTTCTCCACCCGGCCCGAGACCACGTGGAGGCAGCGCCGCGCGCCTTCGCCATCAATCACCACCGCGCCCGGCGCGCCAATGCCGGCGAGCGTCACCGGCTGCGAGAGCACGAGCACGCTTTGGCCTGCCGCGCTTGCGCGGTATACACCCGCTGAGAGCGCAATGGTGTCGAATGGCTGGCTGGCGTTGATTATCGCCTGCACATCGTCTCCGGGCGCCGCGACATGGGCGGCGCCGGCGACACGGATCAGCGAATGCTTCACCGCCGTTGACGCGCCGTACGCATTGCTCGCCACCAGCTTCACCGTCTTGTCGCCCGGAGTGGCATACGCATGCGCGGGATTCTGCGCCGTGCTGTCCACGGTGCCGTTGCCGTCAAAGTCCCAGTACCATGCCGTCGGCGGGCCGAGCGACGCGTCGGTGAACTGCACCATCTGGCCGGTGACGACCAGCGTCCTGCCGGCGCTGAACCCGGCCATGACGCCCTCCACGGTTGTCTGCTCCGAGAACTCGGAGGTGTTGCCGTCAGGATCCGTTGCAGTGGCCGTGAGGATCCACCCTGGCGTTACGGTGACGGGAAACGCGATGTCGAAGCCGGTGGCGCCGTCCGCGCCGGTGGTGAGATTGGTGACGCCTGCCAGCACCCTGCCTTCGCCAAAACCGGCCGGCGATGCAGCCGGGCTGGCGAAGAACTCGATCCGGTATGTTCTCGAGACCGCGCTGGCAAACGAGCCTCGTACGCGTGTGCCGCCGGCCACGGCCACGACATTCGAGATCAGCGGATAGCGCTGGTAGCGGTTGGCGCTCGTAGTGCTCTCCGGCCCGTCATTGCGGCCCTGCGCCCCGAGGTTGATGCCCATGAGGGCGTTGCCGTGGATGGCGTTCGAGGCGATCAAGTTGCACATGCCGGCTGCGATGTTCACGCCGTTGCTCGCATTGCCGGTGATGAGGTTGAGCGCGATGACATTGTTTGAAGAGCCTTTGTTCAGCAGCGCGACGCCATGGCTGCGATTGTCAGTGATGCTGTTTCCCAGCACCATGTTGTTGGTGGCAGGGTAGTCGGTGACCTCGCTTTCGATGAGGACGCCCGGGCCGCCGTTGCCGCGAATGATGTTCTGCGGGCCGGCGTTTGTGCCGCCAATGGTGACGCCGCCTGTGTGCTGCACATGAACGCCTGCGCTGGCATTGCCAAGCGGGTTAGTGCCGGTGGCATCGACGCCGATGTAGTTGTTGATGACGCGCGTCCCCTGGCATTCCTCCCAGCCGCCGGCGATGAGGATGCCCTGCCCGTCGTCCGCGGTGGTGCTCGTATTGCCCGCGATGACATTGAGATTGTAGCCGTACGGGCCGCCGATGGTGACGTACTGGCTCTCATGCACCTTGATCCCTCCGGCCGCGTTGGGCAGCGCGGCCGTGCCGGGCAGGTCCGCGCCGATGTGATTGCCCCATATGTGCACACCGTCGGCGTGATCAAGCAGCAGGCCGTATCCCTCGCGCGCGCCGCAGATGGTGTTGCCCGCGATGACGGCGTCCGGAGCGTAACTCACAATCACGCCGGAACCGTTGGCGCGGTCGAGCACGCCATGCACGTCCGTACCGATGCGGTTGGCGACGATCTGCAGTCCCGTCCCGCTTGCACTGATCGCGCCGTAACGGCATGCGCCGATGATGTTGCCGCGGCCGGGCGAGCCGATGACGGAGTTGCTCGTTGACTGGATGTTGAGGCCGGCGGCATTGGGCATCGGTGTGACGCCGTTCGCCCCCACGCCGATGAGATTGCCCTCGATGCGATTGCTCACCCCCATGCTGTCAATGATCGCGGCGTTGTTGCTGCAGGCAACAATGACGTTCGCCTCCGTGTCGCGATCCCCGCCAATCTGATTGCCGGTCGTGCGATCAAGCCAGAACCCGGACGACCAGATCGGCAGCGGTGTGAGGCCGGTTTCATCGCAGCCAATCCGGTTGCGCACAAAGGTGTGATAGCCGCCCAGGGACACGAAGAAGCCGTACTGGTTCGAGTAGACCACATTGCCGTCGAACACGTGGCGGTACCCGAGCACCTGCACGCTGCCTGACCACGAGCACGAGATGCGATTGCGCCGTAAGGTGTTGTGCGAGCCATACACACTGCAGCCGCCGAGAATCCCGTTGTACGCGAACGTGTTGCTGGCGCCCTGGCAGTGCACGGACACGAGGAGACAGTTCGAGACGACGTTGCCATGGCCGTCCACGCTGATCAAGACGCCGCAGTTGGTGACGCCGCCCTGGATGGTATTGATCACCGAGAG
>JAAYZF010000264.1 GCA_012514975.1 bacterium
ATGGCGTCACTCGAAGGTGCACCCCGCGACGCGGGCGTTCCAGGCGTTCCGCATGGCGGTGAACGGCGAGGCCGGGGCGCTCGAGGCGGGGCTGCGGGGCGGCGCGGACATCCTGGCGCCGGGCGGCCGGTTGGCCGTCATCAGTTTCCACTCGGGAGAGGACCGCGCAGTGAAGCATTTCTTCCGCGCGCTCGAGAAGGAAGAACGGCTGGGGCGCGTGGCGACGAAAAAACCGCTCGAACCGGATGACGGCGAGTGCAGCGCAAACCCCCGGGCGCGCAGCGCGAAGCTCCGCGTGTTCGAGCGGGCAGAAGAGGCGGCATGAAGAAAAACGGGACCAACGGGCGCAACGGCAGGAACGGCGCGGGCGCGCGGCCGGCGAAGAAGGGCATCGCGCTTACGTCGTACAAGCTCGTCTTCCTGGCGGGCATCATCGTGGCTGCCGTGGCGGCGCGGTATCTTCTGCACGCGCAGCGCCAGACGGAGATGACGCGCGCGGGCTACCGGCTCAACCAGGTGAAGCGCGAGATCACCATGGCGAAGAACATGAACGCCAATCTGCGCTCGGAACTCGAGAAACTGAGGCAGCCCGAGCGTGTACAGGCCCAGTTGAGGCAGTACGGCATCGATCTCGTGATACCGAAAGTCGAAAGAATCGTGCGGTTGAAGCTTGACGGAGCGCCGCGCGGCGGGCAGCAGCAGGAGGGCGGGAAGACGCTCGGCACGCTGCTCGTGAGCACGAGGGACGAGGAATAGCATCCATGGTTGCGAGAGGCGAACAGAGGAGAACGGGCATCGTGTTCGGCGTGCTGCTGGTGCTGCTGCTGGCGCTGCTGGGCAGGCTGTTCGATCTCCAGTACCTGCGGTATGACGTCTACCGCCACAAGGCGCTCGACCAGCACAAGTCAGTCCAGCGTGTGGCTGCGCGGCGCGGCAGGATATTTGACCGCAACGGCAGCGTGTTTGCCATCAGCACGACCAAGCCGGCCTTGTGGGCCGACGGGGGCGAAGTGACCAACGCGGCGCGGACGGCGGCGAAGATCGAGGAGCTCACGGGCATCAGCGCGGCCGAGGTGCTGCCGAAGATCAGCGACCCGAAGCGCCGCTACGTCGTCCTGTCGAAGGAAATGAGCGATGTGCAGGCGACGCTGCTGCGGCCGGCGATGCGCAAGCGCGAGCTGCGCGGGATATACCTGATGGACGTCAACCGCCGCTTCTATCCCAAGGGCCAGCTTCTCGGCAACGTCATCGGCCTGTGCAACGCGGAGCACCAGGGCGCCGAAGGGCTCGAACGCCAGGCGAACAGGTTCCTCACAGGCGAGGACGGCTACCAGATTCTCAAGCGCGACAACAAGCGCCGCACGTTCTTCAGCTTCGACCAGGAGTACGTGCACCAGCAGCTCGTCGCCCGCGACGGCTATGATGTGCACCTGACGATCGACGAATACGTGCAGCACATCGCCGAGGAGGCCGTGCAGCAGACGGTCGAGCGGTTCAAACCGCAGCGCGCCATGGCGCTCGTGATGCAGCCGCGGACCGGGGCGATCCTTGCGATGGCGCTCTGGCCGTCGTTCGACCCGAACGACCAGGGCAGCTACGTTCCCGGCTCGTTCCGCAACTACGCCACGAGCGAGATCTACGAGCCGGGCTCGACGCTCAAGGTGGTGATCGGGTCGATCGCGCTGAACGAGGGGCTCGTCTCGCTCGACGAGCGTGTCCACTGCGAGAACGGGCACTGGCAGGTGACGCGCGCGCATGCGATCAAGGACGACCATGTCGTGCCGGGCGACCTGTCGTTCCGCGAGATCATCCAGCATTCGAGCAACATCGGCGTCGCGAAGGTGGCGCAGCGGATCGCGCCGGAAGTCCTGTACGCCTATCTCACCAACTTCGGGTTCGGGCATCCGACGGGCCTCCAGCTCATTCCGCCCGAGTCGCCCGGCATCCTGCGGCCCGTGGCACAGTGGTCCAAGTACTCGATGTTCTCCATCCCGATCGGCCACGAGATCGGCGTGACGGCGATGCAGATGCTCACCGCCGTCTCGGTGATTGCCAACGGCGGGACGCGTGTGCGGCCCACGTTCGTGCAGAAGATCGTCAATACGGACGGCATGATGCCGCCCGAGGCGCGGACGTTCAACTACTTCGAGCCGCTCGATCTCGCGCGCAATGTCATCAGCGCCGCCGCGGCAGCCCAGATCACCGATGCAATGCTTACGGTGACGGACCGCGAGGGCACGGGCTACCTCGCCGGCATCCCGGGCTACAGCGTGGCCGGAAAGACGGGAACGTCGCAGAAGTACATTCCCGGAAAGGGCTACTCGAAGCGGGAGTACACCGCGTCGTTCGTCGGCTTCGTGCCCGCGAAAGACCCGGCAATCAGCGCGATCATCATCGTCGATTCGCCCGCGGGCGAGTACTATGGCGGGCTTGTCGCCGCGCCGGCGTTCAGAAGCATCTGCGAGAAAACGCTCGCGTATCTCGGCGTGGCAAAGGACCGGGTGGATGCGCCCCTCCCGGAGAACATGGCGGCCGAACCGGCGCAGCACACAGCCCGGACGCAGTTATGAAACTCGAGAAACTGCTGGCATCCATTCCGCACTCCATTCTCGCCGGCTCGCCCCGCGTCGAGATAAAGGACATTGCGCTTGACAGCCGGCAGGTGCGCCAGGGCTATCTCTTTGTCGCCATCGCGGGCGCCAGCGCGGACGGCCACGCGTTCATCGACGACGCCGTGCAGCGCGGCGCGACCGCCGTGCTCATCACGCGTGACGGCGTGCCCGTGCCCGATGGCGTGTGCGTGGCGCGCGCCGACGGCTCGCCCGCCGCGCTTGCCGCGCTCGCCCATGCCTTCTACGGACAGCCGCCCTGCACCCTCATCGGCATCACCGGCACAAACGGCAAGACCACCACCTCGTACCTCGTCCGCCATTTCCTCGAACGCGCCGGCATCGCCACGGGCATCATCGGCACCGTTGCCTACGCGTTCGGCGCGCGCAGCCTGCCGGCCGTGCGCACGACGCCCGATGCATTCGAGCTGCACCGGCTGCTCAAACAAATGAGCGAGTCGGGCGCGCAGGCCGTCGCCATGGAAGTATCGAGCCATGCGCTCGATCAGGATCGGATTGGCAGCCTTGAGTACGACGTCGCGCTGTTCACGAACCTGACGCAGGACCATCTCGACTACCATCGCACGATGGAGCAGTACTTTGCGGCCAAGGCAAAGCTCTTCGGCCGGCTGAAGAAGGCCGGCGGCTCCGTGAGCCATCCTGCCGTCGTCTGCACGGACGACCCGTACGGCGTGCGCATCGTGGAGGACATGGAGCGCGCAGGCGTGCCGGCGCTGACGTTCGGCGCCGGGCCCCGTGCGGCGGTGCGCGCTGAGCACATCAGCGTTTCGCCTTCCGAATGCAGGTTCGATCTCGCCTGGCCGGGCGGCGGGGCGAAGGACGTGCATCTCGGCATGATTGGCAGGCACAACGTGTCAAACTGCCTTGGCGCGCTTGCGGCAGCCTATTCCGCCGGCGTCAACATCGAGGCGCTGCTGCCCGCGCTGGCGAATGTGCCCGCCGTGCCCGGCCGGCTCGAGTTCATACCGAACACCCTGGGATTCGTCGTGGTCGTTGACTACGCCCACACGGACGACGCACTGCACAAGGCGCTGACCGCGCTGCGCGAGCTCAAGCCGGCAAAGCTCGTCGCCGTCTTCGGCTGCGGTGGGGATCGCGACCGGGCGAAGCGGCCGCGCATGGGCGCCGTGCCCGAGGAACTTGCCGACCTCGTCGTGGTCACGTCCGACAATCCGCGCTCTGAACACCCGGACGCCATCATCAGCGAGATCCGCGCCGGCATGGCGCGCGGCCGCGAAATCGTCGAGCCGGACCGCCGCGCGGCCATCGCGGCCGCCATCGACGCCGCCGGGCCCGGCGACATCGTTCTCATCGCGGGCAAGGGGCACGAGACGTACCAGATCATCAACCGCGTGTTCTACGATTTCGACGACCGAGTCGTCGCGCGGGAACTGCTGGCAAGAAAGGAACATGATGTTCACCAGTGATGACATACGGCGCGCAACGCGCGCACGCCTCGAAGGCCCGGCCGTCGAGGTGACGGGCGTGAGCACCGACAGCCGCTCGGTCAAGCCCGGCGAGCTGTTCGTCGCGCTTTGCGGCGGGACGTTTGACGGCCACGCCTTCGCCGCCACCGCCGTGGCCAACGGCGCCGCGGCGCTTCTCGTCTCGAACCGCGTTGCCGCCCCCGTCCCGCAGTTCATCGTGCAGGACACGCTTGCCGCGTACCAGGATCTCGCGCACTACCATCGCGCGCGGTTCTCCTGCCCCGTCATCGCCGTCACCGGCACCAACGGCAAGACGACGACCAAGGAGATGATCCGCGCGATCCTTGCGCGCCACGGCAATCCGCTCGGCACCGAGCGCAACTACAACAACCACGTCGGCGTGCCCCGGACGCTGCTGCGCATGGACGCCGCGCACACGCATGCCGTCGTCGAGATGGGCATGAACCATCGCGGCGAGATCAAACGGCTGTCCGAGATCGCCGGGCCGGATGTGGCGGTGATCACCAACATCGGCCGCGGCCACCTCGAATTCCTCGGCACGCTCGAGAACGTCGCGCAGGCCAAGCTGGAAATCCTCGAAGGGCTCACGCAGGGCGGCATTGCCGTCCTCCCGCGCGACGACGCCTTCTTCGCCACGATGCGCGACGCGGCGATCACCAGGCGCGACGCCGATGTCATCACGTTCGGCACCGCGGCGGACAGCATCATCCGCGTGCGGATCAACCGCGCGGATGTGACGGGCGTTGATGCGACGCTCTACGCGCCGTGCGGCGCGGCGGACGTCCGCCTCCGCTACGCCGGCGCGCACAACGCGCTCAATGCCGCGGCGGCCGTTGCCGCCTGCTTCGCCGTGACGCACGAGATGTCCATCGGCGAAGTCGCCGAGGTGCTTGCCGCGACACAGCCAGTCGACATGCGCTGCCAGGTGTCGGACGTCAGCGGCATCATCGTGATCGCCGACTGCTACAACGCGAATCCCGACTCGACCGCCGCGGCCCTGCGCCTGCTCGGCGGCTCGGAGTGCCGGGGAAGGCGCATCGCCGCGCTGGGTGACATGAACGAGCTGGGCGCGGCGGCACACGAGGCGCACCGGCGCGCCGGCGCCGTCGCCGCCGAAGCGGGTATCGACCTGCTCATGGCCGTCGGCGGGTTTTCCCACACGACGATCGAAGGCGCGCGCGAGGCGGGCATGCCTGCCTCGTGCGCCCAGGCGTTCGACGACGTGGCCGACGCGTCGCGGAAACTCAAGGAATATCTCCAGCCGGGCGACGTGCTGCTCGTCAAGGGCTCGCGCACGATGCGCATGGAGCGGATCATCACCGAATTGCAGGAGGCGGCGCGCGCCGCCTGATGCCGCCATACACACGACAATGACTATCGCCAGTGAGACAGTGAAGGAAACAAGGTGCTACGGCAGGCCGGGCTCTGTTTGCCAATCCCCCCACACTGAAAACCAAACACAAACCGCAAGCCCGCCTGCCGCACCTTGGTTATGGTCCCCCGTCCCCCCGGGGGACCATACCTCCTTCCCTCCGGCTTATCGCGCCACACGGAGACACCGATGAACGACCGCACTGACTGCCGCACCGACGCCACGGCCGCCGCATGCCTTGACGGCGCGCCCATCGCGCCATGGCAGCGTATTCATCATCGTTTCATGAACGAATTGATACTCTTAAGCGTCGAACTGCTCGAAGGCGGCCGTGCCGCCCATCCGGCACTCCACGGCGCCGCCGTACACAACTGACCGCGGAGACACACAATGTTCTATTCCCTGCTCTATCCGCTGCGATCGATCGACGCGCTTTCATGGCTGCGGCTGCTCGATTCGTGGACCGTGCGCGCAAGCGGCGCGGCGGTCACGGCCCTGCTGCTCAGCATGGTCTGCGGCCCGCCGCTCATCCGCTGGCTTTACCGCCTTCGCATCGGTCAGGAAATCCGCAAGGACGAATGCCCGCCGCTTCACCTGATCCACAAGAACAAGCAGGGCACGCCGACGATCGGCGGCCTGCTCATTCTCGGCACGCTCATCATCGCCACACTCTTGTGGGCCAGGCTGGACAATCTGTACATCTGGCTGTTGCTCGGCGTCACGATCGTGCTCGGCACGCTTGGATTCGTCGACGACTATCTGAAGGTCAAGCGCAGACAGTCCCTCGGCCTCACCGCGCGGCAGAAGATGCTTGTGCAGGCGCTGCTGGCCGTTGCGTTCGCCCTGGTGCTCATTCACACCGAGCCGGCCCTGCCGCTCTACGTGCCGTTCCTCAAGCACCCGGTCGTGGCGAATATGGGCTACTGGTACATCCTGCTCGCGATGCTTGTGATCATCGGCTCGTCGAACGCGGTGAATCTGACGGACGGGCTTGACGGCCTGGCGATCGGCACGGTGACGATCAGCGGCCTGGCGTACACGGCGCTGGCGTATGTGATCAGCAACGCGCGGTTCGCGAAGTACCTGAACGTGTACCACGCGCCGCAGGCGGCCGAGCTGACGGTGTTCTGCGCGGCGCTGGTGGGCGCCGGGCTGGGATTCCTGTGGTACAACGCGCATCCGGCGATGGTATTCATGGGCGACACGGGCAGCCTCGCGCTCGGCGGCGCGATCGGGGCCGTGGCGCTGTTGGTGCGCAAGGAAGTGCTGCTGCTGATCATCGGCGGCGTGTTTGTCGCCGAGGCGGCATCGGTCATTCTGCAGGTGGCATCATTCAGGTTGCGTGGCGGCAAGCGCCTGTTCCGCATGGCGCCGGTGCATCATCATTTCGAGATGAAGGGCTGGCCGGAGACGCGCGTGACGATCCGTTTCTGGATCATCGCGCTGATCTTCGCGCTTGCCGGCCTGGCAACCCTCAAAGTGCAGTAGAAGGCGGCTATGAACGTGGCGATCATCGGACTGGCCCGCAGCGGATACGCGGCGGCGCGGCTGGCGCGGCACCTTGGCTACCAGGTCAGGGTGTCCGACGCGCGCGTGCCGGCGCATCATTCCGCGGACGGGGAGGCTGCGCTCGAGAAGCACGCGGCTGAGCTGCGCGCGATGGGCGTGTGGGTGGAGCTTGGCGCGCACACGCCCGCGTGCGTCGAGGGCGCGGACGTCGTCGTCATCAGCCCCGGCGTGTCCGACAAGGCCCAGCCCGTCGCCTGGGCCCGCGCCGCCAGCATTCCCGTCATCAGCGAAATCGAGTTCGCCGTCCGTCACACCACCGCGCGCATCGTCGGCATCACCGGCACGAACGGCAAGACGACCACGACGGCCCTCGTCGCCCACATGCTCAATCACGCGGGCGTCCATGCCATTGCCGCGGGCAACATCGGCCAGGCGCTTTCCGGCGTCGTCGAGCATGCCAACGGCCATCAGACGCTCGTGATCGAGATCAGTTCCTTCCAGCTCGAAACCGTGCAGAGCTTCCATCCCCACGTCGCCATATGGCTCAACCTGACGCCCGACCATCTTGACCGGTACGAAACGATGGAGCGGTACGCCGCGGCGAAGGGGCGGATGTTCATGAACATGACGCCGGACGACTGGGCGCTGGTGTGGCTGCCGGACAGGAAGATCGTCGAGCCGTTCCTCGCCCGGTGCGGCGCACGGGCCGTCTGGATCGACGAGAAGGGGACGTGGACACCGTCACCGCGCGAGCCCTACGGCGCCGTGTGCCGCGACGGAAGGCTCTACACCGTGTTCAATGGGATCGAGACCATGCACGCCGCGGTCGATGACACGCAGTTGATCGGGCCGCACAACAGCGTCAACATGCTGGCCGCCTGCGCGGCGGCGCGCGCGCTTCATGTGCCGAACCACCTGCTCTGCGAAGGGCTGAGGAGCTTCCGGCCGCTGCCGCACCGCCTCGAAGTCGTCGCGCGGCAGAACGGCATCACCTACGTCAACGACTCGAAGGCAACGAACGTCGATGCGATGCAGCAGGCGCTCCACACGATCCAGCCGCCAGTCGCCCTCATCGCCGGCGGGCACGACAAGGGAATGGATTTCAGGCCGTACGCGCCGCTGGTGCGCGAGCGGGTGCAGCGGCTCGTGCTCATGGGCGCGGCTGCGCAGAAGCTTCGCGAGCAGTTCGACGGCGTGGCTGACACCGTGGTCGCGCGCTCGATGAGGGAGGCGGTCGAGCTCGCCGCGCGCGCCATGCCGCACGGAAGCACGGTGCTCCTCTCGCCCGGCTGCGCCTCGTTCGACCTGTACAACGATTTTGAACACCGCGGGAACGATTTCAAGGAATGCGTTCACCGGTATCTCATGTCCCAGACATAACCATGCAGGAGTGCAGCTTATGAAGACCCGCATCCTTCTCTTCACCACGGCAACGCTTGTGCTCGCGTTCTTCCTCCTGATGCCTGGCTGCGCCAAGGAACGCGCGCGCACGGACATTGCTCTGGAGATGACGGACGAAGACAGCGTCGAGGCGCTGGTTGACCAGGACTTGCTGACGGCGGGCGGCACGACTGTCCGCGTCGACGAGGAATACCCGACCAAGAGCAAGGAAACCACCGTTTCCTACGTCGATGAATCGGAAATCTCGAAGCCAACGCTCATCGGTGAGGACCAGGGACTCATGCCCGGCGGAACGACGGTGACCGTCACCGAACCAGGCGGCCAGCCCGAGACGATCTCCATGGCTGACATGGCGCCGCCCACGTTCGAGTCGCAGCCCGTCACTTCCGAGCCGCTCAAAGCGGACAGCGCCACGCTCCTTGCCGAGGCGCAGACTCCCGCCCTTCCCAGCGTGCCCACGGGCGGGCTCGTCACCGCCACCCTGCCCGGCCCGCCCGGCTCGATCGGCCCGCGCACCGCCGGCGCCACCCAGCCGCTCGCCGTCCGGCCGCGCAGCGGAGGAACATACTCGGGCGTGTACCGCACGACGCAGCCCCCCGTCGTCTACCCGCGCCATACTGTCGCGCGCGGCGATTCCCTCTGGTCGATCAGCCAGAAGTACCGCTGCACGATCAGCGAGCTGTGCGCCGCCAACGGGCTGAGCAAGGGAACGATCCTGCGCATAGGCCAGGAGCTGGTGATCCCGCGGCCGACGATCAGCGGCAGGCCCGCGGGCGCCGAGGCGGCCGCGACGCAGCCCCCGGGCGCCCCGCCGGCTATCACGCCGCCTGTCGCCGGCGGCACGGAAGGCGCGCCCGCCGCCCCAAGCGCGCCCGAGGCGCCCCGTGTCCACACCGGCGAGACAGAGTATTACACCGTCCAGCCTGGCGACTCGTACTGGAAAGTCTCGCGCAGGTACGGGATAAGCGCTTCCGAGCTGATGGCCCTGAACGACACGAGCGACTCGATGCTGCGCGTCGGCCAGAAGATTCTCGTCCCGAAGAAATAAGCGTGTCATGTCCCATTCCTGGCTCGACAGATGGACGCCCGAGCTGTTCATGATCGTCGTGCTCGCGCTCGCGGCGTTTGGCACGCTCATGACGTATTCATCCAGCGTGTTCTACGCCGAGGAGGTGTTCCACAGCCGCTACTACTTCCTGAACCGGCAACTGACGTGGCTCGCCCTGGGCGCGGCGGCGGCGGCGGTCATGCGCGTCGTGCATTACCAGTGGCTGCAGCGGGTGAGCTGGCTGCTGCTTGCGCTTGCCACGGGCGCGCTGCTCCTTGTGTACGTGCCGGGCCTTGGCAGGAGCGTGAACAACGCGGCGCGCTGGATCCGCGTCGGCCCGGTCTCGATCCAACCGTCCGAGTTCGCCAAGTATGCGGTCATCCTCTTCGTGGCCGAGAGGTTGAGCGCCAACAGGAGGTACATCGAGCAGTTGTTCCGCGGCGTTGCGTTGCCGCTGGGCATTGCCGCGGTTCCTCTTCTCCTGATCGCCGCGGAGCCTGATCTCGGGACGCCGGTCGTCGTCGGGCTCACCGTGGTGACGCTGTGCTATGTCGCGGGCACGCGCACAAGCAACATTGCGGCGGTCGCGCTTGCCGCGCTGCCGGCGGTGGGGCTGCTGATATGGATGTACCCGTACCGCATGCGCCGGCTTGTCTCGTTCGTCAACCCGGACAGCGACCCGCGCGGCGCGGGGTTCCAGGCGGCCCAGTCGCTTATCGCCATCGGCTCGGGGCATCTGAAGGGCATCGGGCTCGGCAAATCGGTGCAGAAGATGTTCTATCTGCCCGAGGCCCATACTGACTTCGTATTCTCGATCATCGGCGAGGAGCTCGGATTGATCGGCGCCGGCGCGCTGATCGGCGCGTTCATTCTTCTCGTCTGGCTGATGTACCGGATGACGCGGCAGGTGACCGACATGTTCGGCCACCTCGTCGCCGTGGGCATCATGACGCTGCTGGGCCTGCAGACCGTGATCAACATCGGCGTGGTGACGTCCTCGCTGCCGACGAAGGGCATCGCCCTGCCGTTCATCAGCTACGGCGGCTCGACGCTCGTCGCGACGCTCGGCGCCTGCGGCCTGCTGCTCAACATCGTGCAGAACCAGCACAACCTGCGCAGCGGGCAACCACGGATACGGCTGAGTGAGCACACCGTTATTTGAAACCGAAGCGCCCTGCGTCCTCGTCACCGGCGGCGGCACGGGCGGGCACATCATCCCCGCGCTCGCGCTGTGCGAGGAGATCAGGCGGCGGAACGCCCGTGCACCTGTCTGCATCGTTGGCCGCGCGGGCGCGATGGAGGAGCGGCTTGCCGCTGAGAGCGGCGTAGCCTTTGTCTCGCTCGCCTCGGCCCCGCTCAGACGAAGCATCTTCCACAAACTCGTCACCGCGGCGACAATGTCACTGGGCCTTGTGCAGGGATGGAGACTCATCACGAAGACGCGGCCGGCGGCCATTGCGGGCTTCGGCGGCTACGCGTCGTTCCCGCTGCTTGCGGCGGGGCTGCTCCGCGGCGTGCCGGTTGTAGCGCACGAGGCGAACGCGCTGCCCGGCAGGGCCGTCAGGCTCCTTGTCCGACTTGGCGCGCACCTGGCCTACGGCATCGACACCGGCCATCCGCGCCTCGTGGCGCTGCGTGCGCGGCGGACGCGCCTGCCGCGTGCGCGCAACACGGGCAACCCGGTCCGCCATGCCTTTGTCAGCGCGACCGCCGCGGATGGCGCGCGGGTGACGGGCCTTGCGCCAGGCGCGCCCACGGTGATGGTCGTGGGCGGCAGCCAGGGGTCGCGGCGCATCAACTCCTTTGTTCTTGACGCCGTGCCGGCGGTCAAGGCCGCCATCCAGGGCGTCCAGTTCATCCATCTCACCGGCGCGGCCGACCGGGAGCGTGCGGCGGCGGCATACGCGCGGCTCGGCGTGCCGGCGCATGTCAGCGCGTTCAGCAGCGAGATGGGCGCGCTGTACCGCCTTGCCTCGGTCGTCGTCGCGCGCGCAGGCGCGCTGAGCATTGCGGAGATATGCGCCGCGGGCGTGGCGGCAATCCTGATTCCGTATCCCCACGCCACCGAGCGGCACCAGGATGAGAACGCGCGCTTCCTGGGAGATGCGGGTGGCGCCGTCGTGCTTGACGAAGGCATGCTCGATGCGGAGACGTTCACGCGCCAGCTCATCGCAGTGCTCCGCGACGACTCACGGCGTGCGCGCATGGCGGAGGTGAACCGCGGGCTTGCGCGTGCGGATGCGGCAGCCGCCTTGTGCGACTTTCTTGACGAATGCTTTCAACATGCCCATGAACACTGAGGCAGCACAGTTTCTCAAGCCCGGCGTCCGCCTGTTCTTCTGCGGCATCGGCGGCTCCGGCATGAACCCGCTGGCGCACGTGATGGCGCGGCGCGGCTGCGTCGTATCAGGCTCCGATGCGCGCGAGCAGGAGACGCTGGCCGCGCTGCGCGCGGCAGGCGCCGTGTGCTTCGCGGGCCATGCCGCCTCGCATGTCGGCGACGTGGACGCCTTTGTCTACAGCAGCGCGATCGCCGAGAGCAATCCCGAGTTCGCCGAGGCGCGCCGCCGCGGCATTCCCTGCATCCATCGCGCCGAGCTGCTCGCCGCGCTTGTCAACGGCATGCGCGGCGTTACCGTCGCCGGCGCGCACGGCAAGACAACGGCAACGGCGATGGCCGCCCTGATGTTCACCGAGGCCGGGCTCGACCCGACAGCCGTTGTCGGCGGCTTCGTCCCCGCGTTCGATGCCTATCACCGCGCCGGCGGCAGCGACTGGGCGGTTGTCGAGACGGATGAGAGCGATGGTTCGTTCGAGCTGTTCGCGCCGGAGACCGCCGTCGCACTCAACATCGATGCCGACCACCTCGACCACTATGCCGGCATCGACGAGATCGAGCAGGCGTTCACGCGGCACCTGGCGGCAGTCAAACCGGGCGGGTGCGTTGTGTACAACGCGGATGACGAGCGCCTGCGACGCGTTGTGGAGACGCTTCGGCACGATGTTCGCCCGCTTGCCTGTTCGCTCGTGGGCAACGCCGACTATCGCGCGGAGGGCATCGCGCTCGAGCCGTGGGGGAGCAGCTTCTCCGTGCGTGCACCGGGCGGGTCGTTCCCTGTGCGCCTTGGCGTGCCGGGGATGCACAATGTGGCGAACGCGCTTCATGCCATTGCCGCCGCGCGCCAGGCGGGGTGCGCCGTCGAGCCGCTGCAGCGCGCCTGCGCGGCGTTCCATGGCGTCCACCGGCGGTTCCAGGTGCTCGGCTCGTTCAACGATGCGACGATCATCGACGACTACGCGCATCATCCGCGAGAGATCAAGGCCGTGCTTGCCATGGCGGCGAACCTGGGGCGTCCGGTGCTCGCCGTGTTCCAGCCGCACCGGTTCAGCCGCCTTGCCGCGCTTCTCGATGAATTCACCGACGTCCTCCGTCAGGCGGAGCGGCTGATTCTTTGCGAGGTGTACAGCGCGGGCGAGACTCCCGGCGCCGTCACCGGCGAGACGCTGTACAACCGTCTTTCCGCGGTGCATGGCGCGGTGCGGTTCATCCCCGATCTTGACGACCTTGCGCGCGAGGTGAGGAAGGCCGCGCGGCCCGGCGACGTCCTCCTGTTTCTCGGCGCGGGAAGCATCTCGGCCGTCGCCCACCGGCTCGCCCGGGACGGAGCATCACACCAACCGGCTGCATGAACGCCGCTGACGCGATCAGATGCGATACACAGGCAAAAACAACCGGCTGCAGATCAACAGGAACGTGGCGCGCCGCCCGAGCGTGGTCAAGGCGCGGCTCGTGCAGGCAGTCAAGGGAGGCGCTGCCACGCTTGCCGTCGTCCTCCTCCTCGGCGGGCTCGCCTGCGGCGGCCACTACCTGCTGCAGCGGTTCGTCAACCAGCCCGATTTCGTCATCCGGTATGTCCATGTGACGAACAACCGGACCATCACGGCGGCCCAGGTGCTCAAGATCGCGCAGATCAAACCAAAAATGAACATCTACGCCACGGCACTCGAACCGATCGTCAGGCGCCTCGAAGACCACCCGGACATCAAGAAGGCCGAGCTCTCCAAACGCCACCCGGACACGCTTGACATCAGGATCACCGAGCGCGAGCCCGTTGCCATCATCACCGTCAAGGACAAGACCCAGCCGACGATCCCGGTTGACGCGGACGGGGTGATGCTCTCGCAGAAGAAGATGGACTACGCCATCGATCTTCCCCAGATCTGCGGGCTCGAGAATGTGCGGTACCAGCCCGGCGCCGTCGTCGCCGATGAACGCGTGCCCGCGGCGATGAAGTACATCGACGGCCTGAAACGAGCGCCGCAGGACCGCTACCTCACCGTCAGGCGCGTCCGCCTCGACGAGCCCGGGGAGATCATCCTTCAGACCGTCACCATCGAGGAAATCCATCTCAGCGTCGACTACACGTACGAGCAGGTGCTGCGCCTCGCGGCCATCGTCAACGATCTCCACTTCCGCCGGCAGAACGCCCGGAAGATCGATCTGCGCTTCGAGAACGCGGCCGTGCTTGCCGGGAAACTCTGACACCACATGGCACGCAGCGACTTCACCATAGCAGCCATCGACGCGGGCACCACGACCGTCCGCGCGGTGATTGCCGCATGCAGGGCGGGCGAGGGCATCCGCATCGCCGGCGTGGGCACCATGCCGTCCGACGGCGTCACCAAGAGCACGATCATCGACAGCGCCGCATTCGTCCCCATTGCACGCGGCGCCATGGAAGGGGCCGAGCGCGACGCGCGCATACAGGTCGACGACGTCTTCGTCACCATCGGCGGCGGCCATGTGCACAGCACCAATGTCGCCGCCGTGCTTCCCATTCTCGATTCGGACGAGACGGTGCACGAGGAGCACATCGAGCAGCTCCTCGAGAAGGCCAAGGGCAACTCGGCCGAGAAAGGCCGCGAGTTCCTTCACACCATTCCCCAGGAATACCGTCTCGGCAGCCACGCCGGCGTGCTCAACCCCGTCGGCCTCCAGGCGGCGCGGATCGAGGCGGGCGTTCATGTCATCACGGCCGACCGCACCATTCTCGAGAACCACTGCCGCGCGTTCAACGACGCCGGCTTCCGCGTCGCCGACGTCTGCTTCTCCGTCATCGCGGGCGGCGCATGCATCCTCTCCGAGCAGGACAAGAAGGACGGCGTCCTCCTCGTCGACATCGGCGGCGGGTCATGCTCCTATGCCGTGTACTTCAACAACACCGTCTACTACTCGAACGTCTTCGCCGTCGGCGGCGACCACATCACCAA
>JAAYZF010000265.1 GCA_012514975.1 bacterium
CCAGCCATGACATCGACTGGAAGACCATCAGCTCGCCCTTCCCGCACAAAATGGCGGCGACGCTCTCCGGCCTCGGCTGGATAGGAAAGTGCGACCTGCTCGTCACGCCGTGCTACGGCTCCGCCGTCCGCTTCGCCTCGGTGCTCACTGACGCGCCGCTCAAGACGGGGACGCCCGAGACGGTGTCGCGGTGCGGCGACTGCCATGCGTGCGTGGATGTGTGCCCGGGAAAAGCCTGCTCGGGGAGGAACTGGACGTCCGGCGGCCGGCGCGAGGACATCTGGGACCCGCGCAAGTGCATGGAGGGCATGGCCGCCATCAACAAGCGGCTGGGTGTCGATACGCACATCTGCGGCATGTGCATCGCCGCGTGCCCGCATACGAAGGCCTACGTCAGGCGGGCGAACGCCGCGTAGTCACGCGCAGCCACCCCGCATCCGCCGCGCTCCTCCCGCGGATTCGGTCGCGACAGGGATGTCCCTCCTACCGTGCTCCCTTGCCTCTTTTCAGCGTGACCTTGCCGGGCAGGATGTCGAGCATCTTGCAGTGCGTCGCCGGCACCAGGCTGAAATCCTTTACCGCCGCGGGAATGAAGATGACCGTGCCGGGATGGTACTCGACGTCCTCTTACAGGCCCTCGGGCGAGATGATGGTGCCATGGCCTTCGAAGTTGACGAGGATGCGGAAGCAGTTCAGCGAGTTCTCGTGTATCGGCTCGCGGTAGTCGTAGGAATAGAGCGAGAAGTAGTCGCAGATGGCGAGCCGGTAGTGCAGTGGCTCGATCTTGACGGGTTTGAGTTTCGGCGCCCCGGTGTCGCGGAAGCTTATGACATCGAGCGCCTTGGCCACATGCAGCTCGCGGCGCTTGCCCGATGCGTCGGTGCGGTTGTAGTCGTACACGCGGTACGTCACGTCGGAGTTCTGCTGGATCTCGCAGATGACGAGGCCGCTGCCGGCCGCGTGCACCGTGCCGGGCGGGATGAAGATGGCGTCATCCTTGGCGGCGGGATAGGTGGAGACGAGCGCTTCGAGCCTGTTCTGCTGAAGAGCCTTGACCACCTTCTCGCGGGTCGTGCCGGCGCGGAATCCGCGGATGATCTCCGCGCCGGGCATGGCGTCGACGACGTACCATGCCTCGGTCTTCCCCTCGTCGCTCTCGTTCTTCTGCGCGTAGCGGTTGTCGGGATGGACCTGGATGGAGAGCTTCTCCTCGGCGTTGAGGAACTTGAGCAGGAGGGGGAAGCGGGACTGGTATTCGTCAGCATGCTTGCCGAACATCTCGACGGGATACTGCTCGCGGAGCTGCCGCAGCGACATGCCTGCCAGGCTGCCCGACTTGACGACCGAGACATCGCTGTCGCGGTCGGCCACCTCCCATGATTCGCCGATGTTCTCTCCGGCGGGGAGTTCGCGGTTGAAGAGGGTGGCGAAACGGCGGCCGCCCCAGATTTTCGCTTTGTAGATCGGCTCGAAAGTCAGCGGATAGAACGCAGCCATTGACTTTTCCTTTTGTTTTTAGTACACTTTCCCCCGCTGGGGAATTAGCTCAGTTGGGAGAGCGTCTGGCTGGCAGCCAGAAGGTCACCGGTTCGACCCCGGTATTCTCCACCAAGCCTCGCGAGCCCGCCACGGGCTCGCTTCTTTTTCCCCGGGCGGGCGCGCCACGCGCGCCCGAGCGTACGGAAAGCGGGCGGTAGTATACCATTTTCGCCGCCTGATTGCAACCTCGTTGACACTGCGCCGCCCCGCGGCTATAATACCTCCGCTATGGTTGACGAATACCATGATCCCGTCGGCAAATCCGACTGCCTGTCCCTCACCCATCTCGAACGCTACCGCTTCGCGTGCGAGAACCTGAAACCGGGAGAGCGCGTGCTCGATATCGCCTGCGGGCCCGGCTACGGCTCAGCCATGCTCCTCGCACACGGGTGCAACGTCACCGGCGCCGACTACGACGGGGAGCTCGTTGCCGCCGCGCAGCGCGCCGTTCCCCATGGCCGCTTCGTCGCCGCCAATGCCCTCGCCCTCCCGTTCGACGATGGCTCCTTCGATGCCGTCGTCTCGTTCGAGACGATCGAGCACGTGCGCAATGGCGCAGCCTTCCTTGGCGAAATGCACCGCGTGCTCCGCCCCGGCGGCCTGCTCCTCTGTTCAACGCCCAACATACGCCATACCTCCCATCCGCCATACCACATCAAGGAATACCGCGTGGACGAGTTCTTCGAGCTCGTCTGCCGCGCGTTCGGCAATGTCGAGACGCACGCCCAGTATTTCCGCGTGCGCGACTGCGCGCGCGACCGCGCGCGTTTCCTGCGTGACAGGGCAATGCGCTTCGCCGTCGGCCACGGGCTCCACCTTGCCGCAAAGAAAATGCTGCCCGCCGCGCTTGTGCGTTCGTTGCGGCGCCCCGCGCCGCCATCCTCCGATGACGCGCAGGAGCTTCCGCGCGAGAATCCCGTGCCCATGCCGCCCGCCATTCCGGCCGACCGCTTTTACCGCGTGCGCCACCTCGAAGGCCGTTTCCTCCTCCGCGCCATGGTCGCCGTTGCCACCAAGGAGATGTCATGAACCGTGACGACAACGCCCCTGTGCAGCCCGTCATCGTCATCGGCATGCACCGCTCGGGCACGAGCATGGTGACCGACGTGCTCGAATCCCTCGGCCTGTTCAGCGGCGTGTGCAGGGACCCGAACGAGGAGGCGTGGTTCTTCCTCAAGCTCAACGACTGGCTGCTCGAACAAAGCGGCGGCAACTGGGAAAACCCGCAGCCCATCCGCTGGCTGCTTGGCAATCCCGACATCCGCCTGCTCGCGGCCGACTACATCCGGCACGTGTTCAGGACGCCGGGCATCGTGTCGTTTCTCGGGTGGAAGCGGTTCCTCGCGTGCCGTTCGCTTGAAGCCATTGGTGAGCCGTGGGGATGGAAGGATCCGCGCAACACGTTCACGCTGCCCCTGTGGCTCGACCTGTTCCCGGAGGCGAAGGTGATCCACATTTTCCGTCATGGCGTGGACGTGGCGCAAAGCCTGCGGACGCGTCAGCGCGCCGTCAGCAATCCCGCGGCCGCGCGCGCGCTGTTCGAGCAGCGGAAACCGCTGTACTATCTCCGCCGCAAGGCTTCCGGCTTCATCGCACACATGCGCTGCGCATCGCTCGAAGGCGGCTTCTCGTTGTGGGAGGAGTACATGCGCGAGGCCCAGCGGCATGTCCAGCGGCTTGGCGTGCGGGCAGCCGAGGTGCGCTACGAGGAGTTCCTCGAACGCCCGGTTGACCACTTGAGACAGCTCGCGCCGTTCTGCGGCCTCTCCGCCACTGACGCGCAGATCGGGCAGGCCGCGGCGAGGATCGACACATCGCGCGCGTTCGCCTATCGCGCCGACAAGGAGCTGTCTGCTTTTGCCGAATCAGTGCACGAACGCCTTGAGGCATTCGGATATTGAACTGCGTCGATAGTCGATGGTTCATCGTTCATCGTTCATCGTCCATCGTACTTCGTACTTCGTACCTCGTACTTCCCTATGCCCCTCCGTGCAATCGTCATAGTGCTCAACTGGAACGGCGCGGCCGTCATCCGCGACTGCCTGCGCGGGCTTCGTGACCAGACGTTCCGCGAGTTCGACACGCTTGTCGTGGACAACAACTCGACCGACCAGTCACGCGAGATCATCCGGAACGAGTTTCCCGAGGCCGACCTCCTGCACCTCGATGACAACTACGGCTTCGCCCGCGGGAACAACGAGGGCATCCGCCGCGTGCTCGAGACCAAGCCGCACGTCCAGTACATCGCCTTGCTGAACAACGATACGCTGCCGCAGCCGCACTGGCTTGGCGCGCTCGTCACCGCACTCGACGAGCGGCCCGAGATGGGCATGGCTGCCAGCAAGATGCTGTGCTGGGACGGCGAGCGGCCCGCAACGGTGATCGACACCGCCGGCGACGTGTTCTACCAGCATGGCCTTGCAGGCAAACGCGGGTTCGGCGAGCCCGCTGATGCGTATGACGTCCCCGAGGAAGTCTTCGGCGCGTGCGCCGGCGCGGCGCTCTACCGCGCCGAGATGCTGCGCGACATCGGCCTGCTCGACGAGGATTTCTTCGCGTACAACGAGGACGTCGACTGGGATTTCCGCGCGCGGCTCGCCGGCTGGCGCTGCTGGTACGTGCCTGGCGCGGTCGTCTGGCATCGCGTGTCATACACGACCAAGGTCTTCTCCGACCGTGCGATCTACTGGTCGAAACGCAACAGCTTCTGGGTGCTCGTCAAGAACTGGCCGCGGAGCCTGTTCTTCCGCCACTTCATTCCGCTCGTCGGCTATAACCTCCTCAGCGATCTCCGGTGGATCTTCGCGGGGCGCATCACGCCGGTGCTCAAGGGCCGCTGGGATGGCTTGCGCGGCCTGCGCAGGATGCTCGCCAAACGCACACAGATTCAGCTCAATCGCGACATCACTCCAGCGGAGCTCGACCGGTGGATCATCCGCACGACGCCGTGGTGCGAGACTTTCCGCCGCAACCTTAAACGAATGGTGGGAGCAGATAAATGAAGTACGGACGCTTTGACGACGCGAATCGCGAGTACGTGATCACCAGGCCCGATACGCCGCTCCCGTGGATCAACTACCTCGGCTGCGAAGAGTACTTCGCGCTCATCTCGAATACCGCCGGCGGCTACAGCTTCTACCGCGACGCCCGCCTCCGCCGCCTTACGCGCTATCGCTACAATAACATCCCGTACGACTCGAACGGCCGCTACCTCTACCTCCGCGACCGCGCGACCGGCGAGTTCTGGTCGCCCACCTGGCAGCCGACGCGCTCCCGGCTCGATGAGTTCTCGTGCCGCCACGGCCTTGGCTATTCGGTCATCTCATCGCAGCGCGGCGGCATCAGCGCATCGACAAGGTATTTCGTCCCGCTCGGCGAGACGCTGGAGATCTGGGACCTGACGCTCGCAAACAAGCGCAGGACGGCCGCGCAGCTCGACCTCTTCAGCTTCGTCGAGTTCTGCCTTTGGGATGCGTGGGACGATTGCACCAATTTCCAGCGCAATTTCAGCACGGGCCAGGTGACGGTCAAGGGCGGCACGATCTACCATCACACCGAGTACCGCGAGCGCCGCAATCACTTTGCCTTCTTCTCGTGCAGCGAGAAGCTTGAAGGGTTCGATACCGCCCGCGATGCGTTTCTCGGCCCGTATGGCTCGCTCGAACGGCCTGCTGTGGTAGCCTCAGGCAGGAGCACGAACTCCGTCGCGCACGGCTGGGCGCCTGTGGGCTCTCACCATGTGCGCGTCACGCTGAAGCCCGGCGAACAGAAAAGGATCATCTTCGTGCTCGGCTACTGCGAGAATCCTGTTAGCGGGAAGTTCAACGCAGACGGCTCCATCAACACAAAGCGCGCGGATGGGAAAACACGGCGCTACAGCAACCCGAAACACGTCGATTCGGCGTTCAATGCGCTGCGCAAACACTGGCAAACACTCCTTTCCCGCTGGCAGACCACCACGCCCGATGAACACGTCAACCGCATGGTCAACGTCTGGAATCAGTATCAATGCATGGTCACGTTCAACATGTCGCGCAGCGCGTCGTATTTCGAGTCGGGCATAGGGCGCGGCATGGGGTTTCGCGACTCGAACCAGGACTTGCTCGGTTTCGTCCACATGATCCCCGGGCGGGCGCGCGAGCGGTTGCGTGATATCGCTGCAACACAGATGAATACTGGCGGAGCGTACCATCAGTATCAGCCGCTTACGAAGCGTGGGAACAATGACATCGGCGGGAATTTCAACGACGATCCCCTCTGGCTTGTTCTTGGAGTAGCAGCTTATCTGAAGGAGTCCGGCGACTTCGGTTTTCTCAACGAGAGAATTGAATATGACAATAATCGCAAGGACAAAGGCGCTCTGTACGAGCATCTGTGCCGGAGCATCGAGTACACGATGAAGCGAATGGGGCCGCACAAGCTTCCCCTGATCGGCCGGGCCGATTGGAATGATTGTCTCAATCTGAACTGCTTTTCCTCGGAGCCCGGCCAGTCGTTCCAGACCGTTACCAACATGGACGGGAAGGCGGCCGAGTCGGTGTTTATTGCAGGCCTGTTCGTCATTGCCGCGCGAGAGATGATCACCCTTTCGGAATCTCTCCGCAAGACCAGCGATGCGAAGAGATTCCGAGGATATGAACAGCGGATGATTGAGGCGGTGGAAAAGGCGGGATGGGACGGCGAGTGGTTCCGCCGCGCATACGACCATCACGGTAACGCGATCGGCTCGAAGCGGTGCGCTGAAGGGAAGGTGTTCATCGAATCGAACGGCATCTGCTCGATGGCGGGCATCGGCGCAAGGAAAAACTGGCCGCGCAAAGCGCTCGATGCGGTGGAGAAGCATCTTGCAACGCCGCATGGCATCGTGCTGCAGCAGCCGGCGTTCGCGACGTATCACCTCGAACTGGGCGAGATATCAAGTTACCCGCCGGGATACAAGGAAAACGCAGGCATCTTCTGCCATACCAACCCGTGGATCATGATCGCTGAAGCGATGATCGGCAGGGGAGGTAAGGCGCTTGACTATTACCTGCGCATCTGCCCCTCGGCGCGCGAGCGCATCAGCGAGATCCATCGCTGCGAGCCGTACGTGTATGCGCAGATGATTGCGGGCCGGGATGCCGTGCGGCATGGCGAGGCGAAGAACTCGTGGCTGACGGGAACGGCGGCATGGAATCTCGTTGCGATCACGCAGTACATCCTCGGCGTGCAGGCGGAGTACAGTGGTTTGCGCATCGACCCGTGCGTTCCGCAGACATGGCGGAAATTCAGTGTGCGGCGCGTGTACCGCGGGAAGGAATGCGCGATCACGGTGCGCAATCCG
>JAAYZF010000266.1 GCA_012514975.1 bacterium
ATCCGCGGAGCGCCGCACGTGCAACGCGAATGTGAGGCCTGGGTCACCCATCAGCTGTCATGCCGGCTCCGGTTCCAGGCGTGCGATGAAGGGCAGCTCGCGGTGGCGGCGCGCATAATCGAGGCCATAGCCCACGACAAACGTGTTCGGCACGGTGAACCCGACGATGTCCGCCCGGATCTGCTCGATGCGGCGTTCGGGCTTGTCGAGCAGGACGCAGGTCTTGACGCACAGCGGCGCGCGTTCACGCAGAATCGACGCCGCCCTCTTCAGCGTGCGCCCCGTGTCGAGAATGTCATCGACCAGCAGCACGGGCCTGCCGGCGATGTCGGTCTCGATGTCCTTGACGACGGAAACGCCTTTTGACTCGGTGCCCTCGCCATAGGATGCCAGCGTCATGAAGTCGACCTCGACGGCGATGTGATGCCGGTGGAGCAACCTGATCAGGTCCGCGAGGAAGACGAAGCTGCCTTTGAGCAGGGCGATGACGACGAGATCATCCGTGGGCATGAGCGCGCGAATATCGTCGACGATGCCTTCGAGGCGCGTCTTGAGGTCGTCGGAACTGACGATGGGGACAAGCTGGTAGGGCAGGGCGGTCATCCAAACACAAGTACCGGGCTCACCATCGAAGACAATGGTTGAAAACGTAACGCACTATGGCAGAAAAGTATACAAAACAGGCAGGCAATCTGTCAAAGGCATGGCAGTTCCGGCCCGCTGTTCCGGCAAGAAGGCCGGCGGCTCAGGCGGAATCGGAGATGGTCAGTTTCCTTCCGAGCGCGCTGCCGTCCCGTGTTTCCTGCGCGCCGCCAGCGCAAGGCCGGCCAGCGCCAGAAGCCCAAGCGATGCCGGCTCGGGAACGGCTTCGCCCGACAGCACCTCGTACACATGCAGGTCGTCCGGCATGGCGATGTGGCTGATGCGCAGGCTGTCGATCACAGTGGTGCGCGTGGAGCTTCGGCTTTTCAGGTACAGCCCGATGCTCGAGATCGAGCTGCCCCAGATGTCCTCGTCGCCGGCGCCCGTGTACCGCGGCGGCCCCAAGTCAGCCACAGTGCGTCCGCGGGGATAGTCGCCACCGCTGTTGAGCGTCCAGATCGTCAGCCGGTCGTTCACGCCGCTGTAGTCTGTCTCGAGCTTCGCGACGAGGAGCACCAGGACGTTCCGTGCATAGGGCACGCTGCCGTTGGTGCTCGGGCCATTCTCTCTGACCTGCCAGCGGTACTCATCGGCGCCGGCGCCCGAGGTCAGGCCGAACCGGTCTGTGTCATCCCCGTTGACCTCGAGCTGTGCGACGTTGCCGTTGTACGCACTGGCCGAGACATCGATATACGTCGAGGTCACGATCAGGCTGACCCAGACCGTGCCGCCGAGCGGCGGGCTCAGCGCGCGCGTGAGGGTGCAGCGATAGATGGAGGCAGTGCCAAAGCCGATGAACTGGCCGCCTTTGTAACAGTTCGAATACGCCGCGCTCTCGGCGAATGCCGTGCCGGCGCTGTTGGTCGAGTAGAATGCCGGCGTGCTCGTCGCCAGGTAGCGCGGGCTGTCACCCGCGCCCGGGCTCCATGCGTTCGCACCCCACCCGTTGGTGACGGCGGTCGTGAACTCCGTCGCCAGCCCCGGTGCGCCGCCATACTCGAAGTAGTCGCAGATCAGCACGCGTTGCGCCTCGAAGTGGCAGACGGCGCTGTTCGAGTTCGTCCTGCCGTCTGAGGCACAATAGGTGAAGCTGTCGTATCCCGGCCAGTTGGTCGCGGGGGTGTAGATGAACGAACCGTCCGCGTTGAGGATCAGCGCGCCATGCGCCGGGTCGCTGAGTCTGACCGCGGTGAGCGCATCGCCGTCCGCATCCGTGTCATTCGTGAGAACGCCCGCCGCGGCAACCTGCAGCGCGCCGCCCTCGGCAACCCCATACATGTCCGGAACGGCCACGGGCGGGTTGTTCAGCAGCGGATCGGTCTCGAGCCACGTGGGCGTGGAGAAACTGCTCCACAGGCCGGCCGCGTCGCAGTAGCGGACACGCCAGTAATGGCGCCGGCCGGCTGCCAGGGGCGGCAGAGTGATGCTCGTCAGGCGGATGCCGTCCGGGCCGCTGTCCCAGAGGATGTCCGCGAACGCGGCGTTGGTGCTCGTCTGCCACTGGCTCGCGGCATGGATGTCGCCCGGATTCGGATCGCTGAATGCCGAGGCCTGAAGGACCGGTGTGAGCGGCTGGCTGGCCGCACCGTCGGCGGGTGTCAGGTTGGCCGGCGTGTGCGGCGCGAGGTTGTCGTCGTCAATTTCGTACGCGGCCACATCGAGCATCGTGCCACCGTCGGACGGCGTGCAGCGGAACACGGCCGAGCCTGAGGAATAGCCCGCGTCATGCAGCGCCGCCAGCGTCACGGCCTGGTTCACGTCCCAGTTCGCGCTGGTGAACTGGCACGGCGCGCCGCTGGTCACCACGATGTCGCAGTCGGACGCCGAGACACGCGCGACGTTCACGCTGATCGTCACGCCCGCGGCCGGCGGCCCGTCGAGCCTGAGGGCAAATGCGTTGGCGCCGTTCTCCGGCACGGTCAGGGCTGCCATGTCCGCCACAACCGCCCTGGGGGCGACGAAATTGCTGTCGGCTTCGAGCCAGACGATCTTGAGGAAACTGTTCGTCGTGTAGGGCGTCCCGCTCTCTCCCGCCGCTTTCAGGCGATCCATCAACTCGGGATCGTCCCAGACCTTGAAGTACGCATTCCAGACGGCGACGAGGCGCTGCCAATCGCCGGTCGCCGCCATCTGCGCCTGGCCGAACAGGGGCGAGTGCCTCTTCGGCCGCGCGCCCCACGAGTACCCGGCAAGCACCTCGTCCCGCTGCGCCGGGGTGATCATTTCGAGCAACCGGGCATAGGCGGCCAGCGACAGCACCGCCAGATGCGCGGCGGTTTCCTCCTCCATCCGGGTCACTTCGGCCGCGTTCGTTCCCTTCTTGACCAGCGTGAAATAGCAGAGGCTCTCGAAGAAGACGTCATCGCGGAACTTGCTGTTGCGCTGGAGCCAGTAATCGAGGTAGTAGTTCCGCAACTCGGTCGTCTGCGCCGGTGTCAGGTACGCGAGAGCGGCATCGCGGACGTCGGGGTTCCAGCTTCTGCTCTGGTTGATGCACGACTGGATCTCGGCCTCGGTCAGCGTCCCCTCGGCAGCCTCGGTGTACCGAGCGGTGAGTTTCTCAATAGCCGCGGCGGAAAGGTTGTAGGCGGCGTAGTTCGTCATCTGCGCGTGGATGCGGGCGATCTCGCTGGTGGTGGTCGCGAACACCGCATCGTCCGTCAGGTTCGAGTGCAGTGCCGCGGCCCAGGGGAGATGCCACTTGGCGGCCGTGGCCTGGAGCGTGGCCATCTCGTTGTCGCGGAGGTACAGGAAGCCGTCATGCACGCGGTTGCTGTTGGCGGCGTAGAGCGCCTGGTCGGCGGCGTCGCCAAAGGGCAGGTCGTTGAACGTCTCGGTCGTCCAACCGCTCATGGGGACGGCGCGCGCCACATCGCCCGTGGGCACGACGCCCGTGATGAGGTAGCACAGGTCGCATGCACTGAGGAAGTTGGCCATCGGGCCGGGATGGCCGGTCGTGATGTACAGGAGATCGAGCGCGTCGAAATACGGGTCGTCCCACAACTCATGCACCGCGCCGCCGCCGAACGAAACGCCGGCGACGCCCGCGCTTTTCGCGCACAGGATGTGCAGCAGGTTGTTGAGATAGACGCCCTCGGGATAGCGGCCCGCCCACGCGCGGGCAAGCGGGTCGGGCTCGTCACGCTCCAGTTCGACATACTTGTCGTACAACAGCACCTGCGCGCCGGAGAGGTTGATGTTCGACACCAGCATGGGCATGATCTCCGTCAGGAGCAGGGCGTGCTGTTCAGGCTTGAGGTTGAACCACGCGATGGTCTGGAAGATCACGTAGTCGTAGTTGCCGTTCCTGATCACGGGCAGATACTGGTTCGTCCATTCCGTGAGCAGATACGGCTTGGTGACGAAGTCGTCCAGGCGCGTGTAGGACGCGCTGTCGTATTCGAGCGTGTAATCCCCGGCGGCTTCGACGAGCTGTTTGGCATTGTCCATGAGGTCGATGCTGAACGAGCTGCTGCCCACACGGAACACGCGGATGGTCTGCGTGGCCTCAGCAGCCCCCGCGCGCGCCAGGGCAGGGGCGAGCGCGCCGCCACACAGGCAGAGCAGCATCAGCACAGGTATTTTGTCGCGCATCATCTTCGTTCTCCTTGGCATTCCCGCGCGGGCCGCACGCGGGCCCGGACGGCAACTAAAGCGATTTAGTATACCATGAAACCGCGTTGCGTGTCAAGAGACCATGCCCCGCTGTTGCAAGTTTTTAGAAATGACATACTTTACGTTTAATAGAACTGACATGGTTTGCCACTCTTCGCGCGAGGGCGCTGAGAGAGCGGAGCGAGCGAAGCGCCCTCGCGCGGCGCCTC
>JAAYZF010000267.1 GCA_012514975.1 bacterium
CCCTGCGTGTTGATCGAAAACCGCGGGAAGCCCTGGTGCTGCGCCGGCCAGTTCGCGTCCTGGCCGATCCTGCCCCAATAGGGCGAGTCGCCCGAGTGGCCAAAGCCGTAGAAGCCCGGCGCGATGAACGTCAGCGTCTCCTGCTTCGGCAGCGACCATTGCGTCGCCCAGTTCCATTTTTCCTGCGGGGAGCGCTCCTCCTCGCTGGCGTTCGATGCGCCCTGGTTCGCGAGCCCGAGCAACGAGACGACGGTCATGGATGAGTAGAGGAACGCGGCTACAGCCGCCACGGCAAACCCGGCAGCCATCCGCGGCCATTTCTTACTTTCGCGTGTCTGCCACAGCAGCAGCGCGGCCCATGCGGCATAGAACAGGCAGACGATGAAGCCAACGTCAAGCTGGCCGCTGACGCCTATGCCCGTGCATATCCCGCACCAGAGCATCGCCACGATGCTCCGCCGTGTGATCCCGAGCGTGAGCAGCCACAACGAAAGCATCAGGAACGCCCACATGGTGAACTTGCCCAGATGCCCCGAGAAGACGCACGTGATGAAGTCGCCCGACAGCATCAATGCGCATGCGCCGGTGAACCCCGCAAGAGGGGACAGGCCGAGCGAGACAAGGAACAGGTAGCAGCCGACGCCGGCGACAAAGGTGAACAGGGCGAACAGCGCGGTGTTGAAGTACTCCGGCGGCAGCCACCGCTGGAACGGCGTGGTGAGCCCGTAGGTCATCACGCCGCCGTTCCGGCCGAGATACCCGTCGGTAAGCCACAACACCGAGCGGCCTGATTCCCACCATTGCCTGCCCACCATGACGTTCGCCGTCGGCGAGTCGTTCGCCACGACCGGCCGCGGCGGCAACAGCACTGAATGGAAGGTGACAATGGTTGCCAGCGCGATCCCTGCAACGGCGAGCCAATGATTCCTGGCGGTCATACAAAACCCTGGTGCGGTATGAAACAACGCGTGATCTTCGTGAGGATAATAGCATAAGGCCGATGAAAAAACAACATTGCGTTTTCAGGTGAAAACCTTTATACTATCGACGGGTAACGACATGATGAACACGCTGCTGCACAACACGAGGCTGCTCGTCGCGCTCGCATTCGTCGCCGGCGCCGCCCTGCGCACAGGCACCTTCGCCGCATACCAGCCCTGGCGGCCCGAGGTGACGCGAAACGTCGTGCTGACCACCGATGCCGTGTGGCAGGACCGGCTCGCGCGCAACCTGCTCGAGGGCAACGGCTTCAGCATCTGCGATGCCCCGCCCTACGCGCCGCATCTGGTCGTCCCGCCTCTCTGCCCGTCCGCGCTTGCCGGCCTGTACGCCTTGTTCGGCGAAAGGCCGTTCGTCGGCGTCGCCTGGAACGTCCTGTTGAGCATCGCGTGCATGGTGTTGTTCCCGCTGGCGGTGCTGCATCTTACGCGGGACCGCCGGGCGGTTGTGGCGGCGGCATGGCTGATGGCGCTTTCCCCGACGTTCGTCGCTCACGGCAACTCATTGCTGATGGAGCAGGCGTACGGCATGTTCCTCATCATCTCGTATCTTGTGGCATCGTGGTTCTTGCGCGAGCAATCGCCCGGGGCGGCTGTGATGCTTGGCGCGACCTTCGGCATCCTGAACCTTGTGAAATTCTCGGCGCTGTTCATTGTGCCGATGTTTGCGCTTCCGTATCTCATCCTCGGCCGTACGACGGCCCTCAGGCGCCGCTGCATGCTCAGCGCAATCATCCTTGGCGTCTTCTACATCGCGGTGTTGCCCTGGCAGCTTCGCAACTACTCAGTCAGCGGCTGTTTCGCCTATACCAGCAACAAATGGATCAACCCGCTCTTCATGCACATGCGCGAGTACCAGCAGCACGTCCAGGGGACAAACTCCGACGCCGTCACCGCGTCGTACATTGCGCGCATCCGCGAACGGACAGGCACACCGTTCTACCCGGACACCAATTCCCATCCGATATGGCAGATGGACCGCCATTATACGCTGAATGACTATCTCGCCATGCGGGCGGTCTTCAAGGAGGAACTTGCGGCCGACCGAATGGGATACTTCCTCTTCCACTTTTCCCGCCTGCCGCAGTTCTTCCTTTCCGTTCCCGCGCACGAATGGGGGAGGCAGTTGGGATTCCCGGAGCAGGACCTCGATGCGGTCAACAGGCGGATCGCCGCGGGCGACGTCGCGGGGCTGCGCGCCATGCTCGGCCGCCAGCCTGCCGTGACGTGGTTCGTCATTGGCGTCACCGCGGCAGGCATGGCATACCTCGTCATCGTCTACATGCTTGCCGCGTTCGGCGCGTGGCACGGGATGGCGAAGGGCGGCGAAGTGCTGCGGGTCATGACCGGCTTCTGGCTCGTGTGGATCGCGTTCATAATCGTCGCGGTCGGCCCGCTGGCGCATTCGCGCTACCGCATGCCGGCCGATCCGGCGTTCATGGCGCTTGCGGCGGTCGGATTTGCAGTGCTCGTCAATCGTTTCAGGCGCGCGGAAGGCATTCCCGCCGCGCAAGGGTGAGCATTCATGCGTGAGTTCATGTACCGTGAATTCGGCGAAGGGCAGGAGGAACACCACTGGTGGTTCCGCGCGCGCCGCGCCATCGTTGCCGACGTCCTGCGCCGGCGCTACCGGCCAGACGGGTCACCCGTGATCGATCTCGGGTGCGGCACGGGCGGCATGCTGTCGCTGCTCAAGGAGTTCGGCCCGGTCACCGGCGTCGACCCTTCGCCGCTGGCGCGCGAGTACTGCAAGTCGAAGCACGGTGTCGATGTGCTTGACGCACGCCTGCCGGACTCCATCCCCGTCGGTGCCGGCACGCAGGGCCTTGCCTGCCTGTTTGACGTCATCGAGCACATCGATGACGACGTCGAGACGCTGCGCCAGGCGATCCGCGTGCTCAAACCCGGAGGCATGGTCATCGTCACCGTGCCTGCATGCCCGTTCCTCTGGGCGCGGCACGACGAGGTGAACGAACACAAACGCCGCTACACCCGTGCCGGGCTTGTCAGTGCGCTCACTGCCGCCGGTTTTGCCGGTGTGCGGGCGAGCTACTGCAATTTCTGGCTTTTCCCGGTGATCGCGGTTGTGCGGCTCGCGCAGCGGATGTTCCGCTGGGTGCACAAGCCCTCGACTGAATCATGCGATCTCACGCTTACACCGCGCGGCGTCGGCGAGATTCTCTGCGCGCTCATGTCGTCCGAGAAGTATCTGATCAGGCGCTGCCCGCTTCCCTTTGGCGCGTCGCTCATTGCCACCGCGGTGAAACCGTAGAACCGCGGCAACCGCGGGCCGTTTCACGCGCGCGGCGTGTCGCGCGTGCTGCCGCGCACGAGGTAGAGCGGCCGCTGTTTCACTTCCTCGTAAATCCGCCCGACGTATTCGCCCATGACGCCGATGAACACGAGGATCGTCGTGCCGAACACGATCACCGCCAGGATCAGCGATGCCCAGCCGGGCGCGAATGCGCGCCTGCCCAGCACATACATGACCAGCGCGTAGCCAAGGTACGCGAGAAACGGCACCGCGGCCAGCACCGCCATCGCGTACGCCAGGCGCAGCGGCGCGAACGACATCGAGACGATCGCATCGGTGGCGAAGCGAAGCATCTTGGTGAACGGGTACTTCGTCACGCCTGCCGCGCGCTCCCGCCGCTCGTACTCGATCGTCGCCGCCTGGAACCCAAGCCAGCCGACAAGGCCGCGGATATACCTGTGCCGCTCGGGCATCCCGTTCAACGCGTCAAGCGCCCTGCGGCTCAACAGGCGGAAGTCGCCCGAGTTCCGCGGCGTGCGCACGGCGCCGAGCTTCTCGATCAGCCAGTAGAACGCGCTTGCCGTGGCGAGTTTGAACCACGTTTCGCCGCGCCGCATCGAGCGCACGGCAAAGACGACATCCGCGCCCTTCTCCCATTCCTCAACCATGCGGAGCGTCACGTCAGGCGGGTCCTGCAAGTCCGCATCGAGGCAGATGACCGCGCGGCCTCGCGAGAACTGGTAGCCGCAGGTGAGCGCGGCCTGGTGCCCGAAATTCCTCGAGAGGCGCACGCCGGCAAAGCGGGCATCATGCTTCGCCGCCGCCTCGATCTGCCGCCAGCTATCGTCGCTGCTGCCGTCATCGACGAGGATGATTTCGACGTCATAGTGCGCTGGCAGCCGGCCGGCCGTCTCGGCCATTGCAGCGACAAGGCGCGCGAGCGACTCGGACTCATTGTAGACCGGGATGACGTAGGAGATGTCCATGGTGCCTCCGTTGCTCTTTCCGCGGGCGTGTCATTTTCCCGCGACCTGTGTTCCGGCGCCGACCTGCCGGAAGCCCCATTCGATCAGATCGCGTCCAAAGGCGTTCCTGGCGGCCTTGGTCCTCACGCCGATGATCACGGCAATCAGCCTGCGCCCGCCGCGATGCGCGGTGACGGTGACTGAATATCCGGCGGTGCTGTAGTATCCTGTCTTCAGCCCGTCGACGCCGGGCACGAGTTTCACGAGCGGGTTGTGGTTCTGCAGCGTGAACGTGCCGTCGCGAAACGAATCCGTCCACGTGGACGACCATTTGAACACGAGGGGATAGCGCATCAACGTCAGCGCCAGCTTGGCCATGTCGAGCGCGGAGCCGACGTTTTTGCCCGAGCGGTAGGGGAGGCCGTGCGGATTGTAGAACCGCGTGTGCTGCATGCCAAGCTGCCGCGCCCGCTCGTTCATCCGCTTCACGAACGCCTGCGCGCTCCCCTCAAGGCGCACGGCAACCAGATGCGCCGAATCGTTTGCGCTGGCTATCATCACCGATTTCAGCAGGTCGATGAGCGAGAACTCCTCTCCTTCCTTGAGATAGACCTGGCTCCCGCCCACTTCAGCCGCGTCGCGCGTCACCCTGATGCGCGTATCGAGCGTGATCTCCCCGCGGTCAACCGCCTCCATCGCGAGCAGCACCGTCATCATCTTCGTCATCGAGGCGATCTGGAGCGGCGTGGTGGAGGATTTCGACCAGAGGATTCTGCCCGAGCCGACGTCGACAAGGATGCCGGACGGGATTTCGTGCACCGTGCGTACGGGCAGCCGGCTGCCGACAATCCCGCCGTGATACGTCCACACGACCGACGCGGTGATCGCCGGCATGGGCGTCACGGGCTGCTGCTGGAGTGCCGCGGCCTCCTGGTCGCCGGGCTCGACCGGCTCTTCATCGAGCTCTTCGGGCGCTTCCGCCACGCCGTTCGTCCCCGCCTGGCCGTTCGGCCCGGCGAGGAGCGCAGGCGAAATCGGCTCGGGCGCCGGCGCATTCACCGCGGTCACCGGCGGCGGCTCGAACGCCGTGCTGTCCTGGAGGCCGCACACGATGACCACGCCCGCGGCAATCGCCAGGACGCCCGTTACAAACAGCCATTTGACCGTATGCTGCATCGATTCGCTTCGTGAGCCTATTAATCGTGGGGATTATAGCCGAAACCGCGCCCTGCGTCAACCGTGTTGCAAATAACAGGCCGAAATGGTATACTACCGCCGTATAAGAGAACCAGTAGACGCGCGTTCCGCAAGGGCAAAGCAGCTCCGCGGCGCACGCGGCTGGCACTGTAACCACTGTAACTATCACGCAGGAGCAGCCATGGCTATCAAGGTTGGCATCAATGGGTTCGGCCGCATCGGCCGTCTCGTCTTCCGTTCAGGCGTCAATGATCCCGATATCCAGTTTGTCGGCATCAACGATCCGTTCATCGACGCCGAGTACATGGTGTACATGCTCAAGTACGACACCGTGCACGGGCGGTTCAAAGGCACTGTCGAGGCCAGGGACGGCAAGCTCGTGGTCAACGGCAAAGCCATCGCCGTCTACGCAGCGATGAAGCCCGAGGAGATTCCGTGGAAGGAATGCGGCGCGGAGATCGTCCTCGAATCGACCGGCGTGTTCACCGACATGGCCAAGGC
>JAAYZF010000268.1 GCA_012514975.1 bacterium
TCAATGGTCAATGGTCAATGGTCAATGGTCAATGGTCAATGGTCATTGGTCAATGGTCAATGGCAAATCCACGCCCTTCCATCAAACTGCCTCACGGACGCTGATACGGTGTGCGCCCTTAACTGAACACTGGATACTGAATACTGGTTCCCGACCGCCGCCCACCGACGTCACTCCGCCTACTTCTTCCCCGCCGGCAGGGACGGCATGCCGAGCTTTGCCAGTGCCTTGCGGAACGCGCCGCTCATGACGACATTGAACATCTCGCCGTCCTCGGTCTCGCCTTCACGCTGCACGAAATAGGTAGCGTTGGCCTGGCGTCTGAAGAGGGGTGTCTTGGACGCGCGGTCGTAGATCGTGGCGGATATGCGGGCCGTGCCGGTAAATCCGTCGGGCTCGAACCACTCGAAGTCTTTCACGACCCAGAGGTAGTGGACATCGCACTGGATGTAGTAGTCTGCATCGCGGAGGGTGGAGGTGACGAACTGGCCGCGGCCGTTGAGGTAGGTTTTCCATTCGTTCGCGGCCCACGTGGAGAGGTCGGCATCAGTATAGACCCAGGCGAAGAAGGCGCCGGCAGCGTTGTTTTTCTGGCCGATGCGGCGCTCTTCGAGCTTGCGCACATGCACGGTGTCGATGAAGTAGCGCGCGGGCGCGCCATGCGACGCCATCGTCATGCCCGATGCGGGCGCCGAGACATTGGACGGCGCAAGGGTGTGGCTGCATCCGGCAAGGATGAGGAGAGCGGCGGCAAGGACCGTCGGCGCGCGGGAAGCGCTTATACGATGGGGCTCTTCCATTGGCACGCGGTCGCGAAGTCCAGCAGCATGCGCAGGAACTGCGGCGTGATGCGCGGCGGCTCGTGGAAGCCGGTCCGCAGCGTCTTCCGCACGTTGGAGATGTCGAACATCGGCTCTCCGAACAGGTAGTGGATGTACTCGCGGATTTCGAGGCAGAAGCTGATGTTCACGCCGAGCCGCGCATAGCGCTTGATCTCATCGTGGATGATATGGAGCGCCTCGGTGAACGTGCAGTCCACAAACTCGATCCCGTGCAGGCCTATCATGCGGCATCCGGCCGTAAAGAGCTCGACGATATGCGGCGGGTCGGGATGAGTGATGTGGAACGTCTGGCCGGAGGCTTCGGCCGTTCCGCTCAGCTTCATGATCGTGTCGACCACATAATCGACGGGGATCATGTTGACCGTGCCCTGGCGGGCGCAGGGGAACCTGAGCGGGAAATGGACGCCCGTGCCGTCCGTGTACACACCTGCGCCGCGGCACAGCTCGGGGTTCTCCTTGATCTTGCGTGTCAGCAGGCGTTTGAAGAGGTAAAAGACCTTGGCAAGGTTGTAGAAGCCGGTGAACGACATCGTATCGCCCGTGCGCGAGTCGCCGACGATGACCGCGGGGCGGTAGATCGTCGTGTCAAGCCCGTACACGGCGCTCTTCTCGCGCACACGCAGCTCCGCGTCGTGCTTCGTCCGCTCGTAGGGATTGCGGAAGCTGGTGAAGGCGGCCTTCTCCTCGTAGACCGTGCCCTCGGCTGTGCCGCTCACGTAGGCGGTGCTGATGTGGTGGAAACGCCTGACGCCGAGCGCATGGGCCGCGTCAAGCACGTTGACCGTGCCCTGGATGTTGATCGTCTCGGTCAGCGGCTCGAGGTTCTCGCGGAAGTGGAGAACGGCGGCCGAGTGCCAGACCTCGTCGATCTTACCCCGCCATCGTGCGACCGCGTCCTGGTCAAGCCCAAGGCCTGGCTGCGTGACGTCACCTTCCCATATCTCGAACGAGCCGGGGCACGTCCTGGCATGGTCAGGATCCAAGTGACGGAGGAGCAGTTCAACACGCTGGCGCGCTGAATGCCCGCGATTGCCGCGCGCCAAGTAGATTACGCGGCCCCCCCGTTTCAGGAATTGGTACCCCAAGTGGCTGCCGAGGAACCCCGTACCGCCGGTCAGTAGAATCGTCCTGTTCAAATCGTACCTTCTCTCCTCGCGATTACCATGGCTACAGGGCCTTGTGCCTTGGCGTGTTGTAGTAACCAGCGATAGTATATCAGAAAGACTGCATTTTAGCAAGTAATCCCGGATGCGGCGCCACCCGCTCCACCGTCCGCGCCGGATTCCGGCGCCTTGTCCTCGTTCGCCGCGCCGGCCCGGTGCGTGATGACTTCGTCAACAAGGCTGTATCCGGCCGCAAGCAGGGTCGGCCCGATGAAGACGCCGATGAAGCCGAAGGCCATGATGCCTCCCAGCACCCCGAGGAACACCAGGACGAACGGCAGCGGCGACCCGCGGCTGATGAGGTACGGCCGCAGGAAGTTGTCCACGCCGCTGATCACGAGCAGACCCCACAGCGCCATGAAGATGCCCCAGCCGGTGTGGCCGGTATAGAAGAGCCAGATCGTCGCGGGAATCCAGATCAGCGGCGGGCCGTTCGGCACGAGCGAGAAGAAGAACGTCAGCAACGCCCAGAAATACGCGCCGGGCACGTCCGCGATCCAGAATCCCACGCCCGCAAGTATCCCCTGCGCCAGCGCCGTGCCGATGATGCCGTAGACAACGCCCTTGATCGTGCCGCCAACGGCGAGAAGCAGCCGCTGTGTCGTCTCACCCATCAGCCGCTGCACTCCCGCCTGCACCTGCGAGCCCACCTTCTCGCCGCTCCGGTAGAAGAAGAAGGCGACCAGCACGCTCACGCTCAACTGGAAGATGCCCTGGCCGAGCCCGACGCTGTGCTTCACAATCCAGTTCTTCGACCACATGAACACGTCCTTCAAGACCTCGGTTGTCCGCTCGGTGCTCTCGGCGAGGCCCTGCCAGTACTCGTTGACGTACTTGCCGACCAGGGGCGTCTGGCCGACCCAGGCGGGCGGCTCGGGCACGCCGTGTTCCTGGATCTGCTGGATCATCCGCGCCGCACGCGAAGCGTTCTCCGCCAGCGTCGTCACGGCGATGGCAAACGGAAGCACCATCACCGCGGCAATCATCAGCACCATCAGCGCCGCCGCAATCGTCCGCCTGCCACGCACCGCCCTGTGCAGCCACCGATAGCACGGCCACGTCGCGTAGCACAGGATCGCCGCCCAGATCAGCGCCGAGACGAACGGCTTGAGCACGGCGAAACAGCCGAGGAACACCAGGACGATGGCCGTGATGCCCCCGATCTGCTCGATGCGATGGACCGTCTTCATGTTGCCGCCTGATGCCATTGCAGTGCCTCCGGTTAGCGCCCGCGCCGGCGGAACCTGTCAAGCAGGTCCCACTCGTCGGGGGTGAGTGAATGCACGCCGTTTTTCGACATCTTGTCCAGGATGTCGTCGATGCGCGGGTCCCATCCCTCGTGCGCGCTCCCGTGCCCGGGAGGCTCCGCGCGCGGCAGTTCGCGGAACGACGCCTCGTGGTATTCCTCGCCCTTGTAGACCCGTGGCCCGCGCGCACGGCGCGTGAGGGCGCTCCATGTGTCGCGCAGCCATCCGCGCCAGCCCTGCGCGGGCACGTTCCATTGCGGCCCGGCGCCGCCGTCAACCAGCCGCCGCACGCCGCCGATGTTGTATACGTAGAGCCAGCCGAAGATGAAGCCGCCCAGGTGCGCCAGGTGGGCGATGTTGCTGTCCTGGAACAGGGCGAAGTACACCGTGAGCAGGGCGTAGACGATCACGAACGTCCTCGCGCGCATCATCACGGGAAAAATGAAGATGAACATCGCAAGCCGCGCGTTCGGATTCATCAGCCCGAACGCGGCGAGCACGGCGCAGATCGCCCCAGACGCGCCGATCGTGGGCGCCTCGACGAACAGCCCCGCGAGAAGATTGAGCACGCCCGCGAACACGCCGCCCAGCAGGTAGAACCTCAGGAACGAGCGCGAGCCGATCTGCCGCTCGACCAGCCTGCCGAACATGAACAGCATGTACATGTTCAGCAGCAGATGCAGCCAGCCGCCGTGCAGGAACTGGTACGTCAGGAGCTGCCACACCATCAGCCGCCCGAAGAGGTTGTACGGCACGATCCCGAATGCCAGCTCGAAGCGCGACGGCGCGGCGACCACGGCCTCGAGCATCTGCCGGCGTTCCGTCACGATCACCCGCTCCGGCGGATGAAGGAAGAACGTCCGGTCAAGCGCCGCGCGCGGCAGCGTCCGCTCGCCCGATGCGTAGAACCGGCGCAGGTCATCGCGCACCATCCCGCGCTCGATCTGCTCGCCAAACAGCGCGATGAGGAACACCGCGACGTTCACGATCAGCAACGCCTTCACCACCGGCGGCATGCCCGCGCCTGCCGGCCGGTGCGCGTAGGGCGACTGGCCCCAGCCGGGGTTGAACTGCTCCTTGTAGTAATCGCGGTCGTAGATGCTCATGTCAATTCAACGTCCGTGCGCGCGGCAGCCCCCGCTGCCGGCCCGCGCATCAGAAATCCCCCCGCAGGTCGGAGAGCGTGGCAAGGCCGTGCTCCTTCGCGTAGTGTTTCAACTGGGCGGCGAGGTCCACCGAGACATGGGGATTGTAGAAGTTCGCCGTGCCCACCTGCAGCGCCGATGCGCCCGCGATGAAGAACTGGAGCGCGTCGTCAAGGCCCTGGATGCCGCCCATGCCGATCACCGGTATCTTCACCGCCTTTGCCGCCTGCCACGTCATGAACACGGCGATCGGCCGTATCGCCGGGCCGGAGAGGCCGCCCGTCCTGTTGGCCAGGACGGGCAGCCGCGTGCGTGTGTTGATCACCATGCCGACGAACGTGTTCACGAGCGACACCGCATCCGCCCCGGCCTCTTCAGCGGCACGCGCCATGCGCGCAATGTCGGTCACGTTCGGCGAGAGTTTCGTGATGACGGGCTTGGCGGTCGCGGCGCGCACGCGCGCGGTGACGTCGCCCAGCACCGCCGGGTCAGTCCCGAAGGCAAGGCCGCCCTTGTTGATGTTCGGGCACGAGACGTTCACCTCGATCGCGTCGGCATCGCTGCAGGCGTCGATCCGCCGCGCCATCTCGACGTATTCATCGACCGTCCTGCCCGAGATGTTGATGATCGCGGGTATGCCGAACCGCTTGACGAAGGGCACTTTCTCGCTGAGCGTCCTGTCGATCCCGACGTTCTGCAGGCCGATGGCGTTGAGCATGCCCGACGGCGTCTCGACGATGCGGGGCGTGGGATTGCCCTCGCGCGGGTCGAGCGTCGTGCCCTTCAGCACGATCCCGCCCAGCCGGCGCAGGTCGATGAGCTCGCTCATCTCCTCGCCGCAGCCGAACGTCCCTGACGCCACCAGCACCGGGTTAGGCAGGACAAGCGAACCGATTCTGACTGAAAGGTCAACCATGATCCCTTAACCTCATGACTGGAACTCATCAACTCCCAACTCCCAACTACGAACTTCTCCCCATCCGCATCCGCCCGATCGCGGCGAGCATCTGTTCGAGCGTTTGTTCAGGCGTATTGTGCGTGGTATCGACGTCGATGGCGCCGGGCATGCGTTTGAGCGCGCCCACTGGGCGCGAGCGGTCGCGTTCGTCCCGCGCGATGATCGCCTCGAGCACGTCGTCGAGCGTGATGTCCGGGTTCCTCTTCCGGTCGTCCTCGAGGCGGCGTCTGGCGCGCTCGCGGGCGTCGGCGGTCACGAAGAATTTCACCTCGGCGTCCGGGAACACGACGGAGCCGATGTCCCGCCCTTCGAGCACGGCGTCGCCCGCCTCGAGCCCCATGCGGCGCTGCTCGCGCACGAGCACGGCGCGCACCGCCTCGTTGTCCGCCACGTTGGAGACGTCGGGCCCGATGTCCGGCGCCGTCGCCTCGTCAGTCATGTCCGTGCCATCGACGTACACGCGCTGGCCGGCGGACGTCCGGGCGAGATCGATGCGGAGTTCCTTCGCGCATGCGGCGACGCGGTGCGCATCGGCGGTGGGGATGCCGTTGCGCCGCGCGAACGCGGCGACGGCGCGGTACATCAGCCCGGTGTTGATGTGCAGGAAGCCGAGGCGCCCGGCGATGTTTCTCGCGGCGGTGCTCTTGCCTGAAGCGACTGTGCCGTCAATGGCGATGATCATCGTTCCCCGTCCGGGTGTGCTGTCACCAGCCGGTCACTCGCCCGCAATGCAGCGCACCCAGACATGCCGGTCGCGCGGGCCGTCGAACTCGCAGAAATAGACCGCCTGCCACGTGCCGAGCTGCAGCATGCCGTTGTGCACGGGGACGGCAAGCGACTGCCCCATCAGCGAGCTCTTGATGTGCGCGGTCGAGTTACCCTCGACGTGCCTGAAGCCGCGCAGGCCCGGCACCAGCGTGTCGAGCGCGAGGATGATGTCATGCACGACATCCGGGTCCGCATTCTCGTTGATCGTCAGCCCCGCGGTCGTGTGCGCGCAGTTGATGAAACACATGCCGCCCTTGACGCCCGAGGCGCTCACGGCCTGCTGGACGAGGTCGGTGATGTTCACGAATTGCTCATGCTGCGTCGTCTTTACGCCGATCTGTTTCATTCCGCTCCCACCACTTTGATGGCCTGGAGACTGCGGCCCATGAACCTGGTGCCCACCTCGGAGAACCGCGCGGCCATGTCAGTGACGAAAAACAGCTCGTCCCCCCCGGCGGCGTCCGAGAGCAGCGTGCGCGCGTCAAGCAGCTCGACGAGCTCGGCGGCGCAGGTCGAGGCCGAGTCAACCAGGCGGACGTCATCGCCCATGAACGCCTGGATCGGCCCGGCAAGCAGCGGGTAGTGCGTGCACCCGAGCACGAGCGTGTCTATCCGCGCCGTGCGGAGCGGGCTGAGGTATTCTTCGATCACGAGCTGCGTCGCCGGCTTGTGCACCCAGCCCTCCTCGGCCAGCGGCGCAAGAAGCGGGCAGGGCTGCGCATAGACGACGGCAGACGGTTTGAGCCTGCGGATGGCATGGGTATAGGCATCGCTGTTGATGGTCGCCGTGGTGCCGATCACGCCGATTTTGCCCCGTGCGGTCAGTTTGACGGCCGCGCGCGCGCCGGGCTCGATGACGCCGATCACGGGCATGTCGCACTTCCCCTGGATTTCAGGCAGCGCGAAGGCTGACGCGGTGTTGCACGCGATGACGATGCACTTGGCATTGTGGCTCTGGAAGAACCGCACCGCCTCCCACGAGAACTTCGCCACGGACTCCTGGCTTTTCGAGCCGTAGGGAAAGCGCGCGGTGTCGCCGTAATAGACCAGCCGCTCGCGCGGCAGCCGCTCGCGTATCGCGCGCACCACCGTCAAGCCGCCCAGCCCGGAGTCAAACACCCCAATCGGCCTTTCATCGCTCATAGTGTGTCCAGATAGTCGAAAATCCCCAGCGCAATCGAGTCCGCCACCTTCTGCCGGTATGATGCCCGGCTCAGATACGTCCCGTCGGTCGGATTGCTTACGAACCCTACTTCGAGCAGGCAGGCAGGGCAGTACGTGTTGCGCAGCACCGCCAGGTTCGCCGGCTTGATCCCGCGGTTCGGCCCCACGGCCACCGCGCCCACCCGGTTCTGCACGCTGCGCGACAGCGAGATCGACTGCTCGCGCACGCGCGTGAAATGCCGCGAGAGGAACAGCCGCTTGAACCTGATCGGCAGGAACCGCCAGCCGCTCACCAGGCTGTTCCGCGCCGCCGAGTTCTCCACCGCCTCGGTCGTCGCATCGCTCACCGTCTGGGCCTTCGAGAGGTAGAACGTCTCGCAGCCGCTGATCGCACGCTTGTCCTTCGACACCGCGTTCGCGTGTATGCTCACCAGCAGCGCCGCGCCAACATTGTTCGCCATCTCGGACCGCTCGTCCAGGTCGCGGTACACGTCGTCGTCCCGCGTCATCCGCACCTTTACACCGCGCATCACGAGCGCGCTCCGCACCCGCCGCGCGATGTCCAGCACGACGTCCTTCTCGCGCACGCCGCCGTACCCGATCGCCCCCGTGTCCTTCCCGCCATGCCCCGGGTCCAGCACCACAATCCGCGTGCCGCCCGTGCGTCTGCCCTGCTTCTGGAAGCGCGGGTAGTACGGCTTCAGCGTTCCTTCTATGAAACTCGCCGGGACGAACGCCTCGCCGCGTACAAAGAGCAGCGGGCTCTTCAGCGCCTTCACATCCTGCTTGTCCACCAGCACAAACCGCGAATTCGCCAGGAAATCAAGCGTGATCACGGTGTTGCGCAGCTCGACCCGGCGCGCCTCGTAGAACCACCGCAGCGTCAGCCCGAACGCCTCGGCAAGGTCGTGCAACGGCACGAATTCCACCGAGCCAAACGTCCGGCTCTCAAGGTACAACGTACCATCCGGCCCGTCAAATGACTTGCCCTGGCACACCCCGGCATACGCCAGCCATGCACAGGTTGCAACCGCCAGGACTGCCTTCCGGCGGTTCCGCCTCGCTCTCTTGACGAACCGTGTCACGCGAACATCTCTGTATGCCCCGGTCGTTTCTCCGCGCCGCCGCGATCGCTACAGTTAACAGATTATAGCCAAAGAAGACGCGGATTGCAAAACAGCGCGGGGGTGCGCGTCGGCCGGCAGGCCGCGACTCCAGTCCAGATCTGCTGCGCAGACGGCGGCGCAACACTTTTGAGAGCCGGGCAGGAGGCGGGCTGGGCTGCCGCGTAATCGCATCGGCACAGGGGCGCGCGAGCGGTGGTAGGCCGCGACTCCAGTCGTGGCCACACGCCGCGCCAACGTGTCAGCCGGACGCGCGCATTCCAGGCGTCGACGTGACTGGAGTCACGTCCTACCCTCTGCGCCGGCGAACGCGTGTCAACCGTGCCAGCGCGCATCCGGCCACCGTCAGCGCCGCAGCCGGCTCGGGAACGATCAGCACGCCCACGCGGTTGTTCGCGCCATCGTAGATGACGGCGCCGTATGTGTAGAGCACGTAGTTCGTGTCGTGGAACTCGCCCGCGAACCCTGAAGTCGAGTACAGGAACCAGTTCGTCGTCCCGAGCGTGGTCGGGCTGTAGAACGTGACGTCCATGGCAGACAGATCGACCGGGCCGGGGAAATTGGTGAGCACGAGCAGGTCGCCGTTCTCGATGTTGAGCATGAGGCTGTCATCAGGCAGGCCCAGGTTGACCACGCCGTTGCCCCTGTCGATCGCGAGTTCGCCGGGGCTGAATCCCGGAGTGACATTGCCGACAAACGAGTTCGTCACCCCGTCGGTCGTGACAAACGTGCCGGTGCCGTTGATGGCGCCGGTGAAGATGATCGTGTAGCCGTTGCGCATGTCGTTTTCGACGACGCCGCTGACGACGATATTGTTGTTGTTCGTGAACACCTGCTGTGTCAGCGGCGTCACGTTCGCGAAGCTGTTGCCGAAGCGGATTTCGTCGATCCAGCCTTGCGCGGCGGCGTTGTGGGGGTTCCAGCCCATGTCGGCAAACTTGAACCTGTTCGTCGCGACAACGAGCGTGGCATCGGGCACGGCCGGCGCGTCGCCGCCAAGCGCCACAGGGTTCGCAAACAGCTCGATCTGGTCGGCTTCAGCGCCAAACTCGAGGCGCAGCACCATCAGGTTCACATTGGTCGTCACCGGCACGGAAGACGTGACAGCGAACGCGCCGGCAATCGACGACAGCATCCACACGCGGCCCTGGCCGGGGACGTAGACCGTGTTGACACGGAGGATGCCGCTGTTGTCGTGGAACAATCCGCCGTTGCCGTCGTCAAGCCACATCTTGCCGTTGTGATTCGTGCTGGCGATCCGGCACAAATAGCTCATCCACAATTCCGTGCCGTCCTTGCCGATGAATGACCCGCCCATGTTGGACACCCACGGCAGGAACGACGAGACCAGATCGAACGAACGGCCGACGCCCTGGTACGAGTTCCCGCCTTCAGCCTTGCGCCCTTTGACCACGAGACCGCCGTACTCGAGATTCCCTTCGACGACCTTGTATCCGACACCGTTCGACCCGCTTTCGATGGCCCAGCCGCCGTTCCAGCCGTACCCGGTCTTCAAATCCTGCATCACCCGCGGCGTCGCATTGAACGGATCGTAGCACACGGCGCTCGCATCGTTGTCCGTCTCGGTCGCCTCGAACCGGCACGACGCCACGCCCGCGCCGCTGCACTCGATGGTCGCGCTGGTGTGCAGAAAATCGGCGTCCTCGCCCGCGGCAAGCGTCACGGTTTGCCATGTGCCGTAGTCAACGGGCGTGAATACCAGCTCCGCGCCGCCGCTCACCGAGATGTCCGTGTCGCCGGCAATGCGCGCGACATGCACGGTCGTTACGCTGGCAGGCGGATCGGTGAGTCTCACCTTGATGCCCGTGGCGCCGCCCTCGGGCACGTCCACTTCGTATGACATCGGGAGGATTTCGGGGATGATGCCCGCGTATTGGTGCGTGCTCACCACGTCCCACACGGTGGTCTGGATGATGGCGACGAGCGGAGAGCCGCTGGCAAGGCTGTAGGGCGCGGCGGTAAGGCCGATCGGGCTTTCCTTGTACATGGTCGAGAAAAACGTGCAGCCGACGACGTACATGCCCGTGTCGTTGAAGTGGATGCCGTCGGAGTACACCTGGGCGATGTCGGTCATGCCGGGCACCTGCCCCGCCTTCATCCTCTTGCTGAGCGCGTAGAGCACGTCGCCGCACGGCACGATCCGGATGGGCAATGCCAGGTTCGTCACCCACTGGTCGCGCAAGGCGCGGGTGACCTTCTCGAAGAAGTCGCGGCACTCCTGCTTGTAGCCGCTCGCGGTGTCGCCCGAGTTGGTCACCCACGTCGTGTCATAATCGGGCAGGAAGTTGCCCTGCCGCGGCCAGCGCGAGTAGACGTACAACTGCGCGTTCGAGTTGCGCGCGAGCGCCAGGCCGATGAACTTCGAGATCGCGTTCGTGTCGCTCGTGAGCGAACGGTCGAACGGTTGAACCGACCACGCATCCCAGTCATAGTACACAAGCGCATTCGTGGGATAGCCGTAGGGCGGCTGCTGGAACCCGCTGGCCGGATTGTTCCAGATGTTGTCGAGCGGCGAGCCAAGGATGACCTGGCGGCCCCACCTGTTCGTGTAGCCCCTGCTTTCGGCCAGTTGGCGCAGACCGTCATACCGGATCTGGTCGGTGACGCTGTTGCCGATGTAATATGATCGTACGGTTTTCGCCGGTACGGCAGTGGCGAAAACTGAGATGGCTGCGATGAGGATGAGTCTGTTCATGGCACGAATGGGTACGGGTGTTACGAGTGTTTCGTATGTAGCCGCGTCGTGTGAGACGCGATGTTGACCGCCTGTAAAGAGGCCGGCGTGTACGGTTCTACCGTGCCACGCCGGCCAGACTGCCCTAGACTATGGGTCGTATAGGTCCTATAGGTCCTATAGGTCCTATAGCTCCCATGAACTGCTACTTCCTGCGGAAGACCAGCGCGAGGCCCGCCAGCGCTAGCGCGAACGCCGGCTCGGGGATCGGTGTGACAACGGCATAGCTCTCGCCAATGCGCACTTCATCCACATAGCCGTTGTTCTGGCCGCTGCCCGGATAGAAGCGGAAGTTGCGGAAAAACACGTCGTCCGTCACCGTCACCGTCGCGGACGGCGTCACCGGCGGCACGCCGCCGATCGACGCCGGGTTGACGAACAGCTCGATCACGTCGTTGCCCTCCGCAAACGCCATGCGCAGAACCATCAGATACGTCGTGTTCAGCACGCGCGTGACGCCTGTCGACGAGGTGTGAAGGACGTTGTTCGTGTCATAGACCTGGAGCTGCCACACGCCGCCGCTCAGGCCGATCGCTATCCTCGTGTAGGGGAAGCCGGAGCCTTCATTCCAGTCGATGTTGTTCGCATGCAGACTGATCTTGTAATCGTTGTTGTTCGCCTGCTGGCGTACAAGCGCTGAGAACCAGAGCACGGTGTCTTCCGCGCCGACGTAGGCGGCCGAGGCGAACACCTTGCGGTACGGCGTGTAGGCGTTGTCCGGTTCCCACGTCTCGCTGAGGCCAATCCTGCGGCCGGATGAGGTGTACGCATCGCCGCCTGCCGCCAGCATGCCATTCGTCAACAGCGGCTGGCTTGCACCGTCGAGATAGAACAACGCCGGTCCGTTGGTGATGCGATACCCCGTGTTCCCCGTGCCTTGGACGGTCCATGCCGCCCTCCAGCCAAAGCCGTTGGTTGACATATGCAGCGAGGTCGGATAGTTGGTCAGCCCTTCATTGAAATCATCGTACGACAGCAATGCCGCGCGCGCGGGCAGCGTGACTGCAAGAGCTGCGATGATGGCCAGTACTGCGATCAGGTTCTTCATAGTTTCTCAACCTCGGGTAGCGTTATGCACTCCAGATATCGAATCGCGCACTCGAGCGCGACCCATTTCAATGATTGTATCACATTGGCGGGTCTTGACAAAGGGCTGTTTACGCCTTAATTATGCATAAATCGGACGGACGCGCGCGCCAGCATGCATGCGTGGTAGAGGCCGCGACTCCAGTCCAAATCTGCTGCGCAAACGGCGGCGCACCAGATTTGACAGCCGTGCAGGATGCGGGCTGGACTGCCGCGTGTCCGTAACGGCACAAGGGCGCGTGTGCCGCGTGTCGCGTGGGTTTTGACAATATCGGGAGGATTATGGTATACTGTTTAATGTGCCATGTTTTGCACTGTTCCATTCGTTTCGGCCGACGCCGGTTGACGCGATAACACCACCAGGAGGAGGAACCATGAGAAGGTATGCGCTCGTAGCACTCTTCGCATCTGTCATTCTGGTTGCCGCACAATCACACGCCGCCCTGCGCTGCTACAGCGGGTTCGAGACGAACGCCGGCGTGCTGCTGCATGGCGTAAACGACGGGACCGGCTTCATCGGCGGGTGGCAGGTTGAGGGCAATACATCGGCACTCGGCTACGTGATTGCCGACGTTAATCCGCTTGAGTATGGTATCCTCCAGATCAAGGGCAACTATGCCCAGGGCGGACACGCATACCAGACCTCCGGCCGCTCTTTCGACAGTCTGAACGCCTTTGGCCCGTGGGCTACGAACTACGCGGGCATCTGGAGTATCGGCCGCTACGACAGCCCTCCCCTTTGGATGAGCTATCTCATCCGCCCGTTGAACGCCACGTACACCTCAAAGGTTGGCTTGGACAACACTGCCGCGGTCTTCCACGACAATGCCGGCATCATGCGTGTGCAACGCACGAGCTCGAGCGGCAACAAATGGGTGCTCAGCGTCATGAACAACTGGCTGATCTCCACTAGCGCGGTCGAGATTGTGGCGAACGCAACCAGCTTCATGGTGGTGAAGGTTCAGTTCGGCGATCCGCACACGGTTGACCTCTACGTCAATCCGGCAATCGGCGGCGCGGCGCCGACGACACCAGATGCGACGCTGACGTTCAGCACGAACGGATTCTACTTCCGCGAGATCACGTGGAATCCGAACAACAGCGCCGCCCAAGGCTGGTTGGACGAAGTGCGGCTGGGCGACACGTTCGGCGACGTAGCGCCGGTCCCCGAGCCCGCGGGAGTCATCCTGCTGGCCCTGTCCGCGGCAGCGGTTGCCGCGCGCCGGAGTGTCGGGCTGGGAAGATAAGAGTGACGATGGTTGATGGATTCTAAACGGCGGCCCTTGTGGCCGCCGTTTTGCTTTGGCTCGGATGCCTGCGCCGTGCGTAATCGCGGCGCAAGAGACGCGCTATGGGCTCTCCCACGAGCCCACTGCAAACAGAATCCGGCGCGCACGGGGAACCGTGCGCGCCGGATTGAGCGAATAGGACCTATAGGACTTATAGGACCTATAATGAGGATCACTTCCTCCGGAACGCCAGCGCCAGGCTGGCCAGCGCGAGCGCGAACGCCGGCTCGGGGATCGCGGGCGTCACATCGGCATACGTCTCGCCAATGCGCACCTCGTCAGCATAGCCGTCATTCGAGCTGTCGCCAGGATAGAGGTAGAACGAACGGAAGTAGACGTCGTCCGTCACGGTGATGCTGGCCGACGGTGTCGTGGGCTCGTCGCTGCCGATCGAGGCGGGATTGACAAAGAGGTCGATCACGTCGCCCTCCTGGGCAAATGCCATGCGCAGCACCATGAGATATGTCGTGTTTGCCACGCGCGCAACGCCGGTAGAATCAGTCTGTGTCACGAGATTGCTGTCGGTGCATCGGAGCTCCCAGATGCCGCCGTTCAGGCCGATGCCGATCCGTGCGCCTGAGAACGTCCGCGCGGTGGCGCCTGAATGCAGGTACATGACGTAGGTATTGGCGGTGATCCGCGGGCGGACGAGTGCGCTAAACCAGAGCTCGGTGCCCTCTGCGCCGACGTAGGCGATGCCGTTTCTGACCTTGCGGTAGGGGTTGTACTGATTGTCTTCCTCGGTCGTCTCATTCACACCGACCCTGCGACCGGCCGTTCTATAGATGTCGCCACCCACGGCGAGCATGCCGTTAGTAAGCAGGATTTTGCCCGCGCCGTCAATGTACGCCAGCAACGGCAGGTTGGTGATCCGGAACCCTGGAGACGTCCAAGCGGCCGGCTGGACGTCCCACGCAGCCTTCCAGCCGAAGCCATTGGTTGCGAGCGCCAGCGAGCTAAGGTAGTTGGTCTGGGAAGGGCAGTTGAAGTCGTCGTACGACAGCAATGCCGCGCGGCCGGGAAGCGCCGCTGAAAGGACGGCGATGACGGTGAGAACTGCGAGCAGGTGTTTCATGGTGTCCCTCAATCTCATTGTGTGTTAGGCACTCAAGGATCGTCACGAGCGCGCACTGGAGCGCGACTGTCACGAACATATTACCACACATGGCGCGTGGACACCAATAGTTAATTGTGCCACAAATATGTCAATATGGGCCACTGAAGGAGCGTCAGAGTCACTGCAAACCCTTATTAATAGTACATGCACTATACATCTTATAGGCATTATAGGACCTGCTCTCGCACTCGCAGTCTTCCGCGGTACAGCGCTGCAGACCGGTCTCAATGTGTTGTTTTCAGACAGATTATGGTATACTTGAGCTGATGAGCGCGAATCACAGAGCCTTGACGGCACTGCATGAACCTGCCCATCGCGACGAGCAGGGCGGACAACTTCACCGCGTGAGATCAACGACGCGCGGCGATATCGAGATGTACGGCGTCGATTACAGGCCCGACGAGCATCTGCCCGTCGATGTCTACATCGTCGGCCGCTCGGCCTGGGGGGCTGGCGAATCATACGACCGCCATCCGGTGGTTGAATCGGACATCGAGCTGACGCTTGAGGGCAAGGGCGTGCTCGAAGTGGGAAAGGAATCCCACGAGCTGCTCCCCGGCGACGTGTTCATCGTGAGGCCGAATGAACGCCTGCGGTATTCGACGGCGCCGGGCGCAAGCGTCTGGAGCAAGGTGTTCATCGACTTCTACGGCGGGAACACGACGGTCATTCTGAAGCAGCTCGGCCTTCTCGATGTCTCCGTCGTGCGCGTCTCGGCCGCATCCCTGCCCGGCATCCGCCAGTTGTTCGATGACATGCTCGTCATTGCGCGCACCAAGCCGCTGCAGTACCGGGACCGGCTGTCGGAGAAGGCATACGCGCTGCTCCTGGCGTTGTCACACGAGACGCTCGGCCCCGCGCATCGCGCCGTGATGCCTGATGTCATCCAGCGCGTCGTGACGTATGTCGAGGCGCATCTTGATCTCATGCCCTCGGTCCAGCGGCTCTCGCACATTGCCGGCTGCAGCGCCCGCCACCTGAACCGGCATTTCTCCAGGCACTTCGGTATGAGCATCCACGCGTGGGTGACCAGGACGAAGATTCGCCACGCCTGCCTTCTCCTCGCGCGCACGCACAGCAAGATCGGCGAGATCGCCGAGTCGCTCGGCTACGTCGACCAGCTTCATTTCACCAAGGTGTTCAAGCGCGTCATGAACACCACCCCGCGCGATTACCGCCGCAACGCCCACAGCGACGGCCCCGGGGTGCCGGAAGGCGCGCCGTCAACTGAGAATTGAAGATGCGGAATTGAGAATTGAAAATTGGGAATTGAAAATTGTCAATTGCCAATTCCTCCCCGCCCTCCTGCCTGTTGCCTTCTGCCTGTTGCCTGCTGCCTGTCGCTGACCGCCCCTTGACACTCGGGGCCTGACAGTCTACAATTGTTCCCGTAAAGGCGCCCCGCCGGGGCGTATGCGAAGATAACACGCGCGAACGAGGCATCATGGGCACCGTACTGATCATCGGCGCGGGCGGCGTTGGCAGCGTCGTCACGCATAAATGCGCGCAGGCGCCCGCCGTCTTCCCGAACGTCTGGCTTGCCAGCAGGACCATCGCGAAGTGCGAGGCCATCCGCGCGAGCGTCAGGGCGAAGACACGCCGCGCAATCAACATCGCCAGGGTCGATGCGGACAACGTGCCCGAGCTCGTCAGGCTCATCAGGCGCGTCAAGCCGCGCGTCGTCATCAATGTTGCACTGCCATACCAGGACCTGACGATCATGGACGCCTGCCTTGCCACGGGCGTCGATTATCTCGACACGGCAAACTACGAGCCGCCGGACGAGGCGAAATTTTGTTACAAGTGGCAGTGGGCATACCGCAGGCGGTTCAAGGACGCCGGCCTCACCGCCCTGCTCGGCTGCGGGTTTGACCCCGGCGTCACGAACATCTTCACCGCATACGCGCGGAAGCACCATTTCGATGCCATCAGCCATCTCGACATCGTCGACGCGAATGCCGGCTCGCACGGCCATGCGTTTGCCACGAACTTCAACCCCGAGATCAACATCCGCGAGATCACCCAGCGCGGGAAGTACTACGAGAACGGCAGATGGGTCGTCGTCCCGCCTTTGTCAAGGCACTGCACGTTCGATTTCCCCGGGGGCATCGGGCCCAAGGAAATCTACCTGCTCTATCACGAAGAGCTCGAATCACTCGCGAAGAACATCAAGGGCGCCAGACGCATGCGCTTCTGGATGACGTTCTCCGAGAACTACCTCACGCACCTGCGCGTGCTGCAGAATGTCGGCATGACGCGCATTGACCCGGTGGTGTTCCAGGGGCGTGAGATCGTTCCGATCCAGTTCCTCAAGGCACTGCTGCCCGATCCCGCCTCTCTCGCGAAGAACTATACGGGCAAGACGTGCATAGGCTGCGTCATTCACGGGACGAAGAAGGGCAAGGCGCGCAACTGCTTCATCTACAACATATGCGACCACGCCCAGTGCTACAAGGAAGTCAACGCGCAGGCGATCTCCTACACCACCGGCGTGCCCGCCATGATCGGCGCGATGCTCATGGCCAAGGGTGTGTGGAAGCAACCGGGCGTGTTCAACACCGAGGAATTCGACCCAGATCCCTTCATGGCCGCGCTGAACACACACGGCCTCCCGTGGAAGGAAACATTCCCGCGGAAAGGGTTCGAGGGGTTTGTGGAACAACGTTCGTAGCAGGCTCGCAAGAGAGCCCATGGGCGCGTCACGCGATGCGACACAACTGACATGACCGGCACTGACTGCGCATCACTTCCCACGCCGTGCTTCGTCATCGACGAGGCGGCGCTGCGTCGCAACTGCGAGACGCTCGCCGCCGTCCGCGGGCGCACGGGATGCAAGATGCTGCTCGCGCTGAAAGCCTTCGCACTGTGGCGCACGTTCCCGCTCATCCGCGGGTATCTCGACGGCATCTGCGCCAGCGGCCCCTGGGAGGCGCGCCTTGGCCGCGAGGAATTCGGCGGGGAAGTCCATGTCTTCGCGCCCGCCTATTCCGACGCCGACATCGACGAGCTGCTTCCCATCGCCGATCACCTCCATTTCAACTCGACGGCGCAGTGGCAGCGGTTCAAACAGCGCGTCCAGTCCGCACCGCGCATGATCGAGTGCGGCATCCGGATCAACCCCGGGCACTCCGAGTCGCCCGTCGAGAAATACAGCCCGTGCTGCCCGTTTTCCCGCCTCGGCACAACGCGCGCCGAGCTGCGCGAGGAACAGCTTGACGGCATCACCGGCCTCCATTTCCATACGCTCTGCGAACAGAACGCCGATGCGCTCGTCCGTACGCTCGATGCCGTCGAGCGCATGTTCGGCGACGTGATCCCGCGCATGCAGTGGATGAACTTCGGCGGCGGGCACCACATCACGCGCGAAGACTACGACATCGACACACTGTGCGCCGCGATCAGCGCGTTCAAGGAACGCCACGGGATCGCACGCATCTATCTCGAGCCCGGCGAGGCCGTCGCGCTCAATGCCGGCGTGCTCGTCGCTTCCGTGCTCGATGTGATGCGCAACGGCATGGAGATCGCGATCCTCGACACGTCGGCCAGCGCGCACATGCCCGACGTGCTCGAAATGCCCTATCGCCCGCAGATCACCGGCGCAGGCATGCCCGGCGTGCTGCCGCACACGTACCGTCTTGGCGGCCTCACCTGCCTCGCGGGCGACATCATTGGCGATTACTCGTTTGCCGCGCCGCTGAAACCGGGCGACCGCCTCGTCTTCACCGACATGGCCCACTACTCGATCGTCAAGACAACGATGTTCAACGGCGTGAAACATCCGGCCATCGCCATCAAGCGCTCTAACGGCCAGGTGGAATTGCTGCGCCAGTTCACGTACGATGATTACAAGGACCGGATGGCCTGAGTGAAAGTGGCTGAGGCTTTGCCTTGGCATGTCCGCTCGCCTGTCACACGAGACGGCAGTCGACACTTCAACGCGCACTTACTTTAACTTGCCAAGGCAGAGCCTCGGCCACTTTGCACGACCATGCACTTTCTCGAATCCGAGTTCCCGCCGTCGAAGCCGGAGGACGCGTTGTTCCACGTCATCCCGGCGCCGTATGAGAAAACGACATCGTACGGCAAAGGCGCCGCGCGCGGCCCTGCCGCGATCATCGCCGCGTCCCAGCAGCTCGAAGCGTTCGACGGCACAGGCGTCCCCGGCGCAGCAGGCATTCACACGACAAAACCGGTCTCATGCGCCGGAGAGCCTCGAGCGGCGCTGCGGAACATCGAGCGCGCCGTCTCGAGCTGCCTCTCCCTGTCGAAGATACCCGTCGTCCTCGGCGGCGAGCACACCGTTACGCTCGGCGCGATTCACGCGCTTGTCACACGCCGCGACGATTTCGGCATTATCCAGTTCGATGCACACGCCGACCTGCGCGACACGTACGAAGGCACGCCGTACAGCCACGCGTGCGTCATGCGCCGGTGCGTCGAGATGGGCATCCCGCTCGTGCAGTTCGGCGTGCGCGCCCTGTGCCTCGAGGAGCATGCATTCCGCACGCGGCGCCGCATTCCCCACCGCGACGCCGTTTCCCTCCAGGGGCTGTCACGGTTTTCGGGGATCATGCCGGAACGATTCCCGAAAAACGTCTATGTCACGTTTGATCTCGATGCGTTTGATCCGGCGATCATGCCGGCGACGGGCACGCCGGTGCCTGGCGGGCTGTTCTGGCATCAGGCTGTTTCGTTGCTTCAGGCAGCAACGAAACAGAGAAGGATCATAGGGTTTGATGTGGTCGAGCTTGCGCCGGACACACACCATCATGCGGCGGACTTCCTCGCCGCGCAGCTCGTATACACGCTGATGGCCCTCGCGCGCGCAATGTAGGAGGGACATCCCTGTCCCGATCAGATTTGTTGCAGGGCAACAGATCTGTCATGGCAGCTGGCAATATATCGGCGCAAGGATGCGCCTCCTGCATTGTTCTCCGCGCCTCTAAGGCGCATGTCTGTCAACATAATTGTTTCATGACCATACAGCCTTCGCAGGTATCACAAATCTGTTGCGGCTTCAGCAACAGATTTGGCGTTCTACCGCGACGCATTTTGCCGGCGCAGCATCAGCGCCGCAGCAAAGACCGCCGCGGTCGCGACCGCCGGCTCGGGCGTGAGCTCGATCGAGTCGCTTACTGTTGCGGTCGTCGGCCCGCCTGCGTTGAACCGGGCGTACACCGTTTTCGTGCCCAGCGCGGGCGAGAGGATCATCGTACACGTGTTCGTATACGTTTCCCACAAACCCTTGGCGAAGACCCACGATTCGGAGACCTGCATGCAGTCCGGCGCCGGATTCGCCGCGGCGAGCGTCACCGTCACCGTCGGGTTCTCGGTATACTGGTCTCCGTTGTTGATGAGCACCGTGGGCGACTGGGGCGTGCCGGGGTTGTGAAGCGCATGCTGCGCCCACTGCGTCAGCGGCCAGCGCCATATCCACGCCAGCCGGTGGTCGCCCGTCGGGTTCGGGTGCACCCAGTCAACGGTATGCGAGCCGACGGTCTCGGGCCGCGAAATCCACCCGGGCGAATGGTCAATGGTCACCACGGGAGACCATGAGCGGTTCATGTCGGTCGCGAGGTCGCGGTACGCGGCGCGCATCGCGGGGAACGGGGCCCATTCCTGGAACGCCAGGCCAATTATGGTCACCACATGCGGCTTGTGCCGCCGGGCAATCTCGATCATGCGGCGATGGCTGTCGACGGCGCGGGGGATTGCGTTGCTCTCGCCCGAGCCGTTCGTGCCGAGGAGGATGAGGAGGACATCGCCGGGCGCTTCGTACTGCTTCATCCAGGTATCGAGCTGGTTGCTGACGTTGTGGGCGGTGATGCCCCAGGTCGCCTGGTGATTCCGGTCGAACGCCCAGCCATGGAAGTTCGTCCACGGCGGATTGCCGTTGAACCCGGTTGACAGCGTGCCGATCATGTCAACCTGGAAATCCTCCTCGACGCACATCCTGTGCAGCGGGTACCGCCATGAAAAAGTGTACGGCAGCGTGCCGCGGCCATGCGAGATCGAGTCGCCCAGCGGAACAACGCGGACCGGCCGCTGGCGCATGACGGCAAAGACGCGGTCGAACATTCCCTGCGCGCCGCCGCCGGCAAGCAGGCCGACGCTGCCGCCCGTGATCAGCGTGTTCGTCACCGTCATGTTGAACAGATTGTTCTGGTTCGCATTCAGGCTCACGTTGAACCTGCCGTTGGTGACGGCGATGATGAACAGGTACGACTGCGTCGTGCTGAACGGGCGCACGGCTGAAGCAAGCTGCATCGCCACGCCGTTCGTCACGCACGAGAACGTAAGGTTGCTCGCGCCGCCAATCGCGAACTGGTAGCGCGTGTCCGCATCCTTGCAGTACAGCGCGCAGCCCACCGTCCCTGTCGCGTCCGGCGTCAGCGTGACGCCCATGGTGTAGTTCGCCCACGCGGTCGCGCCCGTGCCATTGTACCAGATGAACCCGCTGGCCACATCGCCCGTCTGGACGAGCGCGCCATCCTCGACCGCCCATGCGCCCGCGGCGGTTTCCCAGCCGTCGAGCGCGTTCGTCTGGAAGGTCTCATCAAGCACGCCGCGGCACACGCTGACCACCACGAGGTCCGTGCCCACCGATGCGCTGTTGTCGCGGACGATCAGCCAGAACGGATGCACGCCGAGCGGCAGTATCGCGCTGGTTGTCACGCTGGTCGAGTAGACTTCGTCCTGGTACCGCCACGAGTACGTCGAGATCGTGCCGTCAGGATCGTACGAGCGCGACGCATCGAGCTGGCATTCGGCGCTCGTGCCGCCGCCCAGCACCGGGATGATCTGCGCAGGCCCGCCATCAGCGATCGGCGGCAATGCCTGCGCGGCCATGCAGGCGCAGAGCGCGAGAATGCCGGATCCGCGGTACCAGTGCACGTTTCTTATTGTAGTTTCCATCGTGGCTCTGACGTCCATGGTGATATCCCCGTGGGTGATTAGGCGCATATACTAACATATATCATATCATATCCGCGGGCCGCCGGTCAAGGGCAGCGCGCACGGGATGTGGCACAGGGCGCAGCACCTCAGTGGACAGCAGCCAAGTTCCGGGGGACGGCACAGGTCACACCACCCGCACCTCGTACATCCCGCGCACTGAGTTCACAAGGAGGACACGCGGGCTCTCACGCACCTGCCCGACGGTTATCACCTGCTCGGTAATCTCGCCGCGTTCGAGCAGCTCGGCGCGCATCGTCCCGGCGAGCAGGCCGCAGTGCAGCGGCGGCGTGCACAGGACGCCGTCGATCTCGACAACGACGTTCGCGATCGTCGATTCGGTCACTTCGCCGCGCTCGTTGAACAGCAGGACGTCACCATACCCGGGACGCGAGGCGAGCGCATTCTCGTAGACACGCCGGTGTGTCGTCTTGTGGTGGAGAAACGGGTCCGCGCGCTCCACGGGCGAGGCGGCAAACGCGACCCGCTGCGGCTTGCGCGGCCTGGCGGGCACGGGATGCATCTCGATCATTACCGAGCCGTCCTTCCGCGCAAGCAGCCTCACGCGTCGCGGCTTCTCCCCCGCCTCCCCTGCAGCGCGTTCAAGCGCCTCCCTTGCCGCATCGATGTCCGTGCCGAAACCAAAATACGCGGACGACTCGGCCAGGCGCCGCAGATGACGGTCGAGAAGGACGTATCCCTTGCCCGGCTCCCAGAGCAGTGTCTCGAGCAGGCTGAACGCCGGCGTCGGCGGTTCGCGCAGGATGCGCGCCTTGTCCAGGCATTCCTGCCACTCGCGCTCCGCGCGCGAATCCCACACAATGCCGCCGCCAACGCCGTACTCGGCGCGGCATGCGGCACGCTCAGCAACCAGCGTGCGGATGGCGACGTTGAACTGCGCGCGACGGCCCGGCGCAATGAAGCCGACCGCCCCCGTGTACACGCCGCGCGGCGACGTCTCGAGCTCGCGTATGATCTCCATCGTCCGCACTTTCGGCGCGCCGGTGATCGACGCGGGCGGGAACAGCCCGGTGAATATCCCGCTCACGTCCGCATCCGTCTCCGCCTCGACCGTCGACGTCATCTGCCATACGGTCGGGTACTGCTCGACATCGAACAGGCGCGGCACGCGCACGCTGCCCGTCCTGGCGATGCGGCCGAGGTCGTGGCGCACCATGTCGACAATCATCAGGTTCTCGGCCCGCTCCTTCTCGGACGCGCGGAGGGCTGCGGCACGCGCGCGGTCGTCCTCGTACGTCATTCCCCGCGCGCACGTGCCCTTCATCGGCTTCGAGACGATCCGCGCCCCGTCCAAAGAGAAAAACAGCTCCGGCGATGCGCTGCACACGGCGAACTCCCCCGTGTCGATGAACGCGCCATACGGCGCATCCTGCGCCGCGACAAGCCGCAGGAACGCCTGCCATGGATCGCCGCTCCACTGCGCCGACAGCCTGTGCGTGTAGTTCACCTGGTACGTGTCGCCCGCGGCGATCAGCTCCTTGATCCGCGCGATGGCAGCCACATACGCCTCGGGGGTGACGTCGGGCGCCCACGCGCACCGGGACACATCAGCGGCGTCCGCCCCTTCGCCGCCCGTCAGGCAGTCCCCGGCGGCCACCTCGTCAAACAGGCCGAACCACAACAGCGGCATGACGCCGCCCTGCTTCACCGCGAGCGCAGCATCGAACGCCGGCGCCGCTTCATACGAGACGTACCCGGCGGCGTATATGCCGTTCTTCTCAACTTCCCGCTCGATGCGCCGCAATGCATCGGCAACGCCGGCCGCGTCGTGCGCCGTGACGATGCTGTGCAGGCCGTCGAACGTCAGCCAGCATCCCGACCCGCCTTCGCGCATGACCGCCTTGACGCGGACGTCATTCACGGCCCTCCTCCTTCCGCAGCTCCTGCGCCGCGCGCACCATGGCCAGGTAGTTCTCCACAGGCACATACTCGGGAATCGAGTTGCCCGAGCCGAGCGCATAGCCGCGCGCGCCGCCGCGATAGGCCCGTCCCTGCGTTTTCACCTGCTCCAACAGCTCGCCGGCGGGCGTCCTGCACAGCACATCCATGTCGAATCCGCCGAGGAGACCTATGCGCGCGCCGTACATCTCGATCCAGCGGGTGAACGGCGCGATGGCATCCTCGTTCGAGTGCTTGGCGTCGATGCCCAGCGCGATCATGTCTTCCATCACTTCGAAAATGCAGCCGCATGAATGCCAGAGAAACGGCTTGGCCGCGGCGTGAATCGCGTCGATCAGCCGCCGGTACTGCGGTATGATATCCTCGCGCACCGTCCGCGGATTGGTCAGCAATGACGCCTTGAACCCCAGATCATCGCCGAAACGGCACGCGACGAATACGTCCGCATGCCGTTTCAGGAACTCGTGCCAGATCGCCAGCATCAACGCGCCGATGGCGTTGAAGACATCCGCGTACAATGCCGGATCATCGCATTGCATCAGCGGCAGATACTCGAGCCCGACAAGGTCCTCGGCAATCTCGAACACGCCGTTGCCCACGCCGCCGACCGCCTTCATCCCCGGCGGCAGCGACGCCGCAAGCGCCTCGAACCGCGGATGCGCATGCTCCCAGTACAGCCGCGCCACGTCCCGCCACGGATACTGCTCGAAATCCGCGCGGGACTGGATCGGCCCGGGCCGCCCGCCGCTCAGTGCGCCGTGGCCGGGCAGCACCGCCGTGATGCATACCTCGAATGAGACGACATCGTACGTCATCTCCTTGAAGAAGCCGCAGAACTGCCTGAAAAACTCGCGCTGGTCGCGCGGCGTTCCATCGAGCATGCCGGCAAACTGCGCGCCGGCGATGCGTTCCATGATCGCCGGGCTGATGATGTGTTCGTACAGCGGCAGCCGCGCGGGCCGCTCGTTGCGCATGACGGCGGCGAAGTGGCGATAGTCAGGTTGATAGTCGTTGTGTTTCATCGCGTGCCTTCACTTTCTCCTCACGGCCTCTGTTATTTCGAGCCCTGTGCCGTAATCAAGCTGGCGCGGTTCGTACTCCGCGTTCTCGCGCTGGCGCGTCATGCCCGTGTAATCCCACGTGGCGGGCCGCGCATCTGTGCGCCACGGGCGGCGCTCCCAGTAATAGCCGCGGAACGGGTCGCGCGTGCGGTTCATCCATTCGAGCAGCGTGTCGTGGAGCGCGTTGCGAATGCTCTCGTGTGTCCCCGACCTGATGAGGTTCTTCATCTCGCCGGGATCCTTCTCCATGTCATACAGCTCGTCGGTCGTCAGCAGATTGATCACGAGTTTGTACCGCTTGTCGCGCACGCAGCGCACGGGCTGGAAACCGCCGAACCCGTCATGATCGATCTCATAGCGGCCGAATTCGATGAACACCTCGGTGTTCGTCGCGGCGCCCGGGTCGGCGAATGTGCCGAGGAGGCTCCGGCCTTCAAGCAGCTTGGGCACGGGCAGCCCGGCAGCGGCCATGATGGTGGGCACGACGTCGATGTGCGACACGAGCTGCGCGGACGACGTTCCAGCGGGCGCCACGCCGGGCCAGCGCACGATGAACGGCACGCGGGTGATCTCGTCGTACATCGCGGGGCCCTTGCCGTTCATGCCGTGCGAGTGCAGCAGGTCGCCATGGTCGGACGTGTAGACCACGAGCGCGTCGGGCGCGTGCCGGTCTATTGCGTCGACCACGCGTCCAATCTCGTCGTCCACAAAGGTGTTGCAGCCGAAGTACTCGGGCCGTGTGATCCGTAGCGCGTCAAGGTCGGCGTCAAGTGCGGCGCCAGCCCACGCGCGCTGGTGGGCGGGCTTGCCTTTGAGGCGGTCGTACACGTTCCTGCTCTTCGGGAACGCGTAGTCCTTGTACATGTCATAGTACTTCTTCGGGCAGACGAACGGGCCGTGCGGTTCGTCATACGAGACCACGAGGAGGAAGTCCTCGCCATGACGCTTCTCGAGAAAATCGATCGCGCGGTCCGAGCACCGGTGGCCAAAAGTAAACCCGGCCGTCGTGGCAGGGTCGTGGCACATCGTGTGGCTGCGCGACCGCTTCCGGTCTTCAGGTGACATCTCTTCGAGATACCGGCGCATGTCGTACCAGTACGCGGGGTCCCACCCGTCGGGGCAGCGGCCGAGGCCGAAGTAATCGCCTCCATCAAGATGCCACTTCCCGATGTAGGCGCAATGGAGCCCGTGGTCGCGAAGGCGCTGTCCGACGGTCTTCACATTGTCGCCGAGCGCCATCGAGTTCGCCCAGCTTCCGTTGCTGTGAGGGTACGTGCCCGTGAACAGGCCGGCGCGCGCAGGGCCGCACACGGGCTGGCACGTGTATGCGCGGTCGAACCGGATGCCCTGGCCGGCCAGGCGGTCAAGCTGTGGCGTGATCATTCCCGCGTTCCCGTAGCAGCCGAGCATGTCGGTCCGCTGCGTATCAGTCATGATGACGACGATCTTGCGTGTCTGAGGCATGAGAATACCACGAGCTGGTTAGCGCCGCGCCGGCCGGTCCGGGCGTGCGGTGGCGCGCCATGTCTGTATTGCCATGGATTATACCATCATCAAGCCCGATGAATCAAGGGCGGCACGACAGGCAGAAGGCAGCAGGCAGAAGGCAGCAGGCAGAAGGCATCAGGCAGAAGGCATCAGGCAGAAGGCATCAGGCAGAAGGCATCAGGCAGAAGGCATCAGGCAGAAGGCACCAGGCAGAAGGCACCAGGCAGAAGGCACCAGGCAGAAGGCACCAGGCAGAAGGCATCAGGCAGAAGGCACCAGGCACAAGGCATCAGGCAGAAGGCACCAGGCAGAAGGCATCAGGCAGAAGGCAATCTCAAATGTCAAATGTCAGATGTCAGATGTCAGATGTCAAATGTCAAATGAGCCCTGTTGCCTTGCGCGCCGTGTTTTGCTACAATTCAGACGTGCATTATGAACGCGCGCGGCGTACCGACATTTTCCATCACGATTCTCAACTGGAACAGCCGGGCGCTGCTCGAACAGTGCCTTGCAGCCCTCGCCGCGCAAACGTGCCGCTCTTTCGAACTCATCGTCGTGGACAATGGCTCGAAGGATGACAGCGCCGCGTGGCTCGCGCGTACCGATGTCGCCGCCCTCGTCGCCGCGCCGGCAAAGGTGATCATGCTCGATCACAACACCGGCTTCGCCGCGGGCATGAACACCGGGATGCGCGCCTCGGCAGGCCAGTGGCTCATGCCGCTGAACGTCGACGTGTTTCTCGCGCCGGACTTCCTCGAGCAGGCCATCACTGCCGTGCGGCGCCATCCGGAAGCAGCCATGCTCGGCGCACGCGTCCTCCGCCATCTCAACGGCCCGACGGACGACGTCATCTGCACCGGTGTCTGGCTCGCCAGCCACCTTAGCATCGTCACCCAGCTCGACGACGCCGGGGATGAACGCGCCGTGTTCGGCCCCGCGGGCTGCTGCCCCCTGTTCCGCCGCGACGCCCTCGAAGCCGCACGGCTCGAACCGGCATGGACGCACGGCAGCGTGCCCGAGTTCTACGACGAGCAGTACTTCGCCTATGGCGAGGATGTCGACCTGTATCTCCGGCTCCAGTTGCTCGGGTTCGGCTGCGTCTACGTGCCCGCGATGACGTGCTGGCACGTGCACTCGGGCACGCAGGACGGCATCAGGTGGCACGAAAAGGATGCGGCAACGATCCGCCGCGTTGCGGCCAATGTGCACTGCACCTGGCTGAAGAACTGCCCGGCGAAGATGCTCGCACTGCTCGCGCCGCGCGTGCTGCTCGCGCCGTTCGCCATGTGCGCCGCGCTGCTCGTGCGCGCGCCGGGCAAATGCCTCGCGCCGATCGCGGCCGTGATGGACGCGCTGCAGCGCCTGCCGCGCACACTGCGCATCCGCCGCGCGCTCCAGGCGCGGCGTGTCCGCGGCGCGGATGAACTGATCAACTTCATTCACCACCGGGGTTCACGGCAATGACTGACTTCACGGGCAGACGCATCTGCATCACCGGCGGCGCCGGCTTCCTCGGCTCGCACCTCGTCGAGCGGCTCAGGCAGCGCGGATGCACGAGCATCTTCGTGCCGCACATCGAGGAGTACGACCTCACCACCGAGAAGGACGTCCTCCGCATGTACGAGACGGCGAAGCCCGACATCGTCATCCACCTCGCCGCAATCGTCGGCGGCATCGGCGCCAACCGCGAGCATCCGGGCAGCTTCTATTACAAGAACCTCATCATGGGCGCCATGCTCATCGAGCAGGCACGCCTCCACGGCCTCGGGAAATTCGTCGCGATAGGCACCATCTGCGCGTATCCGAAATTCACACCCGTGCCGTTCAAGGAGGACGAGCTCTGGAACGGCTATCCCGAGGAAACCAACGCGCCGTACGGCATCGCCAAGAAGTGCATGCTCGTCCAGCTCCAGTCCTATCGCCAGGAATACGGCTTCAACGGCATCTTCCTCCTGCCCGTCAATCTCTACGGCCCGCGCGACAATTTCGACCCGCGCAGCTCGCACGTCATCCCCGCCATCATCAGGAAGTGCGTCGAGGCAAAGGAACAGGGCAGAAGGGAAATCGTCTGCTGGGGCACCGGCAGGGCCACGCGCGAGTTCCTCTTCGTCGAGGATGCCGCCGAAGGCATCGCCCTCGCCGCGGAGAACTATGACGGGCCCGAACCCGTCAACCTTGGCGCAGGATTCGAAATCTCGATCAAGGACCTCGTCGAGCTTATCGCGAAACTCACCGGCTTCACCGGCGCGATCACATGGGACGCCTCGCAGCCCGACGGGCAGCCGCGCCGCTGCCTCGATACGCAGCGCGCAAAAGAACTTTTCGGCTTTACGGCGAAAACGACGTTCGAGCAGGGCTTGAAGAAGACTGTCGACTAGTACGTGGCCAACAGGAAGAAGCTTGGGATATGAGGAACGACGTTCATGGTTCATAGTTCATAGTTCATAGTTCGTCGTTCTCGTAATCGTCGTCGTCCTCGTCCTCGTCGTCGGCAGTTGGCTGGTGGGTGTTGAATGTCGAGTGTCCGGTGCTCGATGTCTGGTCCCCGGCCACTGCACACCGGAATGGATGCTCACATGCGCGAAACGATTCTCCTGCAGGACTGCGCCGCCGTCGCCACGGTCAATGACCGCGACGACGTGATTCTCAATGGCGACATCCTCGTCCGCGGCAACCGCATCATCGCCGTCGGCGAGAACCTTGATGCCGATGCCGATGACGTGATCGACTGCTCGGGCAAAGTCGCCGTGCCCGGGTTTGTCAACACGCATCACCATCTGTTCCAGGTGCTCACGCGCGCCATCCCGGCCGTTCAGGACGCGAAGCTGTTCGACTGGCTGGTGCGCTTGTACGAGATCTGGCGCGGGATCACGCCCGACTCGGTCTATGCGAGCGCCATGGCCGGCCTTGCCGAGCTGCTGCTCACCGGCTGCACGACGGCGGCCGACCATCTCTATCTCTTCCCGCGCGCCACGAGCAGGCATCTCATCGACGAGGAAATCCGCGCGGCGAACGAGCTGGGCATCCGCTTCCATCCCACGCGCGGCAGCATGAGCCGCGGGAAATCGCACGGTGGCCTCCCGCCCGATGACGTCGTGCAGACCGAGCGAGAGATTCTCGATGACAGCGAACGCGTCATCCGCGAGTACCACGACCCGGCGCGGTTCTCGATGTGCCGCCTCTCGCTCGCGCCCTGCTCGCCCTTCAGCGTCACCACGGAGCTGCTCAAGGAGGCTGCCGCGCTCGCCCGCGCAAAGAACGTGCAGCTCCACACGCACCTCTGCGAGACCGTCGACGAGGAGGAGTACTGCAGACAGGTATACGGCATGCGCCCCGTCGAGTACATGGAAAGCGTCGGCTGGCTCGGAGAAGACGTGTGGTTTGCCCACGGCATCCATTTCAACGATGACGAGATCAACCTGCTCGGCAGAACAAAAACGGGCATCGCACACTGCCCGACATCGAACCTGCGCCTCGGCTCGGGCATCGCGCCCGTGCGCGCGCTTGTCGACGCGGGAGCGCGCGTGGGCATAGCCGTCGACGGCAGCGCGAGCAACGACTCGTCGAACATGCTCAGGGAAGTCCAGCTCGCCATGCTCATCCACCGCATCAACTCCGGCGTCGCCTCGATGCCGGCGAAGCTGGCGTTGCGGCTGGCTACGCGCGGCGGTGCAGCCGTGCTTGGCCGCGGCGACATCGGGTCGATCGAGCCGGGCAAGGCGGCTGATATTGCCCTGTTCGACATCGACACGCTCGCCTATGCGGGCGCGCATCACGACCCGGTGGCCGCGGTGCTGTTCTGCGGATTTGACCAGCGCGCATGGCTCACCATGGTCAACGGCCGCATCGTCGTCCAGGAAAAGGAGCTCGTCGGGTTCGACGAGCAGGATATCGCCGCGCAGGCGAACGAAGCGTCCGCGGAATTGTGCGGACGGCTGTAACCGGCCCGGCACGGCCAGCATTGTGCCGGCAACCTCTCCATGAGGGAATCATGATGGTTTGGGTGAAGCACCCGACATCCATCCCGCTCGTTCCTTCACAGGCAGCGGACAACAGACGCTGACGAGGTCCTCCCATGAGTCCCCTCAACACATTCTCCCGCCCGTCGTCCCTTGCTGCCGCATGCAGTCTGCTCAAGCGGGATGCGAACCGCGTCCCCTTGGCCGGCGGGACGTTTCTTGCGGCGCACATGCCGTCATCCGCAGCGGGCATTGTCGATCTCTCGGGCCTCGGGCTCGAATATGTCAGAAAAGCAGGCCCGGCCGTTGCCGTGGGCGCGATGACAACCGTTGACGCCATGGCGCGCTCGAAGGCGCTCGGCCCGCTCGCGCCGCTCTGCAACGACGTCGCTACGCAGCCACTGCGCAACATGATCACCGTCGGCGGCAATGTGATGATGCCGTTCAAATGGAGCGACCTGCCCCTGCTGTGCACGGTGCTTGATGCGTCGTTCGTCCTCTGCGCGCCCAAGCCGCGCGTCGTGTCCGCGGAAGCATTGTTCGCCGGGCCGCCGCGCCGGATGCTCAAGCCGGGCGAGCTGCTCACGGAAGTCCGTTTCGAGGGCCTCGCGGCAAAACGCATCGCGCGCAAAAAACTTGTCCGCGCATACGACGACGTCCCGGCGCTTCACATCGCAGTCGCCGCAACGTTCGCGCGCAGGAAACCGCGTGACATCCGCATCGCCCTCGTCGCAGGCAATGCCCTGCCGAAGCGCATCGCCGCGGCCGAATCCGTTCTCGTTGCCAGCGGCTGTTCACCATCATCAATTCCGGACGCCGCCGCGGCGGCGTCGGAAAGTGATGCGCCGAAAGATTACCGGTTCAGCGCCGCCTACGTTCA
>JAAYZF010000269.1 GCA_012514975.1 bacterium
CGCCCACGACTTCAACAACCTCCTCGTCGCCATGCTTGGCAATCTTGACATGGCCCTCGCGGATATTTCGCCCGTCTCGCCCGCGCGGGAGAGCATCTTCGAGGCGCTCGCGGCGGCAAAACACGCGGCGGACCTGACGCGCCAGATGCTTGCGTACTCGGGCCGCGGCACGCATGTCGTTTCCCGGATAAGCTTGAACGAGCTCGTAGAGGAAAATGCGCACCTGTTCCGCGCGACGACTGCAAAGACGACCACGCTGAACCTCGACCTCGCGCCCGGCCTGCCGTCAACAGAGGCTGACGCCGCCCAGCTTCAGCAGGTGGTGATGAACCTGATCACCAATGCGTCCGAGGCGCTCGAAGGCAGGCCCGGTGTCATCACGCTCAAGACCGGCGCATGCGACTGCGATGCCGCCTGCCTCGCCCACAGCCGCCTCGATGAAAAACCGCCGCCGGGCCGATTCGTCTTCGTGGAAGTGACGGACACCGGGTGTGGCATGGACAAGGAGACGCAGGAACGGATCTTCGACCCGTTCTTCACCACCAAGATCACCGGCCGCGGCCTCGGCATGTCGGCAGTGCTCGGCATCGTGCGCGGCCACAAGGGCGCCCTGACCGTCAACAGCGCCCCCGGCGCCGGCGCAACGATACGCGTGCTCCTGCCGCTCATCACCGCGCGCGACGCCGCCGCGGACAACGCGCCTGCCGCGGCGCGCGCGCACGCAGATGCAGGAACGCTCTCCGGCGCCATCCTCCTTGTTGATGACGAGCCCATGGTGCGCAACGTGTGCGCGAAGATGCTCGAACGGTGCGGCCTCTCGGTCATGAAGGCGGCCAGCGGCGCTGAAGCCATCGCGCTCGTCCGCGAGCACCACGGCAGGATCGACGCCGTCATCCTCGACCTCTCGATGCCGCAGATGGATGGCATGACCGCGCTGCGCGAAATGCGCAAGGTGGAGCCGGGCATCAAGGTGATTCTGAGCAGCGGCTACAGCGAGCAGGAAGCTCTCGAGCACGGAAGGGAAGCCGGCACGGTTGGCTTCCTCCAGAAGCCGTTCGTACTCGACCAGTTGCGCAACGAAGTACAGCGCGTGCTCAAGGGCGGGGGTGCATAGCGGCCGCTTCACGCCGCCCACCGCGCGGGAGGCGAGCCCTTCGCCAACGGGCGCATGGGGCCTGCGCCGGCGCGGCGAAACAAAACAGCCGCGGGAATCCCGCGGCTGTTTCGCGTTGCATACATATCTGCCCAGCAGCCCGAAACGGCCACTGCGCTCATCCGGTGCATCCGCACCGTCATTTCTCTCTGGATAAGGCTGGCAGACTACCAGCGGCCGCCACCGCCACCACCGCGGCGATCACCGCCACGGCCGCCGCCACGGCTGCCGCCGAATCCGCCACGGCGCTCACCGCCACGGCTGCCGCCGCCGCCGAATCCGCCGCGACGCTCACCGCCGCCGCCGCCAAATGCGCGGGGCTCGCGCGGACGCGCTTCGCTCACGTTCATCGCACGGCCCATCAGCTCCGTGCCGTTGAGCGTGCTGATCGCCTTCTGGCCCTCGGCCACCACCGGCATCTCGACAAAGCCGAAGCCGCGTGGTTCGCCGGTTACCCGGTCCTTGATCAGATGCACGGCTGAAACGGCGCCATGGACTTCAAACGCCTTCCGCACATCGTCTTCCTGCACGTCGCGCGACAAGTTTCCGACAAAGATGTTCACTGCTGTGTCCTTCTGAGGTTATTGCTCGCCCATAGCCACACTAACCTACCGGGGCCCTTTGGCCACTGGCTGCGTCAGCCAACGTGCGAACTCTGCACCCATTATACCATATTCCGCGAAAAATAGCACCTTTTTGGTATAATCGTTCGCGCACCGCCGGCATCATGCGCGCCGGCAATGACGCATAACACCGAGCAGAACACGTCATGACCATCGATCTCTCCGCCGTCCCGTTCAGCACGTTCGGCTCGTTCATGTGTTTCAACCACCTCGGCGCGCCCGGCAGGGATGAGGCGCTCTGCCTGCGCACGATGCACGGCGTCATGAGCTCGCGCGAAGCGCTCGATCTCACGCTTGTGCGCGGTCGTGAGTCCCTCCCGTTCAAGGAAATCTGCACGCCCGCTTCACTTCGCCTCGAAACGAAGCGCGGCTGGGCGGAGATCGTGTTCGCCACGCCTGACACGCTGCGCGTCCGCGGCCGCGGCGTTGCCCTCCGCCTCCGCGCGCGGCCCGGCAGCCATCCGTACGGCATTCCCGTTTCGCCCGGCATATTCCATGTCAAAAGCCCGGCGACGCGCACCAACTACATGCTCCGCGCCCTGCGCGGCACGCTCGACGTCCAGCATGCGTGGGCGCCACGGCCGCACGAACGCGGCACGCGGTTCGAGTGCCCTGCCCTGGCGGCCACGTTCGTGCCGGACGGCGCAGGGGCGTTCGAGGGGACAATCGAGGAATTCAGAACCGCCTGGCGCCCGGCCGCCGTGGACGAGCCGTTCGACGCGGTGCGCCGGCGCGTTGCCGCCCGCTGGGCCGCATGGCTCGACTCCGCTCCGTCCGTCCCGAAACGCTATGCCGCCGCGCGCGAGCTCGCCGCATACATCAACTGGTCCGCCGTCGTCAACCCCGGCGGCATGCTGACGCGGCCCACGATGCTCATGAGCAAGAACTGGATGACGCAGTGCTGGAGCTGGGACCATTGCTTCAACGCCATGGCGACCGCGTCAATGGATGCAAACCTCGCGTGGGACCAGCTCATGACGCTCTTTGACCACCAGGACGCCCATGGCTGCCTGCCTGATGCGGTCAGCGCGCCCATGTGCGTCTGGGACTACTGCAAACCGCCCGTGCACGGATGGGCGCTCCGCCGCATGATGAGGCACAAGGCGCAGCGCGCACCGCGCCGCCTCCGCGAAATCTACCCCCTCCTCTCCCGCTGGACACACTGGTGGCTGCGCTTCCGCGATTATGACGGCGACGGCATTCCGCAGTACCACCACGGCAACGACTCCGGCTGGGACAATGCAACGGTTTTTGACGGCGGCTTCGCGGTCGAGTCGCCCGATCTTGCCGCTCTGCTCATCGTTCAGATGGACGTCCTCGCCGATATCGCGGCATCACTGCGCAAGGCACGCGAAGCCCGGCAGTGGAAGCGACGCGCGGACGTGATGCTCGACCGTCTGATGCGGCACAGCTGGTCCGGCGCGCAGTTCGTCTCGCCGAGGAACGGCACGCACGAAGTCTTCCCCGACGGCGACTGCCTGCTCAATTTCATCCCGGTCGTCCTCGGCGCACGCCTGCCGAAGGACGTGCGCGCGAAGCTCGCCGCGGCCCTCGAACCGGGCGGCCGCTTCGTCACCAGGTTCGGCCCGGCGACCGAGAGCCCGCACAGCCCGCTCTACACGAGCAACGGCTACTGGCGCGGCCCCATCTGGGCCCCGTCCACCATGCTCATCGTCGACGGACTCGCCCATGCAGGGTTCCGCGCCCAGGCCGCCATGATCGCCCGCCGCTTCTGCGACATGTGCGCCCGGAGCGGCTTCGCCGAGAACTTCGATGCGCTCTCCGGTGAGCCGCTGTGCGACCGCGCATACACATGGACGTCAAGCGTCTTCCTGCTGCTCGCCCATGAGCTCACCCCGGCATGAACAGCCGCTGACCGCGCCGGAGCCTGCGCCGCACACGTCCGCCTTTCATCCCCACGGAGCCGCAATGTTCGTCACGCTTACGCTCAGCCCCGCGGTCGACTGCACCCTGGCGGTCGAGGGCTCGCTTGCCCTCGGCCAGGTCCACCGTGTCATCACTGAAGTCCGCACCCCGGGCGGCAAGGGAATCAATGTCGCGAAAATCCTCGCCCGCCACGGCGTGCCTGTCGTCGCCGGCGGCATCATCGGCGAAGACCACGCGGCGTTCTTCGAGCGATTCCTCGAAGGGCTCGGCGTCGACCCGTTCTTCATGGCCGTGCCGGACGCCACGCGCACGAACATCATGGCATCCGACCAGGACGGCCAGGAGATCAAGTTCAACCGCGCGGCATTCCCCGACCTCGCGCCCGACTGGGATGCCCTGCGCGCCTACTGCACCAGACTGGCTGCGCGCGGCGAGGTCGTCATCATCAGCGGCTCGCTCCCCGCCCGGTTCCCCGCCGATACGTACGCGCGGCTTGTCCGCCTGTTCCACGAGGCGGGCAGGTCTGTCGCGCTCGATACGAGCGGCCCGGCGCTCGCACTTGCCGCGCGCGAGCATCCCGCGGTCATCAAGCCCAACCGCGCGGAGCTAAAGGAAATGATGGGCAGCCCTGTCAACGATGAACGCCAGGTCGTCGCCATCATGCGCTCCCTCGTGAAAAAGCATGCCGCCGTCATCGTCTCAGACGCGGACAAGGGCGCCTGGTTTGCAGACAACGCGCTGCTGTTGCACGCCGCCGCGCCGGACGTCACGGCCGTCGACACGACCGGCGCGGGCGACGCACTCCTCGGCCAGTTCTGCTTCGAGTTCTTCGCCCGGTCAGGGCGCAGGCTGACGCGCGAATGCGCCGCGCGCGCCGTCGCCGCCGGCTCCGCGTGCGTCGAGGTGCGCGGCACGCCAGTGCTCGACCCGCGCAGGGTCGACGAGCTTGCCGCGCAGACGACCGTGCGCGAACTGTCCGTCCCCGCTGCCTGAACGCCGATCTCCCAGGCGCTTCCCGCCGCCATCCGGTTCACACGTCGTGCTGACGCGCCGGCCGCGCGTCGCGCTGCGCCATCCCCCCATGCCGGCACGTTTCCGCGCGCCTCGCCTGCCCGTTTCGCCCCCGGACTTGACAAACCGCTTTTTATATGGTATTATAGTACCAAGATGCTTGAATAAAGCAGCGGCGCACCGCGCGCCATAACAGAAAGGACGCACACCAATGAAAACACTGAACCTCTTCGCCGCCGCGCTCCTCGTCGCAGGAGCCGCCGCGGCTGCAACTGTCGAATGGTCCTTCCCGACCGACCTTTCCGCGGGCTACTACCTCAAGGCCGACGGCAAGGGAGGCTGCGCCTTTTGGGGCGTCAAGACCAACGGTAGCTATCGAGTCATCTGGCTCGACAGGAAGGGAGAGGTCATCTACGACCAGACAGTTCCGCAGCCGATCTTCGGCTTCACACTGGGCACGCGCGGCTTGCTCTATTCCTATCCCAGCGCGCCAACCTACACGGCAGTGCTCGTGGACAAAAACGGAGCCGAGACGCCGGTCTTCTCGCCAGGCGAACACACCCTTACCGCATTCACGACCATATTCGCTTCCGAGGTGATGGACAAGAAAGGGTTCTTCGTCTTCAGGATTCCGACTGCGCCTCCCCAGGCAATCACGGTCGTGCGATACAGCTACAAATAGGCGCGACACGCACGTCGCGTCGCGCATAACAACACCCGGGCACCACACCAATGAAGACAACATCTCTCATCGTCGCCGCGCTCCTCGTCGCAGGAGCCGCCGCGGCAGCAACTGTCGAATGGTCCTTCCCAACCGACCTTTCCGCGGGCTACTACCTCAAGGCTGACGGCAAGGGCGGCTGCGTCGTCTGGGGCATAAAGACAAACGGCGCCTGTCGTGTCATCTGGCTCGACAGGAAGGGAGAGGTCATCTACGACCAGACACTTCCGCAGCTGATCTACGGACTCTCCATAGGTACCCGCGGCCTGTTCTACACCTATGTCAGCCCGCCAGTCTACCCGGGAGTGTTCGTTGACAAGAACGGGACGGAGACGCCTGTCACTTCACCAACCGAGCATACGGTTACAGCCTTTGCGGCTATAATCGTTTCCGAGGTCATGGACAAGAAAGGGTTCTTCGTCTTCAGGCTGCCGACCGCGCCTCCCCAAGTCGTCACGATAGTGCGATACAGCTACAAATAGGCGCGACACGCACGTCGCGTCGCGCATAACAACACCCAGGCACCACACCAATGAAAACAACATCTCTCATCGCTGCCGCGCTCCTCATCTGCGGCGCGGCGGCAGCAGCGACAGTCGAGTGGTCCTTCCCCACCGACATCGGCACCGTCTACTACATCAAGGCTGACGGCAAGGGCGGCTGCGCCCTCTGGGGTGCCACCACGAACGCCTTGATCAGGGTGCTTTGGCTCGACAAATCGGGCCAGGCACTCTACGACCAGACGTTTCCCGGGGCGGTCATTGGTTTCTCCATGGGAAAGCGCGGGTTGGTCTACTCACGCATCAGCGCACCAACATACACGACTGTATATGTTGACAAAAAGGGAGTCGAGACGCCGATCTTCCTGCCCGCCGAGCACACGCTCACCGCGTTCACTACCGTCTTCGGCTCGGAAGTGATGGACCGGAAGGGCTTCTTCGTGTGCAGGCTGCCGGTAGCGCCTCCCGCGTCCGTCACGGTCGTGCGGTACAACTACAAGTAGCGCCGCGCACGGCCTGCCCGTGAAAGGCTGGCGAACCGTTACCGCGCCTCGATGCCCGGCCGCTCACGGTATCGAGCCGCAGACACCATGTATCAAGAACAGCGCATCGGGCGCCATAACAGAAAGGATGCACACACATGAAAACTCTCACACTCATCGCCGCCGCGCTCCTCGTTGCAGGAGCCGCCGCGGCTGCAACTGTCGAATGGTCCTTCCCGACTGACCTTGCCGCGGGCTACTACCTCAAGGCCGACGGCAAGGGCGGCTGCGTCGTCTGGGGCGTAAGAACCAACGGCACCTATCGTGTCATCTGGCTCGACAAGAAGGGCGAGGCCATCTATGACCAGACGCTTCCGCTGCCGATCCTCGGGCTCTCATTCGGCAAGCGTGGCCTGCTCTATTCCTATATCAGCGCGCCAGCTTACACGGCTGTGCTCGTTCACAAGAACGGAGCGGAGACGCCTGTCGTCTCGCCAGGCGAACACACCCTTACCGCATTCACGACCGTGATCGTCTCGGAGGTGATGGACAAGAAAGGGTTCTTCGTCTTCAGGCTGCCGACCGCGCCACCCCAGATCATCACGATAGTGCGGTACAGCTACAAGTAGCCTGCTGCGCCGCGCCCGATTCCGCCATGCGGTCTCGGGCGCGGCGCACGCGCTTCATCCGTCCCTTTCGTCCTCGTATCCGTCCGCTTCCCGCTGTTGCGCCCCTTCCTCCACTTTAGTATACTAGCTCCACGTTGCACTTGACGGCCGCGCGCAGGCCATGCACGCCGCGGTTCTTCCTTAATCGCCGCAAGGAGCGCAGACCATGAGCACCGTCCCCTTCAGATGGCTTTCAGCCGTCGCACTCATCGCCGTTGCATCCGCCGCGCATGCCGCGCAGTACTCGTGGCAGGAACCCAATGCCAGGGTGCTTCCCACCGGCGATATCGAGTGGACACCCACACCATTTTCGTTTACCCCCGGCCCCTCCGTCAAATACATCGATTTCGAGGCAGGCGACGACAACGGCGACGGCTCGAAATCAAAACCATGGAAGCATCATCCCTGGGACCCGGCGGCCATGGGGGCCGCAAGGGAATGCGCGGGCATCCATACGTACGTCTTCAAGCGCGGTGCGACCTACCGCGGCATCCTCCGCCCGCCCAAGGGCGTCACCGGCGAACAGGGCACCCCGATCCAGTTGACCATCGACCCCGCGTGGGGCAGCGGCGAAGCGCGCTTCTACGGCTCGGAACAGGTGACCGGCTGGACGCGCGGCGCGGCCAACAGCGCGATTCCTGACCGCGACAAGGTCTGGCGCGCCGATCTCGAGTTCGCGCCGCGCGCCGTCTGGATGGTCGGCCGCAATGGCGCCATCACCCGCATCCGCCTTGCCCGCACGCCCAACTACGAGGCCTCCGACCGCGATGACGTCCTCTCCGAGTGGTATCTCTGGGAGAATCCCCGCTGGTGGACGGGCGAGCACAAGACGAATGTCAACGGCGTCCTGATGCACCTCGGCATAGACACGAAAAACCTCGCCGGCAAGGCCAGTGATTATGCCGGCGGCATCGTCTGGAGCGAGTGGGGCATCGTCATGGGCGCCCCCTACGCCGCGGCCATAGAGGCATTCGACCCGGTGCAGAAGGCAATCGCCTTCCAGGGCCCATGGCAGAACGACTCGCAGCAGATTCATCGCAACAACCGCTACTCGCTCGAAGATCTTCCGCAGTTCCTCGATCAGCCCGGCGAATTCTGGTTTGAGAAGAAAGGCAAAGGCGGCCGTCTCTATGTCCGCCTTCCCGGCGACGCCGATCCCAATGACGTCACAATCGAGGCTGCGAAGAACACGACGCTCATCGATGCCACCGCCATGAGCCACGTGCGAATCAGCGGCCTCGTCTTCCGCTTCAACAACGTCTACTGGGATCTCACGGCGCAAGGCTGGCGCGATCCCGAGGTCAAATCCGCATGCATCCGCCTGCTCGGCGCGGGCGATGACGTCGCCATCGACCACTGCCGCTTCGAGTCCGTCATCCAGGCCATCCGCATCGAGGCTGCCGACGGCGGCCGGCTGGACAACATTCTCGTTGCGGACAATGACGTCTTCCACACGGACCACGACGGCATCGAAATCCGCGCTGGCGGGCGTGAAGGCGGCAGATCGCTCGGCGACGTCCGCGTGTTCCGCAACCGGCTGCGCGAAATAGGCTTCCGCCCGGCGCGTGTCAATGGCCACATGGCCCTCACCGTCGCCTTCCCCGAGACGGCCGAGGTGGCGGGCAACGTGATCGACCGCTGCGGCGGCTCGGGCTACTTCACCTTCGGCGGCAAGGGCGGCGGTTCGCAGGATGTGCCCTTCTGCCGCTTCCTGATTCATCACAACAAGGTGGTCGATCCGCTGCTCATCGCAAACGACTGGGGCGGCATCGAGACGTGGCAGGGCGGCCCGTTCTATGTGTACAACAACGTCAGCGGCAATCCGGGCGGCTTGATGCACTGGACCGTGGGCAACAAGAAGGAAGGCACGCCCCGCTTCGGCCATGCCTACTATCTTGACGGCGCGTTCAAGAACTACCACTTCAACAACATCGCCTGGGGCAAGAACAACGAGCTCGGCAGCAAATACGCCAACTGCGCCGCGTTCCAGGAAATCATCAGCTACCAGAACACCTTCTTCAACAATACCGTCTACAAGTTCGTCGTCGCAAGCCGCCGCCAGGCGCCGCAAGCGGGCCGCGACAAGTTCATGGGCAACATCTTCGACGACATCTCCCAGATCGTCTTCCGCCACAGCGACGCCGAGGGAAAGGACCCCAACGCGCGCGACGCGGGCACACAGGCTGAGACATTCGCCTACGAGACCGACGCGTACACGAGCAATGTGTTCTACGCCATCACCGGCAAGCTCGGCGTGTTCGAGGCTGAAGACGGCGACTATCCTGATCTCGCCTCGTTCTCCGCCGCGCTCCTCGCGCGCAAAGCTCTCGCCGCCGGCGCCGGCGTCACCACGACCAACGCCGTCTTGCGCGATCCGGCCAGGCACGACTTCCGCCTCGCCTCCGGCTCCGCGGCCGTCGACTGCGGCGTCAAGGCGTTCGTCCCATGGAGCCTCTATGCCATGGTCGGCGAATGGAACTTCACGCGCAACAATCTCGACCCGACGGTCGTGATCGACGAACATTGGTACATGGCGCCCTATTACTCCGGCCGTGAAATGTACTACACGTGTCCGACGTATCCGCTCAAAGCCGTCGGCGTCTCCGCCGCGGATTATGTGGACGGCCCGCTCGAAGACTGGACCCAGGGCGCGCTCGAACTTGACGGCAAGGACCAGTACCTCGTGCTCGCGCAGGCCGATCTCGCCAAACCGTTCGTGACCGGTGAAGGCCGCGGGCGAAGAGGCGGGCGCAGGGGCGGCCGCACAAACCAGCCGCCCGAGGAAGCCTCAGCCGATCCAGGCATCTCAGGCCCCGCGCTCAAAAACCCGCAGGTCTACACCTCGAGCATGCTTGTCGAAGCATATCTCAAAACCGCGCAGGGGCAGACCTATGGCGCCATCGTCTCCAAGATGGATGACAAGGCCGGCTATGCGCTCGTGCTGAACGACAAGGGCGCCGTGACCTTCTCAGTCATGGCAGGCGGAACAAAGACAGCGCTCGCCGATTCCGTGGTCGTCAACGACGGCGCCTATCATCACATCATCGCTGAAGCCGATCGCCGGAACGGCGCGATGAACATCTACATCGACGGAAAGAAGACCGTGTCGGGAGAATTGAAGCTCGCGGCGGACGCATCGCTCGAGAACGCGGCTGACCTGGTTGCGGCAAAGGGCCTGCCTTGCACGCTTGATTTCCTGCGCATCGCCCTCGGCACGCTTGCGGACGCGAAAACGACGATCGACGAGCTGTACGCCTGGCAGTTCGACGGCCCGCAGTTCCGCGACTTCTGCGGCAATGCGCCTGTCGCCCAGCGCGATGCCGGCGCGATCGAGCTGACGGAATAACGCCGTCACCGCAACGCCGCGCACGGGTGCAGCCGCGGAGGCAGCCTTCTGCCTCCGCGGCCGTTGTCGCCGTCACCCGCGTCAAGGAGCACCTCATCGCGGCACCGCACGCCGTGCCGCCCAGACAAGGCACCACCATGCGCTCCAACACAAAGACCACCGTCGGCTCGTACCTCGTCACCCGCCTCGAACAGATGGGCCTGGGCCATGTCTTCGGCGTTCCGGGCGACTACGTTCTCGGCTTCTACGACCTGCTCGAAGCGAGCGACATCAAGGTCATCGGCACGTGCACAGAGATCGGCGCCGGATACGCGGCCGATGCGTATGCGCGGGTGAACGGCCTTGGCGCCGTCTGCGTTACGTACTGCGTAGGCGGGCTGAATGCCGTGAATGCCGTCGCCGGCGCGTATGCCGAGAAGTCGCCGCTCGTGGTGATCAGCGGCGCACCGGGCACGAACGAACGCGTGCGCTCGCCCCTCCTGCATCATCGCGTCAGGACGTTCGAGACGCAGCTCAGAATCTACGAGCAGGTGACTGCCGCGGCCGTCGCCCTCGACGACCCCCGCACCGTGCCCATGCTGGTCGACTCGGCGCTCGACACCTGCGTGCGCGAGAAACGGCCGGTGTATCTCGAGCTGCCGCGCGACCTCGTCTCGGCCCCGTGCGCCGCGCCCGGCCCGCATCGCCCTGTCCAGCCACACAGCGACCGCGCAAGCCTCGATGAGGCGGTCGCCGAGGCGGTCGCGCTCCTCTCACGCGCACGCCGTCCCGTCATCCTTGCCGGCGTCGAACTCCACCGCTTCGGCCTGCAGGCCCCCCTGCTCCGCCTTGTCGAGCGCACCGGCTATCCTGTTGCGGCAACGCTCCTCGGTAAATCAGTCATCTCCGAACGCCATCCGCGGTACCTTGGCATCTACGAAGGCGCGATGGGGCACGAGCGCGTGCGCCGCGCGGTCGAGAACGCAGACCGGGTGCTCATCCTCGGCGCGTTCATGACGGACATCAACCTCGGCATCTACACCGCGCGGCTCGACCCGGCGCGCACCATCTACGCGCACTCAGGCACCGTGGCCATCGGGCATCACCACTATGACGATGTCTTCCTCGGCCACTTCATCGCGCGCATCGCTGACGCACGCCTCCCCCGCAGGCGCACCGCCGTCCCGCGCGCTGCCGCGCCGTTGCCGTTCAGGCCGCACTCCGGCGATCATATCACCATGCGCCGCCTCTTCGCCCGGCTCGACCAGTTTCTCGATGACGACACCGTCGTCATCTGCGACATCGGCGACAGCCTGTTCGGCGGCGCAGACCTGACGATCCACCGCCGAACCGAGTTCCTCAGCCCGGCCTACTACGCCTCGATGGGCTTCAGCGTGCCCGCGGCACTCGGCGCGCAGATCGCCGACATGCGCCGCAGGCCCCTCGTCATCGTCGGCGATGGCGCGTTCCAGATGACCGGCCAGGAGCTCTCGACGATTACGCAACACAGGCTCAATCCCATCGTGCTCGTCCTGAACAACAAAGGCTACACCACCGAGCGGGCAATCCACGACGGCCCGTACAACAACATCTCCGGCTGGGCCTATCACCGCTGGCCCGACATCCTCGGCGATGGCTGGGGATGCGAAGTGCGCACCGAGGACGAACTCGAAGACGCGCTGCGCAAGGCACAGGCGCACACCTCATCATTCTCGATCATCAATGTGCAGCTCGACCCGCTCGACTGCTCGCCCGCGCTCATCCGCCTGGGCAGACGCCTGGCGCGCAAGGTGAAGTGACACACATCAACGACCGCGCGCTGGAGGGTCCCGCCTTGCGCGATACTCGCCTGCCGCGGATGCATGCGGCTGGCCCGCATGCGCGGCGGCCATGTTAGGAGTACCCGCTTCAGCGGGGCCGTTCACGCCGCCACAATGGCCCGCCTGAAGGCGCTCATGTTCGGAGTACCCGCTTCAGCGGGGCCGTTCGCGCCGCCCACAACGGCCCGCCTGACTCGCCTGCCTCACGTGGCGCGGTGTGTGACCGCGCGTCCATGAAGTGCGCCGGACGGCGCGCTACGCCCGCTGTGCAAGACGCCGTGATTGGACGCGGTAGCCGCGCGGGCTGATGCCTGCAAAGCGACGGAACACGCGGCTGAAATGGAACGGATCGGGATACCCGGCGCTCGCGCCGACCGCATGCACGGGCTGGTCGGTGGTGCGCAGAAGATCGGCGGCCTGCTCCATGCGTGCGCGTGTAAGCCATTCGTGCGGCGGCAGGCCCATGTGGCGGTGGAACAGCTTGCTGAAATACTCGGGTGGACAGCGGGCTGCGCGCGCCATGCCCGTGACGTTCCGGATCGCGCTCCCGGGCGCAAGCGCCGCATCAAGCGCCCGCTGCAGTTGTGGCGGCAAGTGTGCGCGTCCTTCGATGCGGTGCGCCGCCCCGGCAAGCAACAGCAGCAGCTCATAGGCGCACACCGATGCGCGGAGCGGCGCGTCCGCCGCTGCCTGCCGCGCCACCCGCAGAATCCCCGCCAGCAACCGCTGCGCGCGCAACGCGCCGGCACGCGTCAGCCGCACGTGCCACACTTTCCCGACGCGCAACTGGCGCACGAGCGGCCGCAACGAGCGGTCGTGAAGCGCGACGAACAGCTTGTGCCACACGCCTTTGGGGCCCGTCCAATACACGCACGCATCCTCCGGATGCATGAACACCAGGTCGCCCGGCCACAGCTCGTGCCGCACGCCATTGATGTCCATGACGCCGCTGCCGCCCACGACGAGCTCGAGCGAATACGATTTCTTGCGGATGCGCTCATAGCGGTCGCCCGGCCCCCATTCGCCGCGCCCGGCGTGCATGACATTCACGGCGATGGTGCGTTGCGGCTCCCTGCTGACGGTATAAATCTCCACATCGCCGGCCACGTCCGACCATGTGGCCGATGAAGGTGTGCTCGTTGGTGCTGCGGCGCGCATGATCCAGTATACCATTACCGCGATTGCATGGCAAAAATATCCATGTTTTTTCCTGCTATAGCCATGGAAAACGGGGCGCGGAGCTGCTACACTGGCCTCGAAGATGCAACAACCGGCCCTTAATGAATGGAGATGACGAATGAACACACCTCGATTGATGCAGTTCGGTTTGATGACGTGCATGCTGGCTTCCCTGACAGCGCATGGCGTTCTGCGCCTGAGCAACGGTACGGGCGGCGGCCTGTTCAATGACACTGCCACGTGGGCGGACGGTGTCGTCCCCTTGCAGTCGGCTGACACGTGGTGCATCAACGCCAATGACGTCGTCACGATCCCGAACGACTACTCCTGGGTGCGCAACGTCATCAACTCGAACGAGGGGACGCTGGTCATCGAGCCCCGCGGGCTGCTCTCCCAAGGCCGAATGTACGGCCAGTTCGCCAACTGGGTCATCGTCTCGCACGGCACCGCCACGGTCACTCGTCTGGCTCTCCCGGCAGGTGGGACGCTCATGGTGTTGGGCGGAGACTTTCACATCAGCGATAGCATCGCGACCTCTGCCGGGTTTCTTCTTGATGGCGGCAGGCTCAGGTTCGGCAGCTCGATGGGCGCGACGATCGTCTCGAACGGCGTGCTCGACAAGAAACTCGGCGGGCTTACCTTTGGCGGCACGTTCACCTGGGTGGGCGGCACAGTTGCCAACGCGGTGCCCACCACCAACACGGAGCGCGGCCAGATCAGCAAGATGAACGACGGCTGTACGTTCGACCAGAATAACCAGACCTACACGAACATCCCGGTCACCATCAACTTCAACAATGTGCAGCTCAGACCGCTCGCGCAGGCCGGCACGTTCCAGTTCGACGTGTATTCCGCGACGGACAACGACTGCGACGCGATCACGAATCTGCCGGCCTCGAGCGTGCTAAGCAACGGCGTGAACGTGGTCGTCGGCTGCGGCAATGGCCTTCCCGGCGTATGGAGCGATTACACCGGTGTGTCATACCGCGTGTTCCAAGTCAACGGCAGTTACGCCACCCTCAATCCCAGCGTGCCCAACGCATTCTGGACGTGGCTCGGCGATGGCAAGACGTACGAAGTCGTGTTCGCCAACAACATCAGTATTGACGGAAGCGTCATGGTGGATGCCATCGTGATCCCCGAGCCGGCGCTGGGCCTGCTGGCCGGGCTGCTCGCGGCGCTGCGCATGCGCCGGTCCTGATGGAATCCCGATATAAGGGCTGGCGTGGTTGACACGTGTCCGCCGGCGCGCGTGGTACGACGTGACCACGTCGCCACGCTGGATGCGCGTGTCTGCCAACGCATTTCCACCCGTGTGGCCACGACTCGAGTTGCGGCCTGTCACGTGAGCATGCTCTCACGTGTCCGTTCGTCCCAATTCCCGTGAACCCCGCTGCGGCCCCACTTGCCGCACGATGCACGGTCTTGACCGCGCCCTGGAGTATCCCGTCTCGCGGGATCCCCGCCTGCCACCTTCCGCGGTCTTGACCGCGCGCCCATGGCGTCCGCCGGACCGCGCGACGCCCACTGCTGATGACGCCGTGATTGGACGCGGTAGCCGCGCGGGCTGATGCCTGCAATGCGACGGAACACGCGGCTGAAAGATGATGCTGGTTCCGCTTGACATGCAAATGGCTTCCATAGTACAATGGACCAGGTCGGCTCGTATGGAATGAAACGGTGGCACGATTAATGATCCGGCGATCACACGCAGCGGTCTGTGCAGCTCTGGTCGGCATCAGCCTCCTTTGCTGTTGCGGCTGCATGCGGCGCCAGGATGAAACGATGCCGGCGGCCGTCCCGACGCCCGCGCCGGCGCCGGCGGTCGCGCAGACGGATGCGCCGGCCGATACGACGAAGCTCATGAACGCAGAGACAAAGACACCCTACGCGCGCATCCAGGATGCGGCCGCGCGCGGCCGCATCTCGCGCAAGGACGCCGTGCTGCTCACCGCGCGCCTGCTGTTCGCGCCGGCGACCTTTCCCCCGGATTCGGAGTTCGCGCCCGCGCCCGGCGCGCCCGCGAGGGTCGACGAATGCGGCACCTCGTTCTACAAGGAAGTCCATGCTGTGTATGATGAACTCGATGACGGCGAACGACGCTGGCTGGCATCGCTGAGCGAAGACCTGCGCGTGATCATCGCGCAGAAGGAATTCGAGCAGACAGCGCAGTAATCCCCACCGCGGAGGACCAACCATGAGAACGACCATGCTGGCTGCACTTGCCTTCTTTGCCTTCGCACACGCCTTGTGCGTGGCGCACACCGAAACTGCACCCTCGCCGCACGCCCATCGCCCGAGCGCATCCGAGCGCGTTGTGCGCGCCGTGGCCCGCGGCGACCTGGCACTCAAGGACGCCGTGATGATGCAGGCACGACTGCGGTTCGCGCCCGAACGCATCGCCGCGGACGAGGAGTATGCTCCGCGCGACGGGGAAGTCCCGGTGTTCGACCCGTGCGGCACGGCATTCTACAAGGACGTGCATCGCGTCTATGAAGAGCTGTCGGAAGGAGAACGTGACGAACTGAGCGGATACAGCCCGGACTTGCAGGCGATCATGGCCGCACGCGCCGCCGGATCGCCGCCGGGCGTGACCGCGCTGCCGAATTTCCCGCTCGAAAAGCAGATGACCAGCGTGAACTGCATCGTGCACTACAGCCTGACGAACGATCATGCCGTCCCCAATGAAGGCTACGCGACGCTCGTGCAAATCTACACCGAGATGGCGATCCAAGGCAAGATGACCCGCAAGCATTTCCGCAAGGCGTACACCGAGGGCGTGAGCAACGGCGTGGGCAAGCTCCACGTCTACATCGGCATCATCAGCGGCAACGGCGAATGGGTGGACGTCAGCCAGATGTCAGGCGACAAAATGGCCGGGTATATCAAGATCAGCAGCGAGATCAAAGCCAACTATCCGGCGGACAAATGGCAGCTCAAGTTGAAGGGTGTGTGCCACCACGAGTACTTCCACGGCATCCAGTCGGCCTACAACGCGTGGAGCACGCTCTGGTTTCTCGAGGCAACCGCCGTGTGGGCGCAGTACTACTATGCCAAGGAGGACGTCTCATTCCCTGATTACTACAACGCGGCCGGTTCGCTCTTCAAGCAGCCCAAC
>JAAYZF010000270.1 GCA_012514975.1 bacterium
ATCTGTCATGATGAGTGTCCCTTCCATCTTCGTCTCCTTTCACTGATTGCTAAAGGAGACATTGTTACCATCTCATCATGTCACTTCTATTAAACGTAACCATGTCATTTTAATTAAACTTCAACAGAGACCATGCCCCGCGTCAAATGCCGCGACGCGTGAAGTCGATGCTCCAGGCAGGATGGTTGCCAGGGAGGAGAGACGCACGCACCGGGCAGGAGAGCATGGCGTCACCTGCCGCCGGTCAGCGCGACGGCCCGGTCGAGCAGCACCTGCTTGTCAAGCGGCTTGCGCGCCAGAAGGATCATCCTGCCCCCGGCCTGCGGCGGTGCGGCATCAGGATGGCTGGCGGGTACGACGAGCAGGACGGGCTCCGGCATCTCTTTCTCGTCGAGGATTGCGAGGAACTCGGCCTCTTCGGTCGCCGCGGCGGCCAGATCGGCGATGATGAGGTCGAACGCCGTCGCATCGAGGTGGTCGAGCGCGTCAGCGATGTTGTCGGCGATGGTGACTTCGTAGCCGCTGTCTTCGAACGTGGCGCAGAGGAATGCACGGACACCCGGCTCGCCGGCGAGGAGGAGCACATCGAGCCGGCCGGAAGCGTCCTTGGATTGGGCGGAGGGAGCTGCGGCGCCGTCATGCGTCCTGTCGAAGCGCGTCTGCCCGGCCAGGACGTGTCTTGCCACGTCGGCGGGAGAGACGAGATGCGCGCGGACCTTTTCGATTGCGTGGTCGGCAATGAGATGGTCGCCGCGCTGCTTGATGAACGAACGCATGTCCGCGACTGACCTGCCGGCGCGCACCATGTCGGCGATGGCGTGATCGAGGGTGATGACCTCGGCGACGACCGTACGGCCGAAGTACCCCGTGTTCTTGCATTTCGGGCAGCCGACGGGATGGGCGACGGTCTCGGGCACACTGTCCGTCCACGGTTCGAGCAGGGCGCGCTCGCTGCCGGAGACAGGGACGATCTTGCGGCAATGGGGGCAGAGGGTCTTGATGAGTTTCTGGGCGACGACGGCGGTGATGACGTCAGCCATGGCGGGGCGGCTGATGCCGAGCCGTTCGAGGCGGAGGAACGCAGTGGTGGCGTTCATCGTGTGCAGGGAGCTCACCGTGAGATGTCCTGTGCTGACGAAATCGACGGCGATCTGCGCCGACTGGGCGTCGCGGACTTCGCCGAGGAAAAGGACATCCGGGTCCTGCCGCACAATCGCGCGGAGGAGGCGCTCGAACGTCAGCCCGGCTTTTTCGTTGACCTGCTGCTGGGTGGCGAAGGGGAGGCGGTACTCGACGGGATCTTCGACCGACATGACGCAGCGCGAGCGGAAGTCGATCTGGTGGAGCAGGCATTGCAGCGTGGTAGTCTTGCCGGAGCCGGTGGCGCCGACGATGAGGACGAATCCATGGGAGAGGTTGGCCTGGCTGATGAGCGCGCGGGTCTGCCGGGTCGTAAACCCGAGTTCGCGGAGAGAACGCGGCTTCGAGTATGGTTCGAGCAGGCGCACGACAAGCGCCTCGCCGTACGGAGTCGACGTGGTGGCGATGCGCAGGTTGAACGCGCGGTCCATGATGCGCGCGGCAAACGAACCGTCCTGCGGCAGGCGGCGCTCGGCGATGTCGAGGTCGGCGAGAACCTTGAGCCGCGAGATGAGCTTGACGCCCGTGGCCTTGGGCATGGTGAAGAACTCGCGGAGATCGCCGTCGATGCGGAAGCGGACGACCGTATTGCCTTCCTTGGGCTCGATGTGGATGTCGCTTGCCCGCTCGGCAACGGAGACTCCGAGCATGTTGTTGGTCATGGCGACGACGCGCGCGCCGGCGATCTCCTCGCGGATGAGCGCCTCCGCGCCGGGGCCGCCCTCTCCGGCAGAGTCGGGCGCGGGCATGGTGACGACGCCGGCCGCGTCGCGCTGCCGCGGCGTTTCCTCGTACGTGAACGCCAGGTCGATCGTCGCCGGGTCGGCAATGCGCACGACTGATGACGCGTTGAGATTCACGAACTGGCGCAGCATGTCCATCGTGTCAAGGTCGAACGGATTGCTCATGATGAAGCTCTGCCCGCCCTTGTCATCGCGCACGGCGACGACGTGGTTTGAGCGGCAGAACAGGCCGGGCAGGACGCCGAGCTCGACGTCGCCCGGGTTCACGTCGAACACAAACGGCAGGCCGAGATATTCGGCGATATGCTGGCCCAGTATGCTGGCGCCGATGCCCAGCGCGGGCGCCGCGTCGTACAGCTTCTTCGGCGGAAGCTTCGAGAAGTCGTACCGCGTGGCGGCCGGGAGGTCGAGCGCGTTGAACAGGTACTCGCGGAAACGGATGAAGGCACCGGGCTGCGCTTTTCCGTACCACAGGATGCCATCGCGCTGGACGCGGTTCCATCGCTCGCTGCGTTCGAGGTTGGCCAGCACTTTCGCGACGAGCGCATCCTTGCCGATCGGTTTGGCCAGGTAGTCCGCCCCGCCGGCGGCAAAGGCGTGCGCGCGGTTCTGCTCGTCGTCGAGCCCGGTGACGAAGATGACGGGAATGAACGCGGCCTCGGGGTCCTCCTGCAGACGGGCGCAGAGCTCATAGCCATCCGTGCCGGGCATCTTGACGTCGAGGAGGATGAGGTCGGGCCTCATGCTCTTGACGGCGGCGAGCGCCTGGGGCGCGTCATGCGCGCAGACGACGTCGAGCGACTGGCCGGCGAGGATCTGCTCTTCGAGGCGGAGGTAATCGTCGTCGTCGTCCACGCACAGCACGAGGCGGCGTTGCGGATCATGCATACACAGGTTCCACGCTGGAGAGATAGGCGGCAAGATCGCGGAGGCACTGGGACGCGGCATCTGTGTCGCGCTCGCGGCCGGCGAGCTCGAGACGGCGGCCGATGTCGCTGATGGCGGGGAAGCCATAGCCGCCGCCCGTGCCCTTCATGGCGTGGCCGATGGCGTCGATCTGCGCGAAGTTCCCGCTGGCGATGGCGTCTTCGAGGCGGATGACATCGGCGAGCCTGTGCTCGAGGAATCCGGGGACGATGGCGGCCAGAGAACGGTCCACGCGGACGCGTACACGCTCCGGCCGGGCTTCAGGCGCACGGGTGGCATGCGCGGTGGCAGCCGAGCGCTCGTGCGGATGACTGGGCGCGAAGTCATCCGTGCCGCCACAGTGGCAGGCGGCGATCGCGGCGACAAGCTCGTCGCGGCGGAACGGCTTGGCAAGGTGCAGCGTGCAGCCCGCGTCCCTGCACTGGCGGATTTCGTCCGGATAGGCATAGGCTGTCAGCGCGATGATCGGCGTGGCGGGCAGACCGCGGTCGGACTCCCACTGGCGCATCAGCCGCGCGGCGGCAAACCCGTCCATCACCGGCATGCGCATATCGAGCAGGACGACGTCGTATGTGCCGGCGCGGAACATTTCGACCGCCTGTGCGCCATCCTCGGCTTCCGCGACCAGGTGGCCGTCGAGATACGTGCGCGCGAGCAGCCGGTTGTCCGGCGTGTCCTCGACGAGAAGCACGCGGAGCAGCAGCCTTTGCTGCGTCGCGGGGCGCGCCGGAGCATCCTGCGCCGGCGCCGCGGGCTCATGGCGGCCGAACTGCGCGGTGAACTGGAATGTGCTGCCCCTGCGTACCTCGCTCTCGACCCATATCCGCCCGTGCATCAACTGCACGATGCTGCGCGCGATGGCGAGGCCGAGGCCCGTGCCGCCGTACCTGTTCGTCGTCGACACGTCCGCCTGGGTAAACGAGTCGAACACCCTGGCAAGCATGTCCGACGGGATGCCCACCCCCGAGTCGGCCACGCTGAACAGCAGCTCGACCGGCGCGCCTTCCGCCCCGCCTGGCCCGTCAGCCGTCTCACCGGCCGTGCGCGAGACGGTGGCGCAGATGCTGCCGCGATCGGTGAACTTCACGGCATTGCCGATCAGGTTCAGCAGCACCTGGCGCAGCCTGCCCGGGTCGCCCATCAGGATTGCCGGGACATCGGCGTGGACAGACCAGGACAGGGTGACATTCTTCGCGTGCGCGGCGGCGCCGAGGACGTCGCAGCAGTCGCGCAGCACGGCAGTCACCGAGAATGGCCTGCAATCAAGGCTGAACCGCCCGGCGTCGAGCCGCGCGAGGTCGAGCAGGTCGTTGATCAGGCGCAGCAGATTCTCGCCCGCGGAGCCGCAGAGCTTGACGTACCGCTGCTGTTCCTGCGTGAGGCTGGTGGCGGAGAGGAGGTCGGTGGCGCCTATGATGGCGTTCAGAGGCGTGCGGATCTCGTGGCAGGTCATGGCGAGGAAGTCGCCGGCCGGTGAGGAGAACGGCGTGGCGCCCCGGCCGCCCTGACGGCCGCGCGCACGCGCCCGTTCACTGCCGTCATGTCTCTTCGCGGTGGCCATGCTTCTCGAGTAAGTCCTTGACTGCGCCAAGCAGGTCGGCCACACTGAACGGCTTCTCGAAAATGCGATCGGCGCCAATCTGCTCGGCCCACGAAAGGTAGGTGGCCGCGGCAATGATCCCGCCTCCCGAAATCGCTATCACGGGCACTTCAGGATGCTCGGACCGCACTTCCTTGATCATCTCGACGCCATCCTTGCTCGGCATCAGGATGTCCGCAATGACCAGGTCGGCCTTCTGGGCGCGCATGCGGTCGAGCGCCTCGCTCCCGTCGCTTGCCTCGGATACGTCGTATCCCGCGACGCGAAGCGCCGTCACCAGCAGTTTGCGTATGCCAGGATTGTCGTCAACCACAAGAATATGAGCCATGCACAAAGCCCCCCGGGAAACAGTTCGCCGCGCGCCATGCACACCAGGCGCCGGCTTGCCCTGAACGGGCCGTCTCCCACGTTCTTATTGTAGGACTTCCCCATGCGAATGTCAAGCGCGCGCAGCCCGGTTCCGGCCGCTTCCCGCGCGCACGACAGCGCAACGCCCCGTCGCCCGGACCGGCGCGGGGCGATTGTGCCCCCGGCGCGTATATGCTATAATCATCACGTTATATGACACAGACTTTTGAAGACGCGCTTGCGCGGCTCGAGCGGCGCGCGCTGCAGATTCAGCTCGACCACTTCAAAATCCCGCCACAGGAACGCGGCCGGGCGTTCTATGCCATGGAAGTGGTGGGCGAAATGGGCGAGCTCGTGAACGACTGCAAGAAATTCGTGCGCACGCGCCTTGCGCACCGCAGGTCGGAACAGGCGCAGGCGAAGATTCCAGGCGAGGCGGCCGACACGCTTATCGCGCTCATGCTTGTCAAGCTCGCCGCGGGCGATGAACGCCGGGCCGCGCCGCCCATTCCGCGCCGCGTCATGCGCGACAACCTTGGCTGGCTCCACGCCAGGCTCAGCCGGCTGGCCCTTGCAGCCGGAAGGCTCTACGCCGCCGAGGCACGCTCGTGGGATGGCCCGGCAGGCGCCGCGGCGTTCAGTCTGCCGCTGTATACCCGCATCGTGGGCGAGCTGCTCCGCGTGGCCGCATGCTTCGAATTCGACCTTGCGAACGCCACGGATGACAAGCTGACCCGCATCATCGACAAAGTTGCCGCAGGACACTATGACTGACAATGCCATCGCGGCGGCCGCGCGTGCGATCATGCGCTGCCGCATCGGAACCACAGTGATCGCCGCCGCGTTCTCGGTGTGCGGCATGGCCCATGGCGCCGGCGCCCTGCCCGCCGATGAAGACAGCCGGCCGCGTTCGCTGACGTGGTGCCTCAGCACGGGCCTCGAACAGCTCGGGATCACCGCGTCGTGCGACAGCGTTGACGCGCATCTCGGCTCGGTGTTCTCGCTCGGCGCCGTCACGGGAGACGTCTGCCTGTCGCGGGCAGTGGACGTCATGTCCGAGCCTTTTCTCACGAACCTGCTTGACGCGTTCGGCCTGTCTGCCGCGCGGTTCCCGTTCACCGAAGCGGCGTGGACGAGGGCGGTCGTACGGCAGTTCTTCCGCTCACGCATCGCCGGGGCGCTGATCGAAACGAATCTCGCCGTGGTCCGCGGAGGCTGGGGCGCACCGGCCGGGCTGGGCGAGTGGGGCGTCGCCACGGCAATGGATGAAACCGGGCAGATCGATGGCGCCGTCCGGGACGGCGCGGCGCGGCACAAGCTGCGGCCGGATGAACTTATCATCTTCTCCCGCGCGGCGTCCCCTGCGCCGGTCGAGACCGCGCGCATCGGCGCCATTGCCGCGCTCGTCCGCGTGCTGCGCAACCAGTTGCGCAACGGCGAGGGATCGCGGGCCGGGGCGGCCGGCGTCGAGGCGTTTGAACGCGTGTGCGACCGCGCGCACCACGTGCCCGCCTGCCCCGCGTGCGGCGATGCGAGCAGGATTTGCCTGTATGCCGCGCTGACGCAGATCGGGCGCGACGCCCGTTCGCTGGCACGTTATCTCGAGAGCATGCGCGGCGACTGCACCGTCGAGCAGCGAGACCACCTGCTCGCCGCCGTCGCCGAGCTCGACGGGCTCCGCCGCGGCATCGACCGCCTGGCCGAGCCGGAGGCGATGAGAACCGCGTTCGCCTCGCCCACGGCCCAGGCGGCATGGGCCGAGAAGCTCCGCGGACTCCGCGCCCACTTCTGGCACGCCGCCAACGCCCTCGCCGCCGTCGCCGGCATCCCTGTCCGCGATCCCGTTGTCCATCGCCCTGCGCTCATCCGCAAAGACGCGTTCGAGCGCCGGATCATGCGCATCCTGCCCCTTTACCAGGACCTGCGCGACGGCAGCATGCCGCTACTGTGCAGCGCCGCCATCGCCCTCCAGTTCATGGGCTCGGATGAAACGCCCGAGTGGCTCAAAAGCATGGGCGGCGCCACCATGCGCTTCCTCGTTGACACCAACACCTTCGCCCCTGTGGCCGAGTCCGATGACGACGCGGGCCAGGGCGATGCCATCTTCCGCGCCGGCGGCTATGCCGCCAGACGCTTCCTCTGCGGGCCCGGCGATCCGCAACGCGTCCGCGACGCCATGCTCTTCATCATCGCCGATGCGATCGACCTGAGGAAGCCCGTGCTTATGCGCGGCCTCATGGCCACGAATGACTGGGGCGTCATCGTCGGCTACGAACGCTATGGCCGCTCGATCATCTGCCGCACGCCATACGACACGACGTCCGCGTTCCGCGTCACCAACGGCCTGCCGCGCGAGGTCGTAGTGCTCGAGCCCGCCGTGGCGCTCTCCGCCGCCGAGCAGTTGCGCCGCACGCTTGCGCGCGCCGTTGCCTTCGCGCGCACCAACGAGATCGACGGCCGCCTGAGCGGCCTCGCCGCCCTCACGGCCTGGCATGGGCAGTGCACGCGGCTCGGCGCGCTCGAAATGCCCCCGGCGCCCGCCTTCGCAAGGAACAACGCCGCCCTCTGGGCCGGCCTCCGTGACATGCGCCGCGAAACGTACGCGTTCCTCGATACGGCGTGTGCGCGCATCCCGATCGTTGCCATCCCTCTCTCAAACGCGCGCAATGCCTATGTCAAGGAAGTGAACATCCTGGGCGACGCGCTCGCCGACGGGCGCGTGTTGCGCCTGGTGAACGGCGTGCCCACGCCGCCCACCTGGCATCTTGAACAGTGGGTCGACCAGTGCAAGGCGCTCGAAGCGGTCATCGCGCTCGAAAAGGAAGCCCTCTCGCACATCGAGATCGCGCTGAAGCAACTGGGCGAGTGAAGCAGGGCCCGCAGATTACGCAGATTGGGCAGAGTGCGGGGATTGGGGCAGAAAAGCGTACGGAATGTCTGGCAGCTGGAACGCAATCCTCGAAGTTCGACGCAGCATGACCCCAGTCCGCTCTCCGATCCGCAAACCATCGTTGGCACGGTCGAGCGGAACTCGGACACAATGGACTTGACAGTGATCACGTTCCCGGAGCTGGAGTTCATTCCCGTTGCGTCCAAGTCCAGAGACGTAGTGCGATTGTACCTTTCGATCGAATCATACGTGCCGAGTCGGGAACCGAGTCTCTACTATCATGCGACGCTCCTCGTTGACGGGAAGGAACAACGGGTATACGCTATTGACGGGTATACTGAACCTTGGGCAGCCCCCGACAGGAACAAATCGATCGCCCTCTTCACCAAGACGCCAACCTATCAGCTGGACATGGCGTCTCTCCGGCGAATGGCCGTTGATGATACCGTCAGCGTCTCCAGCGATACCGTCGCCTCTGTGAGGGTCACACTGCAGGGCTCCGGTCTCGAGACATGGTCGTACTTCGAAGCCGGACGGAATCGTACAGTGGGTTCGCTTGTGATAAAGGGCGGGCGTGGTGAGTTCGTCTGGCGGTCGCCTGCCGACGCACACCTTAAGAATTCCTGGCTTCAAGCGGCGGTGAGACCGGGTACATACATGGTGATTGCTTCCGGAAGTATCGGACCAATAGTCGGCACATTGTGCACAACCGGTTTCTTTGACGTTGTGGAATTGGAGACAAGGAAAACGCGGTTCAAAGCCCTATGCATCGCCGGAGAAGCTGGCACGCGGAGCGGGGCGGACTTGCTGGTCACCCAACTGGTTGCGCCGGCAGCCGGACCCGCTGAGACCCGCACGCCAACAACCCGTGCTCCAGGGCGTTTCTCCGCTACCTTGCCCGAACGGACGTGGACGAAGCAGGGAGGCAAAGGCGTGCGCGGCGTGCTCGCAAAGTGGGATGAAACCCATGCCTGGATCCTCACCCCCGCCGGCACGCACGGCAAGGTCCGCATCGATGACCTCAGTCTCGCAGACCAAGAGGCGATCAGGAATTTCATCAGCGTGCTTGACCAGTAGGACGCAGCATACCAGTCCCGGATGCAGCGGCACTGCACGGCGGCGGAGCGCGGCTGCCTACCCCTTCTCTTCCTTCTCCACGGGAAGCTTCCTGATCTTCACGCGCCGCACCCGCCGGTCCTGGACCGAGACGACCGTCACTTCGAGCGCGCCTTCCGCGAAGGTGTCTCCCTCCCGTGGAAGCCGGCCGAGCTTGTACATCGCGTAGCCGCCGAGGGTATCGTAATGCGAATCCTCGGGAATGGCGATGCCGAGCAGCACGTTCGCGTCATAGACGGGCGTGCGGGCGTCGATGATGAAGGTGTCGCGGTCGGGCTGCTCGTACGGCCGTTGGGATTCGCTCGAATGCTCGCCATGGATTTCGCCGACGATTTCCTCGAGCAGGTCTTCGATGGTGATCAGTCCGGACGTTCCGCCGTATTCATCCACGACGATGGCGATCTGGGTGCGCGAGGTGCGGAATTCGCGCAGCAGCTCGTTCACCCTCTTCGTTTCGGGTACGAAGAAGGGCTGGCGGATGACGTCGACCAGCAGGGGAAGCGTCTCCGTCAGCTCGTGCCGCCAGTAGGGGAGGATGTCGCGCAGGTAGAAGATGCCGACGATATGATCCACGTCGCCCTTGTAGACGGGAAAGCGCGAGTGGCCCGTCTCGAGCGCGCGCTGGATGGCGGCGGCGATGGTGATGTCGTACGAGAGGCAGGTGATCTGCGTGCGCGGCGACATGATCTCGCGCACGATCGTCTCGCCGAAGTCGAAGATCGAGCGGATCATGGCGCGTTCCTCGGCATTCAACGCGCCCTTGGCGCCGCCCATCTCGGCAAGCGTCGCCGCGCGCTCCTCCTCGATCGAGGCGAACGGATGCGTGTCGGGCGAATAGAGCCTGAGAAGCCGGACGATCCCCTCGGCCGTCTTCATGAACAGCCAGCTCAGCGGAAGCCCCAGCGCGGCCACCCACGACAGCACGCCGATGAACCGCATCGCCACCGCAGGCGCCGAGCGCGCGCCGATGAACCGCGCGACAAGCTCGATGATGATGATGCCCACGAATAGCGCGGCGCACTCGACGAATTCGAGCACGCCGTGCGGATGGCTGCGCCATACTGCGCGCACCACGAGCACGCTCAGCGCCGTCGTCGCCATAAGGAACACCGCGTGCCACAGGAACACCGCCGCGCGCATCTCCCGCGCTTTGCGGAACCAGAGCTGAATGCGCGGCGCGAGCGTCTCGTTGGTCTCGAGCAGCTCTTTCACACGCAGCCGCGACAACGCCGTGTCTATCGCGGCGGTAACGGCTGCGCAGCCCATCAGGGCCGCCCAGAGCATCACACCTATCGCCAAGGGAACATCCATGAGCATCCTGTGGTTACCTGCATGCGCGTGCGTGCGCGCCTGCCTGCTTCGCGCGCCAGTGCTTCAACAGCGCCTCCTGGCGCCTGAACATCGCCCGCTTCGCCTCCGCGGCCGTGTCATCGTACCCAAGGCAGTGGAGCACGCCATGGATGACATACCGCTCGAGCTCCTCGTCCGCCGCGATGCCGTGCGCCCTGCCGTACCGCGCCGCCTGCGCGGCCGAGATGATGACGTCGCCCACGGTCGCCTCGTCGCGCGTCGCGCCGGGCGCGTCCGCCGCGGCAAAGCTTATCACGTCCGTCGGGTTGTCGCGGGCGAGATACCTGCGGTTGCACCGGCGGACGGCGGCATCGCCGGCGAGCACGATGGTGACGCCCATGCCGCGCGGGACGCGTTCCGCATCGAGCACGAACGCGGCAAGCGCGGCGGCCCGGCGTGGCGCGACCGCAGGGCGCTTCACCCGGCACAGGACGCACACCGGGCGGCCCGGCCCGCTACCTGCGGAAACGGCGCCAGGCACGACCCACCTCCCCGCGGTGAAGCAGCGTGGCAAATCCTGCCGCGACGACCGCCGCCACGTGCAGCAGCAGGTCGTTCGGCCGCCAGTACCACAGCAGCGCCGGGAGAAGCCAGCTCGCAAGCAGCGAGCCGAACCACGGCGCGCGCGACATCCCCGCCGCGATCACAAACACAAACCCGGCGAGCAGCGTCGGATACCATGCGAGCACGGCAAAGCCGCCGAATGACGTCGCCACCTTGCCCCCGCCGCCCAGCACCGTCGTGCTGATGTCATGCGCCGCCACGGCGACGAACAAGGCGGCGATGGCGCGCAGGCCGGGCGATACGAACGGGTAGACAAGCCATGCCCACTGCCCGCCGGCAAGATGCTCGGCGATGCGCGGCACGAGCCACACGGCGAGCGCCCCCTTGCCCGCGTCCGTCGCGAGCACGAGCGCCAGCGGCAGCAGGCTCAGCGCCTGGCCGGCATACGTCCGCCTGTCTGGCGAGGGCAGCCTGCCCATCAGCCTGCTGGCGAGATACGCGCCGGGAACCATGCCGACGAGGTAGGCGAGAACAATGATGATCATCCTTTCTTCCTTCCCGCCGTCCCGCGCGCACGCCAGTTGAGCACGACGGGCGTGCCTTCAAGCCCGAACGCCTCGCGCAGCCGGTTGACGAGGTAGCTCGTGTAGGTGGACTGTGCGCGCCGCGGGTCGTTCACGAACAACAGGAAACGCGGCGGACGCACGCCCGTCTGCGTGCCGTAGAAGAACTTCAGCCGCCTGCCCCTGTCGAGCGGCGGGGGATGCTCGACGAACGCGGCGTGCAACACGCGGTTTAGCACGCCCGTCGTCACCGTCTGCCCGGCCACGACGTCGATCTCGCACGCCCGCGTGATGGTCTGCGCGACATTCTCGCCCGTCTTGGCAGAGAGGAACACCATGGGCGCGTACGTCACGAACGGCAACTGCTCGCGCGTCCACTGCTGGAACGCCTTCCTGTCCGTCACGCCCTTCATCAGGTCCCACTTGTTCACGCCGATGATGCACGAGCGGCCTGCCTCGGCGACGAGCGCGGCGATCTTCTTGTCCGTCTCGGAGACGCCGGCAGTGGCGTCCACGAGAAGGATGACGACGCGTGCGCGCGCAATGGCCTTCTCCGCGCGGTTCACCGAAAAGACATCGAGCGGCGTCTTCCGCGCCTTCTTCAGGCGGATGCCCGCCGTGTCGATCAGCGTCACCAACTGGTCGCGCTCGCGGTCCTGCTCGCGCACCTTCCACTTGATCGTGACGTCGACCGCGTCGCGCGTCGTGCCGGCGATCTCGCTGACGATCGCCCGCTCCTCGCCCGTGAGCGTGTTGAGCAGCGATGACTTGCCGGCATTGGGCTTGCCGACGATCGCGATGGTCGTGGCCTCCTCCGCCTGCGCATCCGCGGCGTCGTGGCGCCCGGCGCAGTCCTCGGCGATCGCATCGAGCAGCGCGCCCGTGCCCCGCCCGTGCAGGGACGACGTGGTGAACCAGCGGCTGAAGCCATAGGACGCAAAGTCCGCCCATCCCGCTTCGAGCCTCTCATTGTCGGTCTTGGTGACCACGAGCCAGACCGGCTTGTTCAGCTCGCGGACGCGGCCGGCCACCGCGTCGTCCTGCGGCGTGCGCCCCGCCTGGCCGTCCACGGTGAAGAGGATGAGGTCGGCCTCGTGAAGCGCGAGCTCGACCTGCTTGGCGATGTGCGCCTCGAGCTGGTCCGGGTTCGGCGCCAGGCCGCCCGTGTCGATCAGCCGGAAATGCGTCCCATGCCACTCGACCGGCGCGTACAGCCGGTCGCGCGTCACGCCGCTGACGGCATCGACGATGGCGATGCGCCTGCCCGTGAGCCGGTTGAACAGGGCTGATTTGCCCACGTTGGGGCGGCCGACTATCGCGACGTTACGCATGCGGTTTCAGTGTCTCGTGCGCGGCGGCAGTGAGAACGCGCATGCCGCGGAACGTGTAGTGAAGCCCCGAGCCGACGGTCGCGGCGCTCGCCGCGGCCAGCAGCGCCAGGCTGCCCACGCCGCAGAGCGAGAGCACGACGCAGCCCATCTGCAGCACCGTCGTCAGCTTGCCCAGCCACGACGGCTGGATGCGCAGGTCGACGTGCATCAGATGCACGAGAATCGTCCCCAGGACAAGGATGAAATCCCTGCTCAGCACCGCCAGCGGGAACCAGAACGGGAACCGCGCGACGCTCGCACCCATCGGCAGGGCAAGCATCAGCACCGCCGTGTCGAGCAGAAGCTTGTCCGCCAGCGGGTCAAGCATGCGGCCAAGCTCGGTGATCATCTTGAACCGCCGGGCGATGTATCCGTCCGCCGCGTCAGAGATGCACGCAAAGACAAAGACGCCCAGCGCGATCCAACGGTATGCCTGGCATTCGTCGGCGCTGAACGTTTCAGGCGCAAGGTACGCCTGGCGGTGCCGCAGCATCAGGCCGATGAAGAACGGCACGGCGAAGAAGCGCAACAGCGTGATGCCGTTCGCGATGTTGAGTATCCGCCTCTTCCTCTCGTACGTCACGCCGCGCATTCCCGCGTGATTACATGGTCGAGCCGCCTGAGCACCCGCTCCCGGCCGATGCCGCACAGCGTCTCATAGATGCCCGGGCTGGCCGCGCGGCCCGTCACGGCCACGCGCAGAGGATGCACGACCTTTTTCAACGGCTGGCCGCTTTCCTCGAGATATGCCGTCACGCACTCCTCGAGCGCCTTGGGCTCGAAGGGCTCGACGGCCGCAAAGCGCCGCCGCAGCGCTTCGAGATTCTCCCTGACGCCCTCCTTGCGCAGGAACTTCTGCACCGCCGCGTCGTCGTATGGTATGTCGTCCGCGAGGAAACAGCGCGACTGCTCGATGCAGTCGGGCAGCGCCTGCATGCGTTCCTGCGCCAGCTTCATCACGAAACGCAGGCGTTCGTCCGTCACCTCGGGCCCGAGCAGCCCGGCCTGCTCGAGCAGCGGCCTGCACAGCGCGATCAGACGCGCGGGATCGCACTGCCGGATGTACTGGCCGTTCATCCAGTCAAGCTTGTCGCGGTTGAACTGCGCGCTCGTCTTGTTGATCCTCTCGATCTCGAACCCGGCGATCATCCGTTCGCGCGGCACGATCTCCTCGTCGCCGCTCACGGCCCAGCCGAGCAGCGCGAGGAAGTTCACCAGCGCCTCGGGCAGGTAGCCCATGGCGCGGTACTCGCTCACCGCCGCCGCGCCGTGGCGCTTCGACAGCTTGCCCCCGCCCGGCGCGAGGATCACGGGCAGGTGGGCAAACACGGGCGGCGCCCAGCCGAACCGCTCGTAGAGCAGGACGTGTTTCGGCGTGCTTGGTATCCATTCCTCGCCGCGCATGACGTGAGTGATCTCCATCAGATGATCGTCCACCACGTTGGCGAGATGATACGTCGGAAACCCGTCGCTCTTCAACAGCACGAAATCGTCCTGCTGCGCGTTCGGATAGCTGATCCCGCCGCGGATAAGGTCGGTGAACACCGTCGCTCCGTCCGGCGGCACGGCGAAACGGATGACAAAAGGCGCACCGGACGCTTCGAGCCGCGCGCGCTCGCCCGCATCGAGCGTGCGGCACCGCTTGTCGTACCCGGACTGGCTCGTGCCTTCCTGCGCCTTGCGCATCTGCTCGAGCCGCTCGGACGTGCAGAAGCATTTGTATGCGTGCCCCTGGTCGACGAGCTGCTGCGCGTACCGCCGGTACAGCTCCGTGCGTTCGGACTGGAAGTACGGGGCATGCGGCCCTCCGGCCTCCGGGCCCTCATCCCAGTCGAGCCCGAGCCAGCGGAGCGATTCGGTGAGATCGGCAAGCGCATCGGGATTGAACCGCGCGCGGTCGGTGTCCTCGATGCGAAGAATGAACGTGCCGCCCGTATGGCGCGCGAAGAGCCAGTTGAACAGCGCGGTGCGCGCGCCGCCGACATGAAGCATGCCGGTGGGGCTGGGGGCGAAGCGGACGCGGGGGGTGGTGGAGGGCATGGGAAGTACGAAGTAGGAAGTACGATGTACGAAGTATGATGTACGATGTACGATGGACGATGTACGATGGACGATGGACGATGTACGATGGACGATGGACGATGGACGATGTACGATGGACGATGTATGTTGGGTCAACTATGAAACGGTTGAGCGCTTTGTGCTGACAGCGATTGCCCCCAGTATGGCAGTGAGTTCTTTCCCTTCCTTCAGTAAGTCGGCGACGAGGCGTTCTTCCAGAATGCCTGCGGCGATCATCAGTTCGAGCCAGTAACACGATTCGTCACACTCGCGTTCGGCTATCTTTACCTTTGCCAGAAAATCCGCTCTCGACGTGCCGCGCTGCGCTTCACGATAGTTCGCGCCGGAAGATGTCGATGCTTTCAGGAACTGCCGCCCAAGTAGCTGTGAAACCATGTCGTGTTTGAGCGATGCCGCAACGCGGATCGACCTCAGTGCATAGTCCTTCAACCGTTTTTCAAGTTCGTCTGCGGTCATATCATTTTCCTTCCTGAACCCGGTGCGGTACCCACATCGTCCATCGTCCATCTTACATCGTACTTACACGAGCCCCGTTGTCTCCTCGAAGCCGAACATGATGTTGAAATTCTGCAATGCCTGGCCTGCGGCGCCTTTGACAAGGTTGTCGATCGCGGATGTCACGATCAGCTTGCTGCCCGAGACGGCAAAGCCGATGTCGCAGAAATTCGTGTTCGCGACATTCTTGATCTCCGCGCTCACGCCCTCGCCTTTGATGCGCACGAAGAACTCGTTCGCATACGCCTCTTTCAGCGCGGTCATCACGTCGATCGGGCCCTTGTGCCTGCCCAGGTCCGCATAGATCGTCGAGAGGATGCCCCGCTCGATCGGCAGCAGGTGCGGGGTGAACACCGCGTCCACCGGCGCGCCAGCCGCGTAGCCGAGCTCCTGGTCGATCTCCGGCTTGTGCCTGTGCGAGAACATGCCATACGCCTTGAGCGATTCGTTCACCTCGACAAAATGCATTCCCTGCGACGGCTTGCGCCCGCCGCCTGACGCGCCGCTCTTCGAGTCGATGATGATGCCCTCGGGCCTGATGATGCCCGCCTTCAGCAGCGGGATCAGCGGCAGTGTCACGCTCGTCGGGTAGCACCCGGGATTGGCCAGCAGCACGGCTTTCCGGATCTGCGGGCGGTAGTGCTCGCACAGTCCATAGACCGCCCTGGGCAGGTTCTCCGGGTCTTCATGCTTCACGCCGTACCATTTCTGGTAGACCAGCGGGTCCTTGAGCCGGTAGTCGGCCGAGAAATCGATGACTCGCACGCCGCGCTTCAGGAACTCCTTCGCGGCCGCCATGGCCGCCTTGTGCGGCAGCGCGAGGAACACTGCCTGGAGGTCCGTCCGCTCGTACAGGAAGGAAGTGTCCCTGACGTCGATGTCGCACAGTTTTGCGAGGTCGGGGAATGTGGCGCTGATCGGCTCGTCAGGCTCACCCGGGCCGTGGCCGAGGGCGACGGTATCGGCGCCGTGATGCCGCGCGAGCAGCTTGAGGAGTTCCCGGCCGGCATATCCAGTGGCGCCGGCGACGGCGATTGTGATTTTCTTGCTCATGGTTTCCGTTCACTGACCCGTTGTTTAAGCAGACGGCCGGGTTTCCATACCGGGACCGGCGTTGCGGGAATCTTGATCGACTTCTTCGGCTCGTTCGGATTGCGCCCGACACGCGGCTTGCGCACCTTCACCGAGAACACGCCGAAATCGCGCAGCTCGATCCGATGGCCCTCGACAAGATGCTCGCTGATCGCGTCAAGCACCGCGATGACCGTGTCGCGCACCTCCTGCGGCTGCTTTGACACCATGCCTGCCACGCGCTCCACCAACTCGACTTTGGTGATCGTTCTGGCCATAACTCAACTCCCGTTCGCGATGAATACGTCGTTGGCCCGGCTCTGAAACGCCCGAGTTAACATCTTCGTGCAAAGGGTATTATAGGGAAATCTTTCCCGCGCGTCAAACTCTGGAGAACGGCGTTCGTAGTTCGTGGTTAGTGGTTCGTAGTTCGTAGTTCATTGTTCATAGTTCATAGTTCATAGTTCATAGTTCATAGTTGGGA
>JAAYZF010000271.1 GCA_012514975.1 bacterium
GCGCGAAGAGTGGCAAACCATGTCAGTTCTATTAAACGTAAAGTATGTCATTTCTAAAAACTTGCAACAATGAGTATTGAACAAACTTGCCCTTCGATGCGCTCTCTAGTATAATGAAGCATGTGTATCGTCGGCGCAGCCAGGACAGTGCGGCGATGAACTGCGCTCGCACGGAGGAGGACCGAGAGGCGGAAGCAGTTCGCATCATCCAGTCGCAGGAGCAGGCCCTCACGAACGATGCTCAGACACTCGCGGATGGCAACGACGTCCTTGATCTCATCGCCTCGTGCTCGACGGCATCGTGCAGAAGTATCCCGCGTCTCCTGCGGCGCGTGGCGCGCAGGAATGGATGAAGAGGCTCTGAACGGCGAGGACACGGACGAACACGGACAATAAGGAACAGCCTGGCGCTGATGACAGCGCCTCCGTCCGTGTAGGTCCGTGTGGGTCCGTGTCATCATCCGGTGGCACTTCGCCGCCTGAATACGGCGCCGTACCCATGAAGGATCTTCCTGCGGTCCTCGCGGCAAATGGCGCCTTGTCTCTCTTGAATCTCTGCATTCGTCTTCTGAGGCGCCAAGTCAAATCGCAGGTCGATGCCTTCGAGCACGAAGGCGGCTTCACCGAGCGCCTCTACCGCAGGCGTGTAGAGCAGCGCGACAGACGCGCCGATTGATCACGCGCGGTCTGCCTCCTTCCTATGGACTAATTCGTCGAGAATCAGTATAGTAGTCAGCAACAATACGGCTTTGGTTCCGTCAAGCCGAGGAGAACCGCCATGGTAGACACCAGCATCGTCACGAAGTTCGCCAAGCCGGACGCGTCATGGTTTGTTGAAAGCCGCCTCGGCATGTTCATTCACTGGGGCACCTACGCCCTTGCCAGCCGCCACGAGTGGGTGAAGAGCCATGAAAAAATCCCGACGGATGCGTACATGGCGTACTTCAACCATTTCGATCCTGACTTGTATGATCCGAAGGAATGGGCGCGTCTTGCGGCAAGCGCGGGCATGAAGTACTTCGTCGTCACGACCAAGCACCACGAAGGTTTCTGCCTCTGGGACACGAAGCACACGGACTACAAGGCCACGAAAACCCCGTATGGCAAGGACCTGATCAAACCAATGGTCGAGGCGTTCCGCGAGGCCGGACTGCGCGTTGGTTTCTACTACTCGCTGCTCGACTGGCATCATCCGCAGTACACGGTCGACCGCCATCACCCGATGCGCGACAACGCGGCCGAGCGTGCCAGGAACAAAGGCCGCGACATGCGCGTCTACGCCCAGTACATGCGCGACCAGGTGCGCGAGCTGCTGAGCAACTACGGAACGGTTGACATCATCTGGTACGATTTCTCCTTCCCGGGCGAGGATGGCAAGGGGCGTGAGGACTGGGAGTCGGACAAGCTTTACGAGCTCACGCGCACGTTGATGCCGAACGTGCTGATCGACAACCGGCTCGATCTGCCTGGCTCGGCGGATTTCGTCACGCCCGAGCAGTTCCAGCCGCGGGCGCAGCCGGTGGATGAACGCGGCGCGCCAGCCGTCTGGGAGGGCTGCCAGACGTTCAGCGGCTCGTGGGGCTACCACCGCGACGAGCACACGTGGAAATCCGTGCCGCAGATCCTGTGGATGCTCATCGACGGCGTGAGCAAGAACGGCAACCTCCTCCTCAATGTCGGCCCGACCGGCCGCGGCGAGTTCGATTGCCGCGCGCGCGAACGCCTCGCCGGCATAGGCGAATGGATGAAGCGCCACAGCCGCAGCATCTACGGCTGCGCCGCCGCGCCGCCCGAGTTCAAGTGCCCGCCCGATTGCCGCTTGACATATAACGCGAAGACGAAGCGCCTCTATGTTCACGTGCTCACCTGGCCGATGAAACACCTGTGGCTCACGGGCGACAGCTACGTGCAGCGCGTCGAGTATGCCCAGTTGCTCAACGACGGCTCGGAAGTCCAGATCAAAGGCATCGAGCCATGGCAGAACGAGAACTCGGGCAACGTCTCACGGGAAGGCGCCATCGGGCTGAACCTGCCGATCATCAAGCCGCCCGCGGACATTCCTGTGATCGAGCTGTTTCTGAAATAGGTCCTATAGGTCCTATAAGTCCCATAGGTCCTATACACTGCTCTGAAAGACCATGAGCTTCAGCGACGGGTGGGCTGCGCTGCACCTCGACATGCCGCCCCGCGTGCCGCGCACGGAGTACTCGGCTGAGATGCACGGGGAGCTGCTTCAGGCCGTAACGGGGATCACGGTGGCCGAAGACAGCCCGCATGAAACCAAGCGCGCGGCATGCCAGGCCTTCTACCGCGCGTGGAACTACGATCTGTTCTGGAGCACGCTGATCGGCGGAACCGAGTTCGGCGACCTCAAGACCGACATGGGCCACGCCGTCTATGCAGCGGGTGGCGTTGACTATCGCCCGGTGGGCGCGTGCGCCTTTGCCACGCCGGACGACGTGCTCGGGTTTGATTTCAACGGCAGGCTCGGCATCAAGAAGCACCAGGACACCGTCCGGCGGTTCGAAGAACACTATCGCGCCAACTGCGCCGCCAATCCCGATGGCGTCAACATGACGGGTATCTATACGACGCTCGTTTCCGGTTTCATAGACCTCTTCGGCTGGGACATGCTGTTGCTTGCGGCGGGCGCCGATCCGGCCCGGTTTGGCGCGCTGGCCGACCGTTATGCCGGGTGGATGCAGCAGTATTTCGACGCGCTGGCGGATGCTGATGTGCCGGTGGTGATGGTACACGATGACATCGTGTGGACGTCAGGTCCCTTCATCCGGCCTGAATGGTATCGCCGCTTCGTCTTCCCGAATTACCGGCGGTATTTCACGCCGTTGCGCGACAGCGGCAAGATCATCCTGTTCACTGCCGACGGCAGTTACACCGCCTTCATTGATGACATTGCCGCGTGCGGCGTCAGCGGGTTCGTCATGGAGCCGATGACTGACATGGCGTACATCGGAGCGAAATACGGCAAGACCCATGCGTTCATCGGCAACGCAGACACGCGCGTGCTGCTCAGCGGCGCCAGGCAGGAGATTCGCGCCGAAGTGGAGCGTTGCATGCGGATCGGCAGGCATTGCCCCGGGTTTTTCATGGCCGTAGGCAATCATATCCCGCCCAATACGCCCGTTGCGAATGCGCTCTACTACAACGAGGTGTACGAGGAGCTCTCCAGGCGATGACCACACCCGGCACCCGGTGATCGGACGGATCAGGCGGATCGGGAGGATCATCCCGCTTTCACACGGGCGGCCGTGTTGTGGTATAATAGACGATTATGAGCAGGCTCAAGGCTGGTTTCGGTTCTCTGACGGTCATTCTTGCGGCGTGCCTCGGCGCGGCGCCGGCGATGGGCGTCCAGCCCTCTGTGTGCACCGGGGACATCGTCATCAACGAACTTGCCGCCGCGACGTGCGACCGGCTGATCAAGTGGTCGGACGACGGGGTGCCGACGCTCGGTCTCGGGCTTCCCTGGTGGCATCCGCTGTTCAACGACAACAACTGGATTGAAGCGAACGGCGGGTTCGGCGGCGCAAGTGTGACCGGCGTGGGCACCGTCGTGCCGGCCATGAACGGCAAGTCGTACTCGCTGTACGTGCGCAAGTCGTTCGCCGTGGAGGACAGTGAGGCGGCGAGCACGAACGCCGTCGTGTTGAGCGTTGATTTCGAGGAGGGATTCGTCGCGTACCTCAACGGGCGCGAGGTGGCGCGGAAGGGCCTGGGCGTTGCCGGCGGGTTCTGCTATCACGACATGCGGGCCAACAACAACCTGCGGACGCCGGGCACGGCGTTGCAGTTCGTCCTGGGGCCCGCGGCGAATCTGTTGACGACCGGGCTGAACGTCCTGGCGGTGAGCGTTCACAAGCTCGGCCTCGGTGATACGAACTGGCGCATCGTGCCCAATCTGAGCGTGACGGGCTCGCCGGCTGTGACGCTGGTCGCGCACGGAGGCAAATGGCGCTACTTTGTCGGCGTCACCGAGCCACTGGGCGGGCTGCACAAACCGGCCTCGGACACCGTGCCGCCGCCCGACCCGACGCTTGCGCTGAACGAGAATCTCTGGCGGTACCGGATCGGCACCAACGAGCCGTCGGGCGGCACGCGCGCATGGGCGACGCGCGAGTTCGATGCGAGCGCATGGGCGCAGGGCCGCGGCGGAATTGGCTACGGCGATCCGGGCATTGCCACGACCGTCAACGTGCAGAACCTTGCGTACTCGATCTACCTGCGCCAGGAGTTTGTGGCATTGCCCGAGCAGATGAGCGCAGGGAACCAGCTCATGCTGTCGGCCGTGTATGACGACGGGTTCGTGGCGTATCTGAACGGCGTCGAGGTGGCGCGCGCCAACCTGGGCGTGACGAATGTCTTCACGCCGTACAACACGCCCGCGCCGACGACGCACGAGGCGACGCAGATCCAGCGCTTCTACATCAACAACGCGTCCAACCTCATCAGCGCCGGCACGAACGTCCTTGCCATCCAGGTCCACAACAATACCCTCGGCAGCAGCGACCTGTCCATGCAGGCCGATCTCGACATGGTGTATGAAGGCGCCGCAACATACGAAGCGGAGGATGTGGCGGACGACTATGACTGGATCGAGCTGTACAACCGGGGCAGCGCGGACGTCTCGCTCCAGAACTGGTCGCTGACCGATGATCCGGACACGCCGGGCAAATGGCGCTTTCCGCCCGTGACGATCAGTTCCGGCGGGTATTTCCTCGTGCTTGCCACGGGGCTCAATATCACGCCCACGAATGCCAGCCCTCACACAAATTTCAAGCTTGGCAGCAAGGGCGAGTATCTTGCGTTGGTGGACAATGCCGGGCAGGTGCGCTGCGAATTCGCGCCGGCGTTTCCGACGCAGTCGTTCTCACAGTCGTTCGGCCGCACGGGCTGGGGAGATGAGTACGCCTATCTCGAGGAGGCAACGCCCGGCTGGCGGAACAACACGAACGCCGTCTACCAGGACATGCTCCCGCCGCCGGCGCCGAGCCTGCCGCGCGGGTTCTATGATCTGCCCATCTCGGTCTCGCTCAGCGCGAGCATGCCTGATGCGGTCATTCGCTGGACGACTAACGGGACCGTGCCGACGGCGCTGAACGGCCACACGTACAACCAGCCGCTCCAATTCAGCAAGCCCACAGCGCTGCGCGCCCGCGCGTTCCGGCATGGCTACATCCCGTCGGAGCCGCTGAACGCCACGTATCTTGTCGGCCTGACGAACGCGCTGAAGACGCTCCCCGCGCTGTGTCTCGTGGGCGACGAGGAACGCGAGCTGTTCGAGCCGCACGGGCTGATGGCGATCAGCGGCGGCTACTCGAACTGGTGGCCGGCAACGGACGTGGACCACTACAACAACGGGACGCCCACCGGCCGCGCCTACGAGCGGCACGTCTCGACCGAGTTCATCCCGCTCGACACCAACGCCGGCTTCCAGGTCGGCGCGGGCTTGCGCACGGCGGGGCAGGGCGGCCGCGGCAGCCGCCGCCGCGGGCCAAGCTGGGCGCAGCAGACCTACAAGTACGACCTGCGCCTCTACTTCCGCAGCGCGTACGGCAGCGAAGCGCTTGAATACGACATCTTCCCGAAATCGCGCGCGAAGAATCTCACGCAGATCGCCATCAAGTCCGGTTTCTGGGACGACTGCATCAACCCCGCGCTCAAGGACGAGCTGCTGCGCCGGCTGGTGCTCGATTGCGGGCAGATGGCGAGCCACGGCATCCACGTCAACCTGTTCATCAACGGCGTCTTCAAATCATACTACAACCTGATCGAGCGGCCCAAGGAGGAGTACTTCCAGAGCTATTTCGGCAGCACGAACGCGTGGGACGTGCTGAAGTTCGTGGTTACCGAAGGCGATGCGACCATGTGGAATTCCATGGTCAACTTCGTGAAGGCAGCGACGAACGATCCTGTTGTATATGCGAATTACACATGGCTGGCCGACCGGCTTGACCTCGTCAACTATGTGGACTACCTGCTCGTCTGCGCTTACGCGTACAACAGCGACTGGCCGGCGAACAACTGGATCGCCGCGCGCGAGCGCGTGGCGGGCGCGAAGTTCTTCTACATGCCGTGGGACTCGGGCTGCTCGTTCGGGTACTCCGGCGCCGCGCGTGTGACGAACGACACCTTTGAACTCGTCTTGAGCCGCTTGTCCAGCAATGCGCCGTTCTCGCTCTATTTCGACTTCCTCCGGCGCAGCCCTGAGTTCCGCCTGTTGATGGCCGACCGCATCCAGAAGCACTTCTTCGGCGCGGGCGCGCTGACTGATCTCAACATCTCGAACCGCTACGCCGAGATGAAGGCCGTCATGCAGGCGCCCGTGCGCTACCTGCAGGGCTCGTACAACAACGACATCGAGACCAACTGGCTGCCCAAGCGCCGCGCGGCGCTCTTCCAGTACTTCATCGAGCGGGGCTTCTGGCCCGCAACAGCAGCGCCGGTGTTCAACCGCATGGGCGGCATGGTCACCAATGGCTTCCCGGTAACCCTCTCGAACACCAATGCCGGCGGCGCGCTCTATTACACCACGGACGGCAGCGACCCGCGCGAGCCCGGCACCGGCGCCGTCGCCGGCCAGGTGTACACGGCCCCGCTTGTCCTTGCGCACGCCACGACCGTCAAGGCGCGCGTCCTTGACAATGGCGAATGGAGCCCGCTGGCCGAGGCGACGTTCACCATCGCCGGCTACTTTGACGGGCTGCGTCTCACGGAGATCATGTTCCACCCGCTCACGGACGAGACGTTCGAATTCCTCGAATTCAAGAACGTCGGGGAGAGCGACATGGACCTTGCCGGCGTGAGCATCGTGCAGGGCGTTACGTTCACGTTCCCGCCTGCGAGCGTGCTGGCCCCGGGGGCGTTCGCGGTGGTTGTTGCCAATGAAGGATCGTTCACCAGCCGGTATGCAGGCGTGGCCGCGGCAGGCGTGTATGGCGGCCAGTTGAGCAACGGCGGGGAAACGCTGCTCGTGCAGGACCCGCAGGGCGCGCCGCTTGTCTCGATTGCCTACAGCGACACGTGGCATCCCGTGACGGACGGCGGCGGGCATTCGCTCGTCCGCACGGCGGTTGACGGCGACGTCAACCTGCCGGCGACATGGCGGCCGAGCACGCACGTCTTCGGTTCGCCCGGCGCGGACGACCCGCCTCCTGTCATCGGCCCCGTGATCATCAGCGAGATCATGTACAACCCGCCGGCGGGCGGCGACGAATTCATCGAATTGTACAACATCTCGAATGTTGCCGTCGCCTTGCATGACGCGGCTGCGCCGTCGGTGGCCTGGCGTATCGACGACGACACGGCAACCGCATTCGCCTTCCCCGCCGGCGGGACGCTCGGCCCGCGCCAGTGCCTGGTGATCGCCGGCGCGGGCTGCGACCCCGAGGCGTTCAGAACAAAGTATGCCATCCACGCCGACGTCCAGGTATTCGGCCCGTGTGTCCGCGGGCTCGGCAACGAGGGCGATGCTGTCAGGCTTTTCAGAACGCTTGACGGCGGCGCGGGCATCCACGAGCTGGCCGAGGAAGTGGTGTATGCCGGCGCCTGGCCGTGGCCGGTCGAGGCGGACGGGCTAGGCGCGTCGCTCGAGCGCATCATACCGTGCGGCCCGGCGAACGATGTCGCCTCCTGGCGGGCAGACACCGCGGGCACGCCCGGCCGCGTGGTGCCGGAGCCGTCTGCCCTTGCCATCGGCCTTGTGGCGCTTGCCGTCCTCAGACGCGAACGTGTGGCGTGAGTGATTCCCCAGACAACCTCCTGGCGATGCCGGCCCGAGCCCGGCTGTCCACGATGTTCTTTCTCGAGTATCTCGGGATGGGATTCATCTACCCGGTGATGAGCCTGTACCTGCGCGACACGCTGCATTTCACCGGCGCGCAGACGGGCGCGGTGATCGCCATGGCGTCCATCGCCGCGTTCATCTATCCGGTCGCCGGCGCCATGCTTGCCGACCGCGTGATTGCGAAGGAACGCCTGCTTGCGGTGTGCCAGATTGTTTCCGCGGTTCTGCTCGCGGTGCTGGCATTCCAGACGCGGTACCTGCCGGTTGCCGTGCTGTACCTCTGCTACAACCTCGCCTTCGGTCCGACGCTCGCATTGGCGACGGCGATTGCGTTCCATCATCTGCCGGGCAAGCGCAATTACTTCGGCTCGGTGCGCGTGTGGGGGACGATCGGGTGGATCGCCGCGGCATGGCTGTTCGGCCTTGCCCGGCTCTGCCTGGGCGGGCAGGGGAGGCTGCGCGACGCATTCCTGCTTTCCGCGGCGTCGTCGGTCATCCTCGCGGTGCACATGCTGCTGCATCACCCGGTGGAACGCATACAGCCGGTGACGAAGATCATCCCATGGGACGCGTTGCGCGTGGTTGCGCAGCGGCGCGTGCTGTTCATTGCAGTGGTGATGTTCCTCGGTTCGTTTTTCATCCGGTTTTACTACATGGGTTTCGCGCCGTTTCTTGCCGCGCGCGGTCTGCGCCAGGCATTCATCATGCCGCTGATGAGCCTTGGCCAGATGAGCGAGATTGCGGCGATGAGCCTGCTGGCCGTGCTCGTGCCGCGGCTCGGGTTCAAGAGGATGCTCATGCTCGGCGCCGGGCTTGCGCTCGTGCAGTCGGCGCTGTTCAGCGCGAACGCCGCGTGGCCGTTCATCGTTGCCGGCATCGTGTGCCACGGGCTGATCTACGCGCTGATCAACGTGACCGCGCTCATGCATGTCGACAGCTTCTGCCCGGCACAGGCGCGCGCGGGCGTGCACCAGATACTCGCACTGCTCAGCACGGGCTTTGCCACGCTTGCAGGCAGTCTTGCTTCAGGCTGGGCGCTTGACTGGGCGACGCGGGCGGGCGTGGTTGATTACCATCGCTTCTGGCTGGTGTCGGCGGGCGTTGCGTCGCTGCTGCTGGCGCTGGTGACGCTGTTCTCGAGCGAACCGGAGACGGACGGTGATCGGTAATCGGTGATCGGTGATCGGTGATCGGTGATCGGTGATCGGTAATCGGTGATCGGTGATCGGTGATCGGCCCGCTCAGTCAACGGTGCACCGGTGTGCACAGCGCGAGCAGGTCATCCACATGCGCCGTTGCGAGGCATTCCACCGTGTCGGCCGCGCCGTAGTAGATCTTCACTTCGCCATCCGGCTCGAGAATCATCCCGCCTGGAAACAACACGCTCCCGCGGTAGCCCTCGCGTTCATACGGAGTCTCAGGCGCCATCAACGGTTCGGGGCACATGCCTACTATGTTCCACGGCTGTTCGAGGTCGAGGA
>JAAYZF010000025.1 GCA_012514975.1 bacterium
GAGGCGGAACGGGCTTTCGAGAACGATTTCTGCGCCGTGACGTCGTCGGCGAACTCGCCTTTCTCGATAACGATGCGGCCCTTGCGCTTCGCGCGGCGGTCAACGAAGTTGTATTTGCCGCTGTTGTTGATGATCACGCCGCCCTCGGGCGCCACATTGATGTCCTCGTAATCGATGTGGCCGCCCTCGGTGAACATCTTCTCGAGGTTGTTCCAGTACGCGACGTCCTTCGCCACCTTCTCGGGCGTAAGCGTGACCGGCGACGCATTGAGCTTCATGATCAGCCCGGCCGGCTCGAGGTACGGGTACATCCACGGGATGACGTAGCTCTCCTCGACGTAGAATGCATGCTTGTTCGTGTTGTTCGACCAGATCATCTCGGCCAGGATGCCGTTGAGGCGCATGACGCCGGCCACGCCGCCGACGCTTACCTTGCCGCCCTCGATGCGGACGTCCTCCTCGATCTGCTCGCCGCGTTTGCGCCGCTCCTCGACCTGCTTGATGTATATCTGGAACGCCCGCTCGAAGTCCTCCTGCGAAGGGATGTAGATCGTGTTGACCCCTTCCTTGTAATCCTCGCGGTCCGCATTGAGCAGGCCGAGCAGCTTCCGCGCCCAGGGCCACACGTGCTTCGGTTTGCAGAACCGGTCGCGCAGCACGTTCATGTACGTGGCGTCGGCAAGGCCGTTCTGCGTGATGAGATAGATGTCCGCGCGGAATTCGCTGCAGCCGCACATGTACTCGGGCACGAACCGCCCCGGATCGGTGCCGCCGAAGAAGATGGTGTTCGGCTCACACACTTTCATCATCTCGACGCCGAAGACGAAGCCGAAATACTTCGAGCGCAGGTTCTGCTCGTCCCAGTTCTCGATCGCCGGGATGAACGGCGTCATCAGCACGCACAGCGCGATGCCGACGCTGGCCGCGTGGCTGACACGCCGTTTGAGCACGCCGGCGATGACGAACACGCCGATCAGCATGAACAGCGTGCCGAACAGGGCGTAGAAGGCGAAATGCATCTCGGGCGGCACCGAGATGCTGCGCGCAATCCTCCCCAGGGGGCCGGCTGCCGACGGCTTCTGCAGGGAACACAGGGCGAATATGCCGCCGTACGCCACGAACACCGCGCCGATGGCGAGCGCGACGTGCCGCCAGACGTGCTCCGCGCGCCGCGAGATCGAGAACAGCGCCACCGCCACGGTGATCATCCCGTATCCCACGAGCAGGCCAAGGCCCGCGTGGCCCATGATGAAGAACACGCGGTTGATGTACTGCGACGTGATGTCCAGCTTCGGGTTCATCAGGAACACCATGCCGATGCCGCAGCCGAGAAACGCAAGGACCGAGTAGATCAGCCAATCCCGCAGCCGCGTCTTCCGCCACACCAGCACCAGCGCCAGAATGCTGACGAACGCGAAGATGAGCGTCATCGGGTATTGATCCCACGTGTCTTTCAGATACAGCATCACCTGGTCGGTGAAGTAGCCCAGGTGCCTTTTGAACGACGGCTTCTCGTACTGCCCGCGGCAGATCGAGTGCCAGAACCCCTCGACTGTCCGCGCGCGCCCCCAGTTCATGCAGGGATTGGACGCCGAGGCGACCGGGAGATAAAAGTACACGCACAGGCTCGCAAGGAACGCAGATGCCAGCTTCGGCCATTCCGTCATCCTGAACCAGTACTTGTTGACCGCGTACGCGGCGACAAGATACACGACGAACGCGCCGATGAAATGCGTGAAGAACCACCCTTTGCTCCAGAACGTCTTCGCGTCCGTGATGTTGAACGGCGACAAATGGTACGGCGTCTCGTTGAACCAGTAGTAGGCAAATGCAGCCAGGATGACCGCGTTGACCGCAAGGTTGAAGAAATGCTCGTAGCTCTTCCGCGTCGACCACGCCAGCCACCCGAGCGCGATGATCATCACGACGATCGTCTGGTGCACCGTGATGCCAAGCGCGAACGCCACCGTGATCCAGATGAACACGTTGCGCCGCTGCGGGTTGAACATCAGCACCAGCGACAGGAGCACGACGAGCGCCATGAAAAACGCGTTGAATGCGTACACCTCGGCAATGGTCGACTGCGACCACGTGCCGGGCGTCATCGCGAACAGGACACCAGCGGTGATCGCGCACAGCGAGTTGACGAGCCGCGGCGTCGTCAGCCCTATGCGCTCGAACACGGGCAGGAGATGATGGCGGCCCAGCTCCTCCTCCTGCTCGGCGAACAGCAGGTCGCCGCTCTTCGCCAGCACAAGCGTCACAAACGACGCGGCAAGCGCGCCGCACACCGCCGAAAACAGGTTCACCCGCCACGCCGGATCCCCCACCGGGATGAACGTGAACAGCTTCGCCACGATCGTCCACAGCGGATACCCAGGCGGATGAGGCACGCCAAGCCGGTACGCGCCCGCGATCAGCTCGCCCGAGTCCTCGAGCCCGACCGTGGGCTGCAGCGTGTACACGTACACGGAGAACGAGATCGCGTACGTGATGAGCGCCGTGATCCAGTTGATGGGATGAAACCAGCTCCACAAGGAAGGTTGCGTCTGCGCCGCCGGTGCGGCGGCCGCTGGCCCCGACGCCGTCAGGTTCGAACTGCCGCGATTCGCTGTCGCCATAGAAGACTCCTCATGCAATTAAATACAACCGCGTTATTGTAGTAAAAGCCGCCGCGAGTGTCAAATCAACTGTACTTCCATGTCGCAGGTTTCCAGAAATGACATGGTGTACGTCTTTTGGAAATGACATGGTTCACTAACTCTCGCGCGAGGACGCTGAGTGAGTTCTGCGGGTGACGCGTCCTCGCGTGGCGCCTTGTTGCGTATAGGTAATGTATATGCCATAAAGCCTGTGATACCGCGGGGAAGCGACGGTTCATGGCAGGCGGAAGAAAACGGGAATCTATTGCATTTAAGGGGGGGGTTATGCTATCATTTTCGCGCTTGATCGAGGCCGTTCAACAGGTACCATATCTGCCTTGGAGAGACACTCGCTGTCATTGCCGCACAACCAATCCATCACGGGGGAACCATGAGACACTTCAAACTCGCAACAACACTCACTCTGCTTTGCTGCACCCTGGCGTTCGCCACGGAGTACACGTGGGACGGCGAGGGAGCAGGCGGAAAACAATGGACGAACGATCTTATGTGGGCCGGCGATGCCAAGCCGACCATGAGCGCCGACAACACGCTGGTCTTCGACGGCACGAGTTACATCATCACCACGAACACATTTCCCATGCACTCGGACATCGGCTGGATCAAGATTGCTCCGACTGCAGCCCCGTTCCTGTTCGCACGGCAGTCCTCGAGTCTTGGCGACCGCCTCGACGTCTTCTCCGGGTTCGAGCACAATGCGGCCAACGTGGTCAGCAATCTGATGGCCACGGATGTGTGGGGCGATTGGATGGTCAATGTGAGCGACCCCGCGGGCGAGCTGCACCAGGTGGGCGTGATGCTGACGGAAGACAACGTGGCGCACGCCATAAGCAAATTCGGACCGGGCAAATACCAGTTGTTCGGCAACAACGCGGGCCTCACCGGCACTGTAACGGTGGCGGACGGCACCTTGGTTGTGCGCTCGGTCACCTCCTTGGGTGCGGCTGTGTCAGATGTCATAGTGAGCAACGGCGCGACGCTTGACATGTACGGC
>JAAYZF010000272.1 GCA_012514975.1 bacterium
ATGGAATGATGGATGAATGGATGAATGGATGAATGGATGAATGGATGGATGGATGAATGGATGAATGGATGAACAGCACGAACTTCCAACTTCCAACTTCCAACTCCCAACTATCGACTATCGACTATCGACTATCAACTATCCAGCGACCATGAACGATGAATCCCCCAAGACGCATCTGGGGGAAACAATGAACGATGAATCCCCCAAGACGCATCTGGGGGAAACGATGAATCCCCCAAGACGCATCTGGGGGAAACCATGAACTCCCCCGAGGGATCGCATGAAACATCTTACACACAACGTTGACATCTGTGTCATCGGCGGCGGGCTGTCGGGCCTGTGCGCCGCCGTTGCGGCCGCGCGGCGCGGTGCAAAGGTCCTGCTGCTGCAGGACAGGCCCGTACTCGGCGGCAACGCATCGAGCGAAATACGCATGTGGGTCCGCGGCGCGCACGGCGCGAACAACCGCGAGACGGGCATCATCGAGGAGATCGAGCTCGAGAATCTCCATCGCAACGCGGCGGCAAACTATCCGATCTGGGACAGCGTGCTCTTCGAGAAGGCGCGGTTCCAGGCCAACCTCGCCCTGCTGCTCAACTGCGCATGTTGTGAAGCGGCAATGGACGGCACGCGCATCAGGAGCGTCAAGGCGTATCAGTCCACCGCGGAGACATGGCATACGGTTGCCGCGCAGTACTTCATCGACTGCTCGGGCGACAGCGTGCTCGCGCCGCTCACCGGCGCGCAGTTCCGCGTCGGCCGCGAAGCGCGCGCCGAGTTCAACGAGGATATCGAGCCCGAGCAGGCCGACCTGAGGACCATGGGCCTCTCCTGCCTCATCCAGGCGCGCGAAACCGGCCGGCCGCAACCGTTCGTTCCGCCCGCATGGGCCCATGTCTACACATCCGATGAAGACCTCCCGCATCGCGGCCACGACGTCCGCGGTAAATTCACCAACTTCTGGTGGATGGAAATCGGCGGCGAGTTCGACAGCATCCACGACACGGAATCGCTGCGCGATGAGCTGCTCAAGATCGCCTTTGGCGTCTGGGACCACGTGAAGAACCGCGGCGACCACGGCGCCGACAACTGGGTGCTCGACTGGGTCGGTTTCCTCCCCGGCAAACGCGAGAGCCGCCGCTATGTCGGCGACCATATCCTCACGCAGAACGACGTGCGCGCGGAAGGCCGCTTCGACGACCTCATCGCGTACGGCGGATGGAGCATGGACGATCACCATCCCGCCGGCATCCGCTTCCCGGGCGAGCCGACGATCTTCCATCCCGCGCCGTCCCCGTATGGCATCCCGTACCGCTCGCTCTATTCGAGGAACATCGGCAACCTGCTCTTCGCCGGGCGCAACATCAGCACGACGCACGCCGCGCTCAGCTCGACACGCGTCATGGCAACGTGCTCGATCATCGGCCAGGCTGCAGGCACCGCGGCGGGGATCGCCGCACAGCACGGCGTGACGCCGCGCGGCGTGTACGAAAAGCATCTGCGCGAGCTCCAGCAGGCGTTGATGGATGACGACTGCTACCTGCCGTGGCAGAAGCGTGACATACCGAGGCTGACGGCCGAAGCAACCGTCGCCTCGTCCGGGGGCAATGCCGATGCGTTGCGCAATGGCATCGACCGTCCGGTCGGCAACGAGTCACATGCGTGGACAACGCGCTTGGGCGGCTGGGCCGAGTACCGCTTCGAAAAGGAAGTGAACATCAGCGGCGTGCGCCTGGTGTTTGACAGCGATCTGAACCGCGACCGGCGCATGGGAATGACGGCGATGTACCCCCTCGACCTCCCGGCCCTATGCCCGCCGCCGTCTCTCGTCAAGGAGTTCACCATTGATGCACAGGCTTCTGACGGGTCATGGGGCACGGTGCTGCGTCACAAGGGCAACTACCAGAGGCTCGTGCGCCTGTCGCTGGACGTGACGGCAACTGCGCTGCGTTTGTCTCCAAAAAGCAGTTGGGGCAATGACGTGGTGAATGTGTTCGCGTGGGAGGTGAAGTAGACGCGGAATGGTATTCCGCGCAGGCGCGGGCGAGCGCGCGTGTGGAGTGCGGCGGCCATGCCGCCGCTGTGTTGTCTGCGACTGGTCGCAGACGGCGGCAGGCGTGTACGCCCTGCCCTCGAGCGGACACCGGGGACGGTGTCCCTCCAACGGACACCGGGGACGGTGTCCCTCCAACGGACACCGGGGACGGTGTCCCTCCAACGGACACCGGGGACGGTGTCCCTCCATGGGTGGGCTGACGCGTGGTGTGCAGATGTAGACGCGGAACGGCCTCGCTGAAGCGAGCACTCCACACCAACCACACCGCAGGCGGAGCGCACACTCGACGCCCTGTTCGTCGGTATGGGCTGCGATCAGTGTGTGTTCTCTGCGCCTCTGCGTCTCTGCGCGAGGAAGGAAAGCAGCAGTACGCCGATGCATGCCGGCTCGGGCACGGCGCGGCCGGGCGAGCCGCCGGGCACGCCCGCCTGCCAGCTCGATGGGTCTGCGCTGAATGACTCGGGGCTGATGCGCTGCAACGACGGGCCGTCACCGTCTGCCTCGCGCGGCCAGGGCGAGCCGTCGCGATAGGGCACTTCCTCGACCAGCACGGGCGCATAGCCGGCGGGCAACGTCGAATCAGGTTTGAACAGCTTCACGCAGTCGCCGCCATTGCCGAAGCTGCGCAGGCACGGGCCGAGCACAGGCACCTCTTCGGGCACGGCATGTTTCGTCCTGAAGGCATCGGGATCGATTCCCTCGCCGACAATCACCACATAGCTTTGTGACGCGATGGCGCATGCCCACGGCAAGGCGAATGCGGCGCCGCCGTCGTCCTCGATTGACCAGGGCAGCGCGGGCTGGGCTGCGTGGCAGAGCACGATGTTGCTTGGCGCGCTGTTGTAGAGCTCGATGAACTCGTCGCCGCCCGCGGCGGGATGGTACATTATTTCGCTGATGATCACCGGGCCGATGAGCGGGCCTGGATTTGCCGCGCCGGCGCCCGATCTGAACTCGTTGCTCCGCGAAGGAGGGTCGCCCGGGCGGACGTCCGTGCCGAAGCTCGTCTCGCGCATCGCGGTGAACTGCCCCATGCCGTCGCTCGTCACATGAGGCCCGAACGACACGCCGTCTTCGCTTCCGCCGAACGAGACGGACGTATGATGGAACGGCGGTTCCTCGGGCGACGTGAGATGCACTTCGCCGCCCCGCTCGTTCAGGGCGAAGCACGACGGTGTGCCGGGCGCCGCATTGAACTGGAACTCATAGAACACATGGTAGCTCCGCGCTGAAATCACCGTGCCGTCGGGGATGCGATACTTGCGCAGGTTGAGCGCATGGTCGCTGAGGTGCCAGCCGCCGATGGCGACGTCGGTTGTGCCCGCGTTGAAGAGCTCGACTGCGCCTTCGAGCGGCGGGCGCGCATGGGCGAGCACCTCGTTGATGGCGACGTGGGCATAGCAGTCGGTGACGGAGAACGTCGCTTCAGTCAGCGGGCTCCAGACATCGCCATCGAGGACGCGGGCCTTGACGGTCGTGGTGCGATCGATGGCGAACGGCCCGGCGTAGGTGATGCCCTGGACGATACCGGTCGTGCCGCGCGGGTCGCTCGCATCGGTCGTGTAGTAGACGATGCCGGCTTCATTGCTGTTGACGATGGCGACGGGGAAGCCGTTGGAGACCCAGCCGCCATGCTGGCTGAACTCGGGCGGGATGATATTGGTGGGCCAGATGCCCTGGGCGACATAGTCGCGGAAGATGGCCGCGCGGCGCTGGGGAATCCACTTGGTCTCGACGTCGTTGTTGAACGATTTCTGCTGATAGAACACCATGGGCCGCACGACCTCGCGCAGGGCGGCAAAGCGGTTCGAGACATTCTGGTCGCTGAGCGCGCCGCCGTGGAAGAAGTGCTTGTTGATGCGGTCGGCGAAGAACAGGCGGCCTTCGGGGCTTCGCTTGAGAAAGCTGAAGAGGATGGTCACCGGGGCACTGCTGGTCCATTGCGATGCGAGCAGCACCTTCTCGGCGAAGTGGTCGTTGGTCACTTTGCTTGCGTTGAACCCGCTGCCGTTGTCCCACGAGTAGAACCGGTATTTGCCGCCGGGCATGATGGGGCGGGACATGACGTAGTTATGCCCGGGCCAGTCCTGCACGGCCGAGTACGTGCAAACGAGAAGGTAGTCGGCGAAGCTGGCGAGATCGACGCGGGCATCGACGAACGCGAAGTTCTTGTAGAGCGCGGGGTCGTTGGTGGCAGCCTTGACGAAGTCGCGCAGGCCGTTCCAGTAGCTTTGATCGACGGGTTTCTGCCGCGGGGGCTTCCAGTATTCCCACGCCTCGCCGCCGTAGTAATCCTGGAAGAACTCGATATCGGGGCGCTCGCACACGTTGTAGTACGTTTTGAACGTCCCGTTGATGAAGAGATTCGCGTACGTGCCGTGGAAGGTCATCTGGCCGCAATCAAGATGGATGCGTTTGATCAACTCGTCCTTGACGGCGGGATTGATGCAATCATCCGCGACGGCGCCGCGGAAGGCGATGGCCGAATAGGCGTCGCGGGTCGATTCGGGGAACAGATGGTAGTACAGCCGGTCCGAGCCGTACCGCCCGCGGAAGTAGATTTTCAGGTTGTACTTGTAGACCGAGCTGGCCCAGTTGGTGCCGAGCTTGTTGTTGAGCCGGGCAGCTTCGCCCGCGGCGCGGATGCCGCCGCCGACATCCACGAACCCCGAGTTGTCCGCCGGGTTGATGAACGAGGTGACGATGGGGCGCTCGTACGCCTGGCCGCGGTAGATGCCGTTCTTGTACCAGTCGGCATGTTCGGCCCAGTTGGTGCCGGACCACCAGTTCGAGTAGCCGCCGCTGACGGCCATGACGCCATGCGGGCAGAAGAAGTCGCGTTCCTCGTCGCCGATCATGACGAACGCGGGGAGCGTCTTGATCACCGCGGGCTGGTTGAGCAGGTAGGCTCTCGATGCGGTTCTCGAGGGAATGCTGCCCGGCCTGAACGCCCTGGCGCGCAGCGCGCAGTTGGTGACGGCGAGGTGGACCGGGCCGGTGTAGAGGTACCCGTTTGACAGCGTCGGCTCCCTTCCGTCGGTCGTGTACCGCACGAACGCCCCGGGCTCGCGCGTGATGACCGCGACGTCGATCGCGCCGTCGTAGAAGCCCTGCGGCATGTCGAACACCGGCTCGGGCAGGATCGTGTCGAAGGTCTCGCCCGTATCATTCGGCTGGCCGGGCGTGGCGCGGGAGAGATAGCGATACTCCTGGCCGGCGCCGTCGACAATGCCGCACGAATGGAAGTACGACTGGTCCGGATAGCCGGGGCTGAACAGCGTGCGCGCCCGCGGCGGCGAGGCGTTGTCGAACAGGGCGAGATACTCGCCTCCGCTCCCGAGCTCGAACGTCGTGTGCGGCCCATAGCCGTTCGTGGCGGGAAGGCCGAGGCCGCTCGCCTGGACGACGAGATACTGCCCCGCGGTGAGCACGATCTGCGGGAAAACCCATTTGCGCGGCAGGGCGGGATCGTCGGTCAGCGACCAGCCGGCGAGCGGGACGTTCGATGTGCCGCGGTTCCAGAGCTCGATCCAGTCGACGCCCTCGGGCGGCTCGCGCACGCCGCCTACCGGCTCGACGTTGCCGGGCGAGTACCGCCAGATGTTGGTGGCGTGGACAAACGTTGTCGCCGGCGCGTTCGAGAATGCAAGCGACGGTATCGCGCGCCATGTCGCGCCTGAAGAGACCCAATGGACGTGCACGGCGAGGACGTTCGTTCCCGTGCGCAGCACGTTCGACGCGATGCCGATGGCGAACGATTCGGGCACGCCGGCCGTGCGGAGCGTATGGCTGGCAAACTGGTCGTGATAGCTGAACCCGCCGGGCGCCTCGACCGCGCGGCGCTTGATTTCGACGCCGTTGAGATACGCGACGAATCCCTCCTCGAAATCGATTGTCAGGATCACCGGGTCGCCGCGCTCGAGATCAGCGGGCGACGGGACAAAGGCGTGGCGGAGGTAGCAGGAGACGGATCCGGCGGGGCATGTCACACTGGTGCCGGCCCCGGCGGCGCGATAGCCAAGGCCGCCGCGCCCGGCGCGCCACTCGCGGTCGTCAAACGTCACTTCGTGCCACTGAGGCCGCATGCCCATGCGAGGCCGCCCGTCGTCCGTCCAGGTGAGCAGGCGGGCCGACGTGGCTGCGGCGAACTCGGAGATGATGACATCGCCCGTGCTGACGGCTGAAGGGAATGCGGAAGCAGAGAGATGAAGTGCCGCGCTGAGCGCGGCACAGGCAAGGCAGGCGATGCGCGACGTTCGTGGTTCCATCTACAGGAGCCTGGACGTTCAACAATCCAACAACAACGTATTATAGCATAAATCCGTCGGACGGCAATCCCGCACGCGGGGTCGGGGACATTGACGAGGCGGAGGTCGCCGGAACCGAAAGGATGGATGGCTTTCATCTGGCGACCACATGGTTGGTTGTGGCGGCAGGGCCGATGAGCAAGTCTTTGTCAAACGAATCGAGGCGGCCGTTGATGTGCCATATGCGAAGACTGGGTGTCTTGGGCGGGCTCATGAAGGCATGCAGTTCCGGGCTGAGTGAATACAACTGCGCGGCGTCGAGTGTCACAGGTGTGTGGCGGAGTTTGATGCGTGCACGCGGGATGCCGAGGCACATGGCGGTCTTCACGAGTTTGTCGGTGAGGATGAGAAGCTCGACGGATGTCTGGCCTTGTTCGACGCGGGTGATGCGCAGGGGGTAGTAGAGCGCCGGCGTTTTGAAGCGCAGTTGAATGGCTTCTTTTGATCCCGGCGTGTTGCTGAGCGAGACGACATCGAAGGCGAACCATGCGTAGCCATCAGCGATGTATTCTTCAACGACTTTCTGGAGCGGCGCGGGAATCTGGGGATTGCTCACATTCATGGACGTGAGATACTTGTTCACCCAGGCGGCAAAGCGCTCGCCGCTCAACGCCTCGATCACCGAGATGTCGTGCGCGCCGATCTGGTCGTGAAAGGTGACGCGCGCCACGGGCCTGGCCGGTTCGGGCGACGACTCGGAGAAGATGTCGAACCCGTTGTTGACCTGGTTTATGCGGATGGTATTGATGAGGTCTGTTGCCCTGTTGAAGATCGTCTTGTCGCCATTGGTGATTGCCGGCTCTGACGGGAGGGGCATCACTTCGAGCACTTTGGTCGGTTCTGAGGCATAGAGATCAGTCGTGTAGACAAGGATTTCCTCCTCGCCGTTCCAGGCGATCAGCGCACGTTGCGTCGGCTCGAAGAGCTTGACGAACCGGTTGAACGGGATTGATCCGCAGTCCGCACACACGACGGCAGCGGAGAGCATTGACAGGGAGAGGATGGTTGCACGCATGGTTGATTCTCCGGCAGCATTATTGTGGCGTCTCACGGATGCCACTACGAACGGTTGCGCGGTGCGCGGCGGCGTAGAGCAGCATCGCTGCCGCTGCGCGGCCTCGTCGAGCATTGGTGTGCAAATGATGCAGCTTGGGGCTGTCCGTCGCGTTCGCCGGTCTGCAAGAGCCATCCGGTGGGCGGGGCTACCGGCATCACCGGCCGCCGCGCTCTTTCACTTTCTTGCCGCCGGCGTTACGTTTGGACGCACGCATGCGGACGGGCACGTTCTCGGCCGTATGTTGCTCGCCGTCGATGTCGAGGATGTAGCGACCGTAGCGCAGGTCACTCAGAGGCGGCGTGGCCGCCATCTGCGCGCGGTTTTGTTCGTAGGTTGCCTGGTCGATGACATCGCCGCGCTTGTTCCTGAGGAACACTTTGTATTTGTACCAGAGCTCGCCGTTGTAGATGGCGGCGGCGAAACCGGCGTAGAGCTCCGGCCTGGCGCCGTTTTGGCCGGAGCCGGGAACGGCGAAATAGTGAATGTAGGCGGGGTATCTCCCCTTCTTGATGCCGCCGGGCTCGCAGGTGATGACAACCGTGTTGGACTCGCCCGCCTCGTCGCCGAACAGCGGGAAGGGCGAGAAGGAGATGGAAGTGATCTGGTCGAAAGAGGTGTACGTTGTCGGCGCGCGGCCGTAGACCATGCCGCGGCTCGTTGCCTTGAGGTAGTCCGGGCTGGCATATGACCCGCCGAACGACGCGCGCATCACCGTAAGATCAGGCGTTGACATGGTGCGCGCCTTGCGCGCCAGGGCGCATGCCTGCATGACGGTGGCAATGGCGACGGGCGTGCCTGGCTCGGCAACGCGGCCGGAGGAGAGTGTCACAGGCTGGTCGAAGACGACTGACTCGAGCAGGTGATCCGCGCCGTAGCGCAGGGCGACGCGGCAGTCCAGCGCATTCGTCGTCCCCTCGATGCGCGCGCGGAGCGTGAAGCTGCCAAGCCCATTGGCCTCGCAGTGGGCCAGCCGGGCTTGTGGCGCGCAGAGGCGGACTAGATCGCGGCCATGCTCGTCCATGAAAACGGAGCCGTTCCCTTCACTCAACGCCTGGCCGGGCGCAAATACGCATATCCTCCAGTAGAGGAAGTATATGACCGTCAGTGCCCGCAGGTAGTCCCTCTCATACTCGGTATAGAAGGGACCTGGGCGGGTCGACGCCTCGACTGGGCGGGCGAACGAGGCAAGTATGAGGAGTGCGGTGACGGCTGCGGCAAGGCAGCGTGTGTGCGGGTGCGTGACGGTTTTCATGGTCGCGGCCTTCGTTGAGTTGACGATGCCACAAAGCCCGTGGGCATGACACAATTGTACCATAATCCCGCGGGAACTTCAAAGGACGCGCAGGCCCGGTTCGGGCGACAGGGCGCGGCGCTATTGTGCGCGCGGGAAGCGGCCGCAGCCATTCACAGTGGCCAGCCCCGGTTAGCGCGGGTCTTGCGGCACACCCCCGAAAGATGATATACTTTGGTCTAGGGTGTTTTGTCACCGGACTCCAGCCGTCTGGAGCGATCCATATGCTGGCGAGTATGACTCTCGGAGGACTATGAACGGAGCTTCCATTCTTTCCGTCAGGCGCGCGGGGCAGGTGCTTTGCTTTTGCGGCGCAGTCGTGATCGCGTCCGCCAATGCCCGCGCGGATGTGCGGGATGGGGCGGTCGACATTGAGGCGTACATCAGCAATGCGGCGCCGTACATCACTCTGCGGTGGTCGCTGCGGCTTCCGGGGCTGATCACTGCGCAAACGCTGTACCGGCGGGTGCAGGGCGAGACGGTGTGGTCGCAGACCAACGCGTTCACCACTTCCGCCACGCAGTTTGCCGACGCCACGGCCGTGCCCGGTGTCCGCTACGAGTACTACATGCACCGCACGTTCAGCGGCAGTCCCTACAACGGCTACGGCCATCTGCTTGCCGGGGCGGATGTGCCGCCGATCGAGGACCGGGGCGCGGTGGTCCTCCTCGTTGACGCGACGCTTGCGGCCGCGCTGTTCCCCGACATCGAGCAGCTCACGGAGGATCTTGCCGGGGACGGCTGGCAGGTTATCCGTCACGACGTTGCCCGCACGATGGCGGTGAGCAACGTGCGCGAGCTTGTCCGGCAGGAGTATCTTGCCAACAGCAACGCCGTGAAGGCCGTCTACGTGCTTGGCCATGTGCCCGTGCCGTACTCGGGCAACATCGCGCCCGACGGGCATAGCAATCACGTCGGTGCATGGCCGGCCGATGTGTACTATGCCGAGATGAACGGCGTCTGGACGGACACGACGGTCAGCAACGTCGCCGCGAGCAGCCCGCGCAACGACAACATTCCTCGCGACGGGAAGTTCGACCAGAGCTCCCTGCTCAGCGATGCCGAGCTGCAGATCGGCCGCGTCGACATGAACAACATGACGGTCTTTCCGGACGCGAGCGTCACGGAGACGGATCTCGTGCGGCGGTACCTCAACCGCGCGCACGATTACCGGACGCGCAGCGGCGTCTTCACGAACGAGGTGCCGCGCCGCGTGCTCGTCGACGACAACTTCGCCTTCTACGGCAGCGTCGAGGGATTCGCCAACACGGCCTACCGCACGGCCCACGCCTTGTGCGGCAACCGCCCGGGCGCCCTGCTCGATGGCGACTGGTTCGGCGTTCTCGACACGGAAGTCTACCTCTACGCGTATGGATGCGGCGCAGGCAGCTACACCAGCGCCACCGGCGTGGGCACGTCGGGCGATTTCGGCGCCACGCCGTCGAAGGCCGTGTTCACATCGCTCTTCGGCAGCTTCCACGGCGACTGGGACGTCAACAACAACTTCATGCGCGCATGCCTCGCGTCGCGCGAGGACTCGTACGGCCTTGCCTGCACGTGGGCCGGCAGGCCGCAATGGTTCTTCCACCACATGGCCCTTGGCGAGCCGATCGGCTACAGCACGCGTGCCACACAGAACAACGCATACTCCGGCCTGCAGCCGCCCGGCTCCTCGTACAGGCAGGTGCACATCGCCTTGATGGGCGACCCGACGCTGCGATTGTACCCGGTGGTGCCGCCGCGGAACGCCCGGGCGCGCAGCACGGCGAGCGTGATCGAGGTGGCATGGGATGCCTCGCCCGACACGAATGTGCTCGGGTACTACATCTATCGCGGCACGTCGTACTCTGCGGCGTTCGAGCGTGTTGCGCACGCGCTGGTGACGGCGACGTCGTTCACCGACGATACGGTGAACGCCGGGGAGGCGTGGACGTACCTGGTGCGCGGGGCGAAGCTGGAGAGCAGCCCGGGCGGCACGTTCACCAATCTGAGCCAGGGCGTGTTCGCGCGGGCCGTGGCGGGCAGCGGCGCGCCGTTCAATCCCGGCGGGCTTCGGGCGGATGCAACGGCGTCATCGCCCGTCCGGCTCACGTGGACTGACTACTCGGATGACGAGACCGGGTTCGTCATCGAGCGCGCGACAACGTACGAGGGAGCATTCACCCTCATCGGCGACTCGGGCGCCGACACGAACTGGTTCGACGACCCCGGCCCGCTGACGCCCGGGGCTGTCTGGCGCTATCGCGTCTCGGCCGTGGGGGTGAACGCGACGTCGGCGCCGAGCGCCATCGCCTCGGCCAAGGGCACTGGCGGGTTCATCGCGACGCTCACGAACATACTGACGGCCGACATAAGCAACGGGACGATCTTCGTTCCCGCGCAGCGCTACGGCGGGACGCTCGGCGCGGTCACCGCGACCTACATGACGGCCAACGCGATCGCGCGGGCGGGAAGGGACTACGAGAGCGTGACGAACGTGGTCGTGTGGGCCGACGGCACGGCGGGCGAGGCCGGCGCGCCGGTGCAGGTGGTCGCGCAGCCGGAACCGCGCCTTGCCCGGTCGTTCAAATTCACGCTTGCCAGCTCGACGGGGTGGGCGAGCCTGTCGGGCGCGAGGAACACGACGGTCCTCCTTACCGATGCGCGCGCGCCGGTCATGGCGCCGTGGCATGACCTCATCCTCGATACCATGACGCATACGGGCGCCGCGGCGATGGCCGAGGGAGTGATCGGCTCGACGATCTACGGCGGCGGCATACCGAACAACACGCTTGACTCGTGCCGGTTCATCCACCAGCCCATGACGGGCAACTGGGTGCTGACGTCATTTGTCGCCATGGATCCTTACACGCAGAACGCACGTCTGGCGCTGATGGCGCGCAACGACCTGAACGCGTACGGCAAGTGCGTCAGCGTCTGCATCGGCAACAACCGCATCACGCTGCAATCGCGCTCGAGCAACCTGGGCAGCACGGTCGCCGCTGGCTACGTCCCGTACAGCACCAACGGCGTGTGGCTGCGGCTGGCGCGCGGCGGCGATCTGTTCACGGCGCTCTACTCGCCGAACGGAACTGCGTGGACGGAGATCGCGACGGTCTCCCTGCCGGTCGACGCCGCGGCGCTGTGGGGCATGGCGCACAGCGGCGATGCGGACTTCCAGCTCGCCACGTTCAGCAATGCCACGTTCGAAGCATTCCAGACCGCGGCGCCCGTATGCTCGAATGACACAGCGACGGCAACGGAGGACGGCCCGGCGATCACTGTCGATGTCCTTGCCAACGACCATGATCCCGACGGCGGCCCGCTGGCCGTCATCGCGGCCGGCCCGGCCGCGCACGGAACGGTGCAGGTGAATGGCGGCACGAGCGTCACGTACCACGCTGATGCCGATTTCAGCGGGACGGACACGTTCGTCTACGTGGCGCAGGAGCAACACGGGGAGACGAACGGCGCGGTGGTCAGCGTCTACGTCACGCCCGTCAACGACACGCCGGTCGTCACCCACGTCAGGCTGATCACCCCTGTGGACACGCCGGCCCCGTTCGTTCTCGGGGTCCGCGACGTCGACGACGACCCGCTGCTCTTCACCGTGCTTGACGGGCCGGACCATGGCGCGCTGACGGGCGTGCTGCCCTCGGGCGTTTACCTGCCCGCGGCGGGATTCACCGGCCTCGAGACGATGCGCATCGCCGTGGCCGATCCCGTGGGCGCGGCGGCGACGGCGATGGTGTGGATCACCGTTGCGCCGGAAGGCATGATCGGCGCGCGGCTGCTCGCATGGGGCTACAACAGCTACGGCCAGCTCGGCCTGCCGACCGCGACGGCGCAGTGCCCCCCGACGCCGATTCCAGGCGCGGGCCCCGTGACGGCGGTTGCGGCGGGCAACAACCACTCGATCGCGCTCCGGGCCGACGGCGTGCCCATGGCGAGCGGCTACAACCAGTTCGGCGGCCTGGGCATTGGCACGACGGCGCAGGCGACGAACTTCACGCCGGTCGCCAGCCTGGGCGGCATCGCCGGCGTCGCGGCGGGCATGTACCACAGTTTGTTCGCCGGCACGAACGGCCACGTGTGGGCATGCGGCTATGGCGCGGCGGGCCAGTTGGGCACCGGGGCAACGGGCAACCAGCTCTCTCCGGTGGCCGTGCCCGGCCTGTTCAATGTCACGGCCGTGGCGTGCGCAAGCCTCACGAGCTATGCACTCGATGCCGACGGGTGCGTCCATGCATTTGGCCAGAATCTATACGGCCAGATCGGCGATGGCACGACAGCCAACCGTCTGTCGCCGGTGCTTGTCGGAGGGCTCTCGAACATCACGGCGATCGCCGCGGGCGGCAGTCAAGCGCTTGCGGTGGATGGCGCGGGGCAGGCATGGGCGTGGGGCCGCAACACGCACGGGCAACTGGGGCTGGGCACCACCAACGACCAATGGCAGCCCGTACCCGTTCCCGGCGCGACGAATGCCGTCGCGGTCGCCGCGGGGAACGACACGTGCTACATCCTTCGCGAGGACGGCGCGGTTGCCGCCAGCGGGCTGGGCGCCAGCGGCCAGCTTGGCAACGGCGGATGGGACAGCACGAACATTTTCATAAGCGTGCCCGGCGTGGCGGGCGCCGAGGGTGTCGCCGCGGGTTCCGCCTTTGTGTTTGTGCGCGGCACCAACGGCTGCCTCGCCGCCGCGGGCGACAACGCCTACGGCCAGCTCGGCGTTCCAGGCGCGCCCACGACCAACCTGTTCATCCCGGTGGAGGGGCTTGAGGACATACAGCGCGTGGCAGGCGGCGGCAGTCATTCTCTTGCCCGGCAGCGCGCCCTCACGAACCAGCCGCCTGTTGCCCACGACGCAACCGTCAGCGGCGACAGCGGCGCACCGATACCGGTGACACTGACCGCCAGCGACGCGGAAGGCGATGCCCTTACCTTCATGGTGGTCGACCAGCCGGGAAGCGGCGTCCTGAACGGCGCACCCCCGCTGCTGACGTACACCTCGGCGGACGAGTTCTACGGCACGGACAGTTTCACCTTTGTGGCGTGTGACTGGCAGCCGGGCGCTCTTGCGACAGTGCGCGTCGTGGTGGTGCCCGAGCCTGCCATCGTGTTGCTGCTGGCCGTGGCGGCCTTTGCCTCGGGTCGCCGCGTGGCGTTGGGGGGCTTCAGGAAACCATGAACAGGATTCACACTGCATTCTCGAGGACGATGATGCGGGTGCTCCGCCTGTGCGGCGCGTTCATCCTCTGTTCAGCGGCTGCACGCGGGGCGGTGGTGCAGGATGCGACGGTCGACCTCGAGGCATCGGTCAGCGATGCGGCGCCGCACATCACGCTGAAGTGGTCCCTGCGGCTTTCCGGCACGATCACTGCGCAGACGCTGTACCGGCGTGTGCATGGCGAGACGAAGTGGCCGCAGACCAACGTGCTCTCCACCGCCGCGACGCAATTCGCTGACGCCACTGCCGTTCCCGGTGTCCGCTATGAGTACTGGCTGCACAGGACGTACAACGCCGATCCGTACAGCGCCTACGGCCACCTGTTCGCCGGGATGAATGTTCCGCCGGTCGAGGCGCGCGGCACGGTGGTCCTGCTGGTGGACGCGACGCTTGCCGCCGCGCTGACCCCCGACATCCAGCAGCTCACCGGGGATCTCGCCGGCGACGGCTGGCAGGTCATCCGCCACGACGTGGCGCGCTCCATGGCGGTCACCAACGTGCGCGAGCTTGTCCGGCAGGACTACCTTGCCGACAGCAACGCCGTGAAGGCAGTTTACGTGCTCGGCCACGTGCCCGTGCCGTACTCGGGGGCGATTGCGCCGGACGGGCATGGCAATCACAGCGGCGCCTGGCCGGCCGATGTGTACTATGCCGAGATGAACGGCGTATGGTCGGATGCGGTCGTCAGTAACGTCACCGCAAGCGACGCGCGCAACCGCAACGTGCCCGGCGACGGCAAATTCGACCAGTCGTCGCTGCCGGGCGACATCGAGCTGCAGATCGGCCGCGTCGACCTGTACAACATGACGCAGTATCCCAACTCGAGTGTCAGCGAGACGGATCTGATGCGGCGCTACCTGCGCCGTGCGCACGACTACCGCACGCGCAGGGGCATGTTCGCCGCCGAGATTCCCCGCCGCGCGCTCATTGACGACAATTTCGGCTTCTACGGCAGCAGCGAGGGATTTGCCAACACGGCGTTCCGCACCGCCTATGCCTGGGGCGGCCGCGGCGCGGGCGCGTACTACAACGGCGACTGGTTCGCCACGCTCGGCACGGGCGAATATCTCTTTGCCTATGGCTGCGGCGCGGGCAGCTACACCAGCGCAACCGGCGTCGGCAACTCGGGCGATTTTGGCGCCAAGCCGAGCAAGGCGGTGTTCACCTGCCTGTTCGGCAGTTACCATGGTGACTGGGACTACAAGGACAACCTCATGCGCGCCTCGCTCGCGGCGCGCGAGGATTCGTACACGCTGAGCTGCGCCTGGGCGGGCAGGCCGCAATGGTTCTTCCATCACATGGCCCTTGGCGAGCCCATCGGCCACAGCGCCCGCGTCTCGCAGAACAATTCATACATCGGACTGCTTCCTGCCGGCTCGTCCTACCGGCAGGTCCACGTCGCCCTGATGGGCGATCCCACCTTGCGGCTCTACCCGGCGCAGCCGCCCGTGAATCCCCGTGCGCGCGGTGTCGCGGGCGCGATCGAGCTTGCCTGGGACGCGCCTGATGACACGAACATCCTCGGGTACTACGTCTATCGCGCCGCGTCCATCACCGATGCGTTCGTTCGTGTGACCAATGAGCTGCTGACGGTGAATGCCTGCATCGACGGCGCGGCGGGCGCGGGAGGGGCATGGACGTACATGGTGCGCGGCGTGAAGCTCGAGCACAGCGCGGCCGGGACGTTCACGAATCTGAGCCAGGGCGTGTTCGCCGCCGGGGTCGAAGGCTCCGGCGCGCCGTTCAGCCCCGGCGCGCTCGAGATCTTCGCGCCGTCCTCCTCGCCAATCCATCTCGCCTGGCAGGACAACTCGGACGATGAGACCGGGTTCATCATCGAGCGCGCAACGGCGCCTGACGGCGCGTTCACGGCCATCGGCGGCGCCGGGGCCGGCACGAACCGGTATGACGACGCGGGCCCGCTGACGCACGGCGCCGTCTGGCGCTACCGGGTGGCTGCCGCGGGCGTCAACGCCACCTCGCCGCCAAGCAACGTCGCAACGGTGCAGGGCAGTGCCGGCTTCATCGAGACGCCCAGGCTGATCGTCACGGCCGATGTGAGCAACGAGACGGTCGCCGTGCCCGTGCAGCGCTATGGCGGGTCGCACGGAGCTGCCGGCGCATCGTACATGACGATCAACTCGACCGCGCGGCCGGGCGCGGATTACGTGGCGGTGACGGGCGCGCTTGAGTGGGCAGACGGCGTGGCGGGGGAGGTGGACGCCGGGGTGCAGACGGTTGCCCAGCCCGCGCCGCGTCTCGCGCGCTCGTTCAGAGTGTTGATTGACGCTCCGACCGGCGGGGTGAGCCTGACGGCGTTGCGCTCGTCGATCTGCCTGCTCACCGATGCACGCGCGGCGGTGACCGGGCCATGGAATGTCGCCATCATTGATGCCATGACGCACACGGGCGCCGCCTCGATGGCCGAGGGCGTCATCGGCTCGGCGATCTACGGCGGCGGCATACCGAACGGGACGTTCGATTCCTGCCGGTTCATTTCACAGCCGGTCAACGGCGATTCGGCGATCACGTCGTTCGTCAGGATGGACCCGTACTCGCAGAACGCGCGGCTCGGGTTGATGATCCGCAACGACCTCAATAGGAACGCTCCCTGCGTCAGCGTCTGCATGGGCAACAACCGCGTCATCATGCAGAGCCGCCCGACCACCGGGGCGGCCACCGCCTCGAACGGCGAGGTCTGGCTCCCCACGTACGGCGTCTGGCTCCGCCTGCAGCGCCTCGGCAACACGTTCAACGCGTTCTACTCGACGAACGGCACGGCATGGGTGAAGTTTGCCTCGGCCACCGTGGCGCTGAACGCCGGAGCGCTGTGGGGCATGGCGCATAGCGGCGATCCGGGCGGCGGCGATTTCCAGCTCGCTTCGTTCAGCAACGCGATGATCACCGCGTATGCCTCCGCCGCGCCCGTGTGCAGCAATGACGCGGCAGCGATGATGGAGGACGGGGGGGCGATCCCCGTGTATGTGCTCACCAATGATTACGCCCCGGACGGCGGCCCGCTGACCGTGATCAACGCGGGCCCGGCGTTAAATGGAACCGTGCAGGTCGCCGGCGGCGGCACGCACGTCACCTATCGTCCCGCAGCCGACTTCTGCGGCACCGACACGTTCGTCTACGTGGCGCGGGAGCCGTTTGGGCGGACGAACGGCGCCGTGGCGACGGTTGTCGTTTCGCCTGTGAACGACGGGCCGGCCGTGCGCTCTTCGAGGCTAATCACGACCGTTGACACGCCGCTGCCGTTCACCATTGCAGCGCGCGATCCCGAGGGCGATCCGCTCTCGTACACCCTGTGTGAAGGGCCGGGCCATGGCGCGGTGACAGGCGTGATGCCCCGCGGCGTCTATCTGCCCGCGGCGGGCTTCGCCGGGCTCGAGACGATGCGCGTCGCAGTGGCTGATCCGGCCGGCGCAGCGGCGACCGCGATGGTCTGGATCACCGTGGCCCCGGCAGGCATGGTCGAGACCCGCCTGCTGGCGTGGGGATACAACTACTACGGCCAGCTTGGCCTCGGCCACACGACGTCGCAGCCCGCGCCAACCGCTGTCCCGGTGGCCGGCTCGATGGCGGCCATCGCGGCCGGCGACTATCATTCGCTTGCGGTCGGCGCGGACGGCGTGCCGCTGGCATGCGGCTTCAATTCGTTTGGCGGTCTCGGGCTGGGCACGACGGCATCGACGGAGGAGTTTGTGCGCATCACGGGGCTCAGTGGCATCAGCAGCGTTGCAGCCGGCAGGTACCACAGCCTCTTCGCCGGCACGAACGGCCAGGTGTGGGCATGCGGCTATGGCGCCCAGGGCCAGCTTGGCGACGGCGCGGGCGTCAACCGCCTGTCGCCCGTGCCCGTGCCGGGCCTGTCGAACATCGTTGCGCTCGCTTGCGGCATCTACTCGAGCTACGCGCTCGATACCGGCGGGTTCGTCCACTCATTCGGCGACAATGCGTCCGGCCAGCTTGGCGATGGCACAAAGGAGACGCGCACCACTCCGGTCCTCGTCGCCCCGCTGTCGAACGTCACGGCGATCGCCGCGGGCGGGACTCACGCGATGGCGCTTGATGCATCGGGCCAGTTGTGGACGTGGGGCTACAACGCGAACGGGCAGTTGGGCCTTGGCAATACGGCGGACCAACTGGCGCCGACGGCCGTGCCCGGCATGACGGACGTGGTGGCGATTGCCGCCGGGTACTTCACCAGCCATGCGCTCCACGCGAACGGCGCTCTCTCGGCGTGCGGGCAGGGCTGGTACGGCCAGTTGGGCCTCGGAGAGCTGACGGCAACAAATGCCTTTGCCGCAGTACCCGGCATTGCCGGCGCGGAAGGCGTGGCCGCGGGATACACCTTCGCCTTCGCCCGCGGCCCCGGTGAAGGCATTGCTGCCGCGGGCAACAACATCTACGGCCAGCTCGGCCTGCCCGGCGCGCCCGCGAGCACCAACGTGTTCCTGCCGCTTGAGGGCTTCGAGCGCGTCATGGCTGTCGCCGGCGGAGGCAATCACGCCCTGGCGCTCCAGCGCTCACTCACCAACCAGCCCCCTGTTGCGGACAGCAAGACTGTTTCGGCAAGCAGCGGCGTGCCGCTCCCGATCACGCTGACTGCCGGCGACGCCGAGGGCGACGCGCTTGTGTTCATGGTGGTCGACCAGCCTGCGCACGGAGTCCTGGACGGGGCGGCTCCGTCACTCGTGTACACGTCGTCAGACCTGTTCGCCGGTACGGACACGTTCACGTTCGTCGCCGCGGACTGGCAGCCGGGCCCTGTTGCCGTCGTGCGCATCCTCGTGATTCCCGAGCCGGCCGCCGCACTGCTCATCGCGGCCGCGATGGCGTGGTGCGGGTGCGCCGCCATTCGCAGGCGGTAGTGCGCAGACGCCCGGGCCCGGTTTGGGCGCCGGTTGCTACTTGCCAGTCCCGCCGCGGGATTGGCCGCTGTGATCGCCGGAGCCGGGCATGGCAGCCCGGTTTACACGGCCTCCGTTAATATGGTATACTGAAATGCTATGAGGACACCATCCCACACCCCACACTCTCAGGGCGCCATGGCGCGTTTGCTGCTGCTGGCGATCATACTTTGCGCATCGACCGCGAGCGCTTCGTCAGTACTCATCTCCGAGTTCATGGCGCAGAACAGCACAGGTCTGACGGACGAAGATGGAGATTACTCCGATTGGGTCGAGATTTACAACGCCGGCACGGCGACCGTGAACATGCTGGGCTGGCGTTTGACGGACGATGCGGGTGACGCGACGAAATGGGTGTTCCCGGAGACCAATCTCGCGCCGGGCAGGTTCATCATCGTGTTCGCCTCGGACAAGAACCGCAGGATTGCCGGCGCGGAGCTGCATGCGAACTTCAGGTTGAGTGTCGCCGGCGAATACCTGGGGCTCCTCATGCCTGATGGCGCCGTTTCCTACGAATACGCACCCGTGTTCCCGCCGCAGCAGACGGACATATCGTTCGGCATTCCCGCCGGCGTCGAGAGCAACACGCTGGTTGCCACAGGCGCCTTCTGCCGCGCATTTGTCCCGCGGGACGATTCGCTTGGCATGAGCTGGACGAGCAACGCGTTCAATGACGGCGGCTGGCTGTCAGGCACGACGGGCGTCGGCTACAAACGCGGCGGCGGGTTCGAGGGGCTCATCGGGCTTAACATCGAGGGGCCGATGTATGCCAGCAATGCGACGTGCTACATCCGCGTGCCGTTCGTCGCGCAGAACGTTGCGCAGATGAGCACACTCACCCTGCAGACGACCTACGAGGAAGGCTATGTGCCGTACATCAACGGCCGCAAGGGACCCGGCGCGAACAATCCGGACGACCTGGCATGGGACTCCGCGGCGACATCCTACATGGGCGATCCGACAACGCTGACGGCTGACCTGAGCAGCCTGATTGGCGCGCTCGTCGAGGGGACAAACGTCCTTGCGCTCCACGGCCTCAACCAGTCGGCCGGCAGCTCCGATTTCCTCGTTCTGCCGCGCCTTGGCGCCGAGCGCGGCCTGTTCAACGCGGCATCTGAGCCCGCGCTGCTCGCTTCGCCCACGCCCGGCGCGATGAACGGCGGGGCATTCGTGATGACCACGTCGAAAGCGCGGTTCAGCCACGAGCGCGGCTTCTACGATGCGCCCTTCGCACTCACGCTCAGCAACGATACGCCCGGCGCGACCATCCGCTACCGCACCGACTTCTACGAGCCGACCGTGAGCGGCGGCATCCTGTACACCGGCCCCATCTGGATCAGCAAGACGACGTGCATCCGTACCATCGCGTACACCAACGGCTACCTGCCCTCCGAGTGCATCACGCGCACCTTCATCTTCGCCGCGCAAGTCGCAACGCAGTCAGCCGACCAGACCGCGGCGGGCTTCCCGACCGCATGGGTGACGTCCAGCGGCACATCGGTCACGCCTGACTATGGCATGGACCAGCGGATATGTGGCCCGAGCGACAACTACGGCGGCCTGTACCGCGGAAGCATCACGAACGACCTGCAGTCGATCCCCGCCATTTCGATCGTCACGACGATGTCCAACCTGTTCGACCGCTATGCCGGCATCTACTCGAACCCGGGCGGCATCGGGGACAACTGGGAGCGCCCGTGCTCGTTCGAGTATATCAACGACCCGCGCGACCCTGATGGCATGCAGATCAACTGCGGCCTGCGCATTCACGGCGAGGCCAACCGCAGCGTCAACAACCGCAAACATTCGTTCCGCTTCCTCTTCAAAAGCGAGTACGGCGACTCGAAGCTCAGATATCCGCTCTTCGCGGGCGATCCCGTCGAGGAATACAACACGATCGTCCTCCGCTGCATGTTTGGCGATTCGTGGGTGTCTGCGGACCGCGGTTCCTGCCTGCGCGAACAGTGGGCGCACGACACGCAGCGCGCGTTCGGCCATCCCGTCGGCTTGCACGGCCGGCTGGTGCACCTGTACGTCAACGGCCTGTACTGGGGCATCCACAACGCGGTCGAGCGGCCTGACGACGCCTTCATGGCAGACCACGTCGCCGAGCCGCGCGAGAACTGGGACATTCTCCAGGGGCTGATCACGGCGGCCGAGGTGGCGCTCGCCGAAGGCAGCCGCGCAGCCTACGACGCCATGATGGCCCTGGTGCCGAAGTCGCCGACGACAACCATCTCCGACGTCGCCTATGCCCAGCTCGAGCAGTATCTTGACATGCCGCTGTATGCCGAGTACATGCTGCTCCAGTTCTACTCGCAGAACTATGACTGGCCGAACAAGAACTGGCGCGTGGCCTGCCAGCGCAACCCGGCCAACCCGGCCGGCCCGCCCGTGATCAAGTTCCGGTACAACTTGTGGGACCAGGAGTCCACGCTCGGTTTCTACGCACAGGACCGCACGACCATCGGGAACAACACGTCCGAGATGCGCGGTCCGGCGCAGATATACAAGCGCATCCGTGGCCACCGCAAGTTCAAGCGGCTGTTCGGCGACCGCGCGCACAAGCACATGTTCAACGGCGGCGCGCTCAGCACCGAGTCCAACATGGCGCGCTGGGTGGCGCTGATGGTGGGCACGTCCAACGCGATCGTCGGCGAGTCGGCCCGCTGGGGCGACTATCGCTATCCCAGCACTCCGATCACACGCGACTACTTTGCGTCGAGTCCGACGTACTGGTACAGCGAAATGTACAACAAAACGAACGAATGGTTCCCGCTGCGCAACGCGTATTTCCTCAACTCGCTTAAGAACGCGGGGCTCTATCCCACGGTCAACGCGCCCTCGTTCAACCAGTTCGGCGGCCCGATCTCCGGCGGGTTCAATCTTGTCATGACGGCGTCCGCCGGCACCATTTACTATACGACCGACGGGAGCGACCCGGCCAACGAGGACGACACCATCGGCGCCACCGCCTCAGCCTATTCCGCGCCCGTGCCCCTGACGCAGAACGTCCGCGTCAAGGCGCGCGCACGCAGCGGCGGCCTTTGGAGCGCGCTGACCGAGGCCGTCTTCATCGCCGGCAGGCCCGCCCTGCGCGTCACCGAGATGATGTACCATCCGCCCGCGCCGCCCGTTGGCTCGCCCTATCTTGCCGAGGACTTCGAGTTCATCGAGCTGGCAAACATAGGCGCGGCAGTGCTCCCGGTGCGCACGTTCGCGTTCACGAAGGGCATCCAGTACGACCTCAGCAACTCGCTAGTGCAGCTTGCCCCGCAGCGCTGCATCGTGGTTGCGAAGAACCCCGCCGCGTTCGCCACGCGGTACGACACGTCGTCGTATGCCGTTGTCGGCGGCTATGCGGAGTCGCTTAACAACAGCGGTGAACCGATCGCGTTCGATGATGCGCTGTACAGCACCGTGCAGGACTTTGCCTACAGCGACACATGGTATCCCGAGACGGACGGCGGGGGCTACTCGCTGACGATCAATGAGGCAGGCGGCGCGGTCGAGCTGTGGAACACGCAGGAGGGCTGGCGCGCGAGCTTCGCAAATCTTGGGACGCCGGGCTACATCGAGGTGCCCGAGCCGGCGTGCCTGCTGCTTCTGCTGGCTGCCTTCGCGGCCCGTCGTCGCATGGCGGCGTGACAACCGCCTGCTCCGTGTGTTCCGCGCTGTGGATTCAGCGGCAGGGACGCATCGTGAATGGACCCGCGCGGGAAGTGGGCTGGCCGGCCCACCTCCCGAGCGGCAGCACACTACTGACAAAGGAGCCCTATGAAGAACGCCCTCCGCTCCCCCGTGCTTGTGCGGCTCATGATCGCTTTCTGCGTCATTTCAGCGCCATTCACGCATGCCGCATCGGTCTTCATCTCCGAGTTCATGGCCCAGAACACCTTGTCTCTTCAGGACGAGGATGGCGAGTACTCGGACTGGGTGGAGATCTACAATGCCGGGACGACGAACATCAATCTGCCGGGCTGGCGCCTGACGGATGATGCAGGCGACACGGCGAAGTGGGTGTTCCCGGAGACGAATCTTGCGCCGGGCACGTTCATCATCGTCTTCTGCTCGGACAAGAACCGCAGGATCGGCGGCGCGGAATTGCACGCGAATTTCAAGCTGAGCGCCTCGGGCGAGTACCTGGGCCTGTACCAGGCGGACGGCGCGGTGGCGCACGAGTATGCCCCGTCGTTCCCGGCGCAGACGGCTGACATGTCGTTCGGCATCCCCGCCGGCACAGAGAGCAATGCGCTCATCGGCGCGAACGCGCCATGCCGTGCCCGTGTCCCGACGGACGACTCGCTCGGGATGGCCTGGGCGAGCAACAGCTTCAATGACGGCGGCTGGCAGGCGGGCACGACGGGCGTCGGCTTCGAGCGCGGCACGGGCTACGAATCGATGATCGGGCTTGACGTCGGCGCGGCGATGTATGCGAGCAACGCCTCGTGCTACATCCGCGTGCCCTTCGTCGTGGCGAATGCCGCGCAGATACGGCGCCTGACCCTCCAGACGACGTTCGACGACGGCTACGTGCCGTATCTCAACGGGCGCAAGGGCCCGGGCGCGAACAATCCGGATGACCTGGTCTGGGATTCACAGGCGACCGGCGTTTCGGCCGAGCCGGAGACCGCGGTCGTCGATGTGAGCGACCTGAGCGGCGCGCTGGTCGACGGCACGAACGTGCTGGCGTTCCACGGCTTGAACCAGACCAACACGAGCTCCGACTTCCTCGTCCTCCCGCGCCTTGACGGCGTGCGCGACCTGTTCAGCCCCGGGACGACGCCCGCGGTGCTCGCCACGCCCACGCCCGGCGCGATGAACGGCAGCGCATTCGTGATGACCACGTCGAAAGCGCGGTTCAGCCACGAGCGCGGTTTCTACGACGCCCCCTTCGTACTCACGTTGAGCAGCGATACGCCCGGCGCCACCATCCGCTACCGCACCGACTTCTACGAGCCGACCGTGAGCGGCGGCATCCTGCACACCGGCCCGATCTGGATCACCAAGACAACGTGCGTCCGCGCCATCGCCTATACCAACGGGTATCTGCCTTCCGAGTGCATCACGCGCACGTTCATCTTCCCCGCACAGGTGGTCACCCAGTCCGCCACGCAGACCGCGGCAGGCTTCCCGGGCACCTGGGTGCAGGCGGGCGGCTCCTCGGTCTCAGCCGATTATGGCATGGACCAGCGGATCGTCGGCCCGAGCGACATCTGCGGCGGCGTGTACCGCGCGAGCATCACGAACGACCTGCGCTCGATCCCCTCGATCTCGATCGTCACCACGATCTCCAATCTGTTCGACCGCTATGCAGGCATCTACTCGAATCCGAACGGCATCGGCGACAACTGGGAACGCCCGTGCTCGTTCGAGTATATCAACGACCCGCGCGACCCGGACGGCATGCAGATCAACTGCGGCCTGCGCATCCACGGCGAGGCGAACCGCAGCATCAACAACCGGAAACACTCCTTCCGCTTCCTCTTCAAAAGCCAGTACGGCGACTCGAAGCTCAGATACCCGCTCTTCGCAGGCGATCCCGTCGAGGAGTACAATACGATCGTCCTTCGTTGCATGTATGGAGATTCGTGCGTGGGTAATCGCGACGGTACCTATCTGCGCGAGCAGTGGGCGCACGACACGCAGCGCGCGTTCGGCCATCCCGTCGGCTTGCATGGCCGGCTGGTTCACCTGTACGTCAACGGCCTGTACTGGGGCCTGTACAACGCAGTCGAGCGGCCTGATGACGCCTACATGGCGGACCATGTCGCCGAGCCGCGCGAGAACTGGGACATCCTGCAGGGGCTGGTCACGGCGGCCGAAGTCTCGCTGGCCGAGGGCAGCCGCGCGGCGTACGACGCGATGATGGCCCTCGTGCCGAAGTCGCCGACGACGACGATCTCCGACGTCACCTATGCCCAGCTCGAGCAATATCTTGACATGCCGCTGTATGCCGAGTACATGCTTCTCCAGCTCTACTCGCAGAACTATGACTGGCCGAACAAGAACTGGCGCGTGGCATGCCAGCGCAACCTGGCCGACCCGGCTGGGCCGCCCGTCATCAAGTTCCGGTACAACTTGTGGGACCAGGAGTCCACGCTCGGTTTCTATGCGCAGGACCGCACGACGGTGGGGAATGATCTGACCGGCAATAATGGCAGGATCGGCCCGGCGCAGATATACAAGCGCATCCGGGGCCACCGCAAATTCAAGCGGCTGTTCGGCGACCGTGCGCACAAGCACATGTTCAACGGCGGCGCGCTTACCGTCGAGTCCAACATGGCGCGCTGGGTCGCGCTGATGGTGGACACGAAGGGAGCTGTCGTGGGCGAGTCGGCCCGGTGGGGCGACCATACGTTTGTCAGCGCGCCCTACACGCGCGACCGCTTCACGTTCAATCCCTCGACGAACTGGTACCAAGCGATGGGGGGCAGAACGAACTCATGGTTCCCGCTGCGCAACGCGTATTTCCTTAACTCGCTCAAGAACGCGGGGCTCTATCCCACCGTCGACGCGCCCTCGTTCAACCAGTTCGGCGGCCCGATTTCAGGAGAATTCAGTCTTGTCATGACGGCGCCGGCCGGCACCATTTACTATACGACCGACGCGAGCGACCCGGCCAAGGAGGACGACACCGTGGGCGCTACAGCCTCAGCCTATTCCGCGCCCGTGCCCCTGGCGCAGAATGTCCGCGTCAAGGCGCGCACAAAGAGCGGCAGCCTTTGGAGCGCGCTGACCGAGGCGGTGTTCATCGCCGGCCGGCCCAGCCTGCGCGTTACCGAACTGATGTACCATCCGCCCGCGCCGCCCGTCGGCTCGCCTTTCCTTGCCGAGGATTTCGAGTTCATCGAGCTGGCGAACATCGGGACGACGACGCTGCCCGTGCGCACGTTCGCGTTCACCAAAGGCATCCAGTACGATCTCAGCAACTCGCTCGTGCAGCTTGCGCCGCAGCAGTGCCTGGTGATCGCGAAGAACCCCGCCGCGTTCGTCACGCGGTACGACACGTCGTCGTATGCCGTTGTCGGCGGCTATGCGCAGTCGCTCGACAACAGCGGCGAGCAGATCGCGTTCGATGATGCGCTGTACAGCACCGTGCAGGACTTTGCCTACATTGACACATGGTATCCCGAGACGGACGGCGGCGGCTACTCGCTGACGATCAAGAACGTCTCCGGGCCCGTCGATCTGTGGAATACGCAGGAGGGCTGGCGCGGGAGTTTCCTGCAACTCGGTACGCCCGGTTACATCGAGGTGCCCGAGCCGGCGTGCCTGCTGTTTCTGCTGGCTGCCTTCGCGGCCCGCCGTCGCATGGCGCCTGGACAGCGTGCGGCTGCAGGCATGCCGCGCATGCGGGGAGGATCGGGCGATGACATGCGCCGTGTATGAACCAGGCGCTGCGGATGGGCCGGCCGGTCCGTCTCCAGTGTTGTAGTAGAACACCAATCAAGGCACTCCGTGAACGTTACATCTCGCTTTCCCATGCTCACGCCGGCGGTGATCGCCCTTTGCGTTGTCACAGCCCCGCTGGCCTCGGCTGCTTCAATCCTCATCTCCGAGTTCATGGCGCAGAACGGCAGCACGCTCAAGGACAGCGACGGCGAGCACTCCGACTGGGTCGAGCTCTGCAATGCAGGCACGGCCACGGTGGATCTCGCCGGCTGGCATCTGACGGATGATGCGCTCGACCTGACGAAATGGACGTTCCCGGCGACGAACATGCCGCCCGGGAGCTACCTGCTCGTGTTTGCCTCGGACAAGGATCGGGCGAAGGCGGGGGAGGAGCTGCACGCGAACTTCAAGCTGACGGCCTCGGGCGAGTACCTTGGGCTGGTGATGCCTGACGGCGCGACGGTATCCTTTGCGTACGCGCCGCGGTTCCCCGAGCAGGTCGCCGATCTGTCCTACGGTATCAGCGGCGAGGCTGCGTCCCGGGAGTTCGTGCCTGAGAGCGCCGCATGCAGGGCGCTTGTGCCGGCCAACGCGGGCCTTGGCACCACCTGGGTCGCGCGCACCGGGTTCAACGACAGCGGCTGGATCACCGGCGACACCGGCGTCGGCTATGGCGCGAACTACACGAATGTCATCGGCCTCAACATCCAGCCGGCGATGTACAACAGCAACTCGACCTGCTACATCCGCGTGCCGTTCCAGGCGAGCAATGTTGCCGCCTTGACGGCCCTGAGCCTTGACCTGCGCTATGACGACGGGTTCGTCGCGCATCTCAACGGCGTGCGCGTCGCGGCCGCATACGCGCCGACGACGCCCGCGTGGAACTCGATGTCGACTGGGTCGCACGACGGGTCGCTCTACGAGACGTTCAACATCACCGCGTTCAAGGGCGCGCTCGTCAACGGCGCAAACGTCCTCGCGTTCCAGGCGCTGAACACGAGGACGAACGGCCCCGACCTGCTCATCCTGCCCCGCCTCCGCGGCGTACAGAGCGGCATTGACACGAACAACATCGGGTATTTCCACATCCCGACCCCCGGTCAGCCGAACGGCGCAACGCTTACCAACATCGGCGCAGTCGTCAAGTACGCCGGCCACGCGCCGCTCATCCCCGCGGTGAGCGACACGATCGTGGTGACGGCACAGATCACCGCCATTGACGGCGTCGTCGCCGCCGCGGCCCTGCGCTACCGCGTCATGTTCGGCGCCGAGACCGCCGTGCCCATGTACGACGATGGCGCGCACGGCGACGGCCTGACGAACGACGGCTGCTTCGCCGCCACCATCGCCTCGGGCATCGCCTCGCCCGGCCAGATGATCCGCTACCGCATCGTCGCGACCAACAGCGCCGGCGTGGGCGCCCGCTGGCCGCTGTTCATGAATCCCACCAACTCGCCCGAGTACCTTGGCACCGTGGTGCATGACCCGGCCGTCTCGACAAACATCCCGGTCTACCACTGGTTCGTCCAGAATACCGCCGCGGCAGACACGCGCACGGGCGCGCGCTGCTCGCTCTTCTACGACGGCGAATTCTATGACAATCTGTTCTGCCGCCTCCGCGGTGGCAGCTCGTCCAGCCAGACGAAGAAGCCGCACAAGATCGAGTTCAACGACGGGTATGACTTCAGGGCGCTTCCGGGCGAGAAACGCGTGGATGAGATCAACCTGAACGCCGCGTTTGACGACCCAACGTACATGCGCGACTTCCTTTCATGGGAGACGTTCGAGGAGGCGAAGATGCCGTACTGCTTCTCCTACCATCTGCAGCTCCGGCAGAACGGCGCGTTCCACAGCCTTGCCGTGCTGGTCGAGCAGGTTGACAAGCACTTCCTCCGCCGCCACGGTTTTGACGACCGCGGCGCGCTCTACAAGGCCGCGGCCAACAGCCTCTTCCTGCGCGAGTCGGCCACCTCCTACGAGAAAAAGACGCCCGATGACACCAATTACTCGGACCTGCAGGGCCTGATCAGCATGCTCACGAGCTCGGATGCCGCGGCCAAGCGGCGCTTCGCCTACGACCAGCTCAATCTCCCCGAGATCATCAACTTCCTCGCGGCGAACGTGCTCCTCCAGGACTGGGACTATGGCAACAAGAACTATTATATGTACCGCGACACCTACGGCTCCGGCGAATGGACCATCTTCGGCTGGGACAAGAACCTGACGTTCGGGTACATCTGGGACAACGCCAACGTCGTGGCCAACAACGACACGCTCGGCGGCTCGAACGGCAGGGGCATCTCAAGCCCGTACTGGAATTCCTGGAATGCGCTCTACGGCCTGATCTTCAACATCAACACGCCGTACGTCAACATCCCTGATTTCCTCCCGCTCTATGCCCGCCGCGCCCGCACGCTCATGGACACAATCCTCCAGGCCCCCGGCACGCCTGGCGCGGAACTGAAATTCGAGAAGCGCATCGAGCAGTTGCGCCAGATGATCAAGCCGCTCGCCGATGCAGACCGGTCAAAGTGGGGCTGGCCGGCTTCGAGCGGCTTCTTCAGGCATCCCCATTACCTGATCGACGAGGGATGCACGGAGATGACCAACCTCTTTCTCGCGCCCCGCCGCGTCCACCTCTTCGTCACGCACAACGTCGGCAGCGGCAGCATCATCCCCAATTCGCAGCCCGCGAGCGCCAACCTCCTGTTCGGTACGGTCGAGCCCGTGCCCGCATCGGGCAACCAGGATGAGGAATATATCGAGCTGCGCAACACGAACACGTACGCAGCGGACATCTCCGGCTGGCGGCTGTCGAACGCCGTGGAGCACACGTTCCAGCCGGGCGTGGTCGTGCCCGCGGGCGGCTCGCTCTACGTCTCGCCGCGGGTGAGTGCGTTCCGCGCGCGCAGCACCAGCCCGCGCAGCAACGAGTACCGCTTCGTCCAGGGCAACTACAAGGGGCAGTTGTCCTCATGGGGCGAGACCATCTACCTCCTTGACGACAGCGGCGCGGTGAAGAACTCGACCATGTACCCGCCGTCGCTCAGCGCGCCGCAGCGCTTCCTGCGCGTCTCGGAAATCATGTACCATCCCGCCGACCCGCCTGCGGGCAGCCCGTATTTGAACGACGACTTCGAGTTTGTCGAGCTCTGCAATATTGGCGCGGCGCCATTGAACGTCAGCGGCACGTATTTCAGCGCGGGCATCCAGTTTTCGTTCGGCCCGGCCACCTTCACCATTCCCGCTGGCGGGTGCGTCGTCATTGTGAACAACCTCGAAGCCTTTGAGACGCGGTACGACACCAACGGAATGCGCATCGCCGGCACATTCGCCGGCAAGCTGGACAACGCGGGAGAGCACATCGAAACCGAAGACCCGCGCAACGAGACGATCCAGGCCTTCACCTTCGATCCCGCATGGTATCCAGTGACGGACGGCGGCGGCAGGTCGCTTGAGATCGTCAGCCCGGACGGCGCGCTCGCAAGCTGGGACACGGCGGAAGGCTGGTGTGCCAGCGGCCAGCCGTGCGGCACGCCCGGCTATCTCGTGCCCGAGCCGGCATGCACCGCGCTTCTGCTGCTCTGTCTTGCCGGCTGTTGCGCGCGCGGGAAGAGCTGCAGAGCGTTGTGAAGTGACCGGCCGGACCGCGCGGCAATGAACTATGAGGACATTGGCTGACATCATCGCATGGCCCGCCGGCCTTGCGCATGCATTCGTGCTGTCGACCATGCTCTGCGCATCCGGCTCGCACGCCGCAACGGTCTTCATCTCCGAGTTCATGGCGCAGAACGATTCCGTCCTCGCGGACCAGGACGGCGAGTACTCCGATTGGATTGAGCTGTACAATGCCGGCACGGCCACCGTCAACATGCTCGGCTGGCGCCTGAGCGACAATGCGACGGCCCCGGAGAAGTGGGTTTTCCCGCAGACGAACCTCGCGCCAGGCAGATTCGTCATTGTCTTTGCCTCGGGCAAGGACCGCAGGGCGGGCGGCGCGGAACTGCACGCGAATTTCAAGCTGAGCGCTTCGGGAGAATACCTCGGGCTTTCCATGCCCGATGGGACCGTTGCGCACGAGTATGCGCCTGTCTTCCCTGCACAGACGGCGGACATATCGTACGGCATCCCCTCGGGTTTCGGGAGCAATTCGCTCATAGGCATACGCGCGTTCTGCCGCGCGTTTGTCCCGCGCGACGATTCGCTTGGCAAGAGCTGGACCAGCAACGCGTTCAACGACAGCGGCTGGCTGCCAGGCGCGACGGGCGTCGGGTACGAGCGCGGCAGCGGGTACCAGTCGGGGATCGGGCTTGATGTCGGCGGGCCGATGTACGCGAGCAACACGACGTGCTACATCCGCGTGCCGTTTGTAGCGGATGACGCCGCGCTGGTGAAACAGCTTTCATTGCAGACGGTGTTTGACGACGGCTATGTGCCGTACATAAACGGGCGCAAAGGGCCCGGCGCGAACAATCCCGAGGACCTGTCCTGGGACGCCGCGGCGACCGGCAGTTCAGGCGAGCCGGAAATGACGGTCACTGATCTGGGCGACCTGAGCGGCGCGCTGGTCGAGGGCACGAACGTGCTTGCCCTCCACGGGTTGAATCATTCGGTCACCGGGTCTCATTTCCTGGTTCTGCCCCGGCTGGATTGTGTGCGGAATCTGTTTGGCCCGGGGACGCCGCCTGTGCAGCTTGCGGCGCCCACGCCCGGCTCGATTAACGGCGGCGCATTCGTGATGACCACGTCGAACGTGCGCTTCAGCCATCCGCGCGGCTTCTACGATGCGCCCTTCGCGCTCACGCTGAGCAGCGACACGCCCGGCGCGACCATCCGCTACCGCACCGACTTTTTCGAGCCGACCGTCAGCGGCGGCACCTTTTACACCGGCCCCGTATGGATCAGCAAGACCACCTGCATCCGCACCATCGCGTACACCAACGGGTACCATCCCTCCGAGTGCATCACGCGCACGTTCATCTTCACCGCGCAGGTGGCTACCCAGTCGGCGGACCAGACCGCGGCGGGCTTCCCGGCACGCTGGGTGAGGTCGGACGGCGCGGTGGTCACCTCTGACTACGCCATGGACCAGCGGGTCGTTGGTCCGGGCGACAACTATGGCGGCGTGTACCGCGCGAGCATCACGAACGACTTGCGCTCGATTCCCGCCATCTCGATCGTCACCACGATGTCCAACCTGTTCGACCGGTATGCGGGCATCTACTCGAACCCGGGCAGCATTGGCGACAACTGGGAGCGCCCCTGCTCGTTCGAGTACATCAACGATTCGCGCGACCCGGACGGGATGCAGATCAACTGCGGCCTGCGCATCCACGGCGAGCTTAACCGCATCATCGGCAACCGCAAGCATTCGTTCCGCTTCCTCTTCAAAAGCCAGTACGGCGACGCGAAACTGAACTACCCGCTCTTCGCAGGCGACCCCGTCGGGGAGTACAACACGATCGTCCTCCGCTGCATGTACGGCGATTCGTGGATGAACCGGTTCGGCGCGACATACTTGAACGAACAGTGGGCGCACGATACGCAGCGCGCGCTTGGCCATCCCGTCGCCATGCATGGCCGGCACGTGCATCTCTACGTCAACGGCCTGTACTGGGGCCTCTACGACGCGGTCGAGCGGCCGGATGATGCGTTCATGAATGACCACGTCGCCGGGCCGCGCGAGAACTGGGACATTCTGCAGGGGCTTATCACGGCCGCCGAGGTGTCGCTGGCGGAAGGCAGCCGCGCGGCCTATGACGCCATGATGGCCCTGGTGCCCAAGTCGCCCACCACCACTGTGTCCGATGTCACGTATGCGCAGCTCGAGCAGTATCTCGACATGCCGTTCTATGCTGACTACATGCTGCTGCAGTTCTACTCGCAGAACTACGACTGGCCGCGGAAGAACTGGCGCGTCGCCTGTCAGCGCACCCCGGCCAGCCCGGCCGGCCCGCCCGCGGTCAGATTCCGCTATACCGCGTGGGACCATGAATCGGCATTGCGCTCGTACGACCGGGATCGCACGACGATCGGGAACGACCTTGCGGATATGCGCGGCCCGGCGCAGATATACAAGCGCATCCGCGGCCACCGCAAATTCAAGCGGCTGTTCGGCGACCGTGCGCACAAGCACATGTTCAACGGCGGCGTGCTCTGCACCGAGTCCAACCTCGCGCGCTGGGTGAGGCTGATGGCCGACGTGCATGGCGCCATCGTGGCCGAGTCTGCCCGGTGGGGCGACATCATGTTCCCTGACAGCCCGTTCACGCGCGATAGGTTCCCGTTCAACGAGGCGACGAACTGGTTCACGGAGATCAACACGCATACGAACGAGTGGTTCCCGCGGCGCAACGGCGTACTGCTCACCTCGCTGCGCAACGCGGGCCTCTATCCGCTGATCGACGCGCCCGTCTTCAGCCAGTTTGGCGGCTCCATCACCAACGGCGTCATGCTCACCATCTCCGCGGCCGCGGGCGACATCTACTACACGACCGATGGAAGCGACCCGGCCAATGAAGATGATTCCGTTGGCGCAGGCGCCTCGGTGTACGGCTCGCCCGTGCCCCTGACGCGGAATGTGCGCGTGAAAGCCCGCGCCAGGAGCGGAGGCACCTGGAGCGCGCTGACTGAGGCCGTGTTCATCGCCGGCCGTCCGGATTTGCGCGTGACGGAAGTGATGTACCATCCGCCCGCGCCGCCCGCCGGTTCGCCCTATCTTGCGGACGACTTCGAGTTCATCGAGCTTGCGAACGTCGGTACGGCGGCGTTGCCGGTGCGGACGTTTGCGCTCACGAAGGGCATCCAGTTTTCGCTGGGCAATGCGGCCCTGAGTCTCGCACCCGAGCAATGCATCGTGCTGGCACGGAATCCCGCCGCGTTTGCCACGCGGTACAACACGTCCTCCTATGCCGTGGTTGGCGGCTATGCGCAGTCGCTCGACAATGGCGGGGAGGAACTGGCGTTCAGCGACGCGATCTACGGCACCGTGCAGGACTTTGCCTACAGCGATACATGGTTCCCCGAGACGGACGGCGGCGGCTTCTCGCTGACGATCAAGGATGCCGCGGGCGACGTCGGGATGTGGAACACGCAGGAAGGCTGGCGCGCAAGCTTCGCCGATCTTGGCACGCCGGGCTGCATCGAAGTGCCGGAGCCGGGCTGCCTGGCGCTCCTGTTGTGTGCGGCATGGTGTGCCGGGAGGCGGCGCCAGAATCCGCCGGCCTCAAGGTTTCGTTGTTGCCGCCCGTCATGGCGCGCGCCATTCGCCTTGGAGAGGAACGCCCATGAACGCTGATCATTGTTGTCGCCGCTGGATATGCGTGGCATGCTGGTTCGCGTCACTGCTCCTTGTGACGTCCCATTGCGCCGCCGTCTCCATCGCCTCGCCCTATGATGTGCCGGAGCAGCCGGACGCGTGGCCCAGGGGCCTTGCCGTCGTTCTCGGCATCGAGAGCAACGCGTTCAGAGCCGCCGCACTGGCGCTGGCTCACGAACGCGACGTGCTGGTGTTCTGCCAGACGCCGTCCGCCGCGGCGGCAGATGAGATGCGCAACGCCGCCGATGCCGCGGGCATGCTTGGCACGCGCGTGTTCGTGGCGCACGGTCCGCTCGCGCGGCTTGGCCTTGCGGACAACCTGGCCGGCGAGATCGTCGCACCGCCGTGCGTCACGCAGGATGTCGCGGAGGCCGAGCTGCTGCGTGTGCTCCATCCTGAAGGCACGGCGGTCATCGGCGACCGCACGATCGTAAAGCCCTTCCCGGAAGGCATCGATGCATGGAGCCATCCGCACCACGGGCCGGACAACAACCCCTTGTCACGCGACCGGCAGGCGCGTGTGCCGTACATGACGCAGTTCCTCGGCTTCCCGCTGTTCAGCCCGATGCCCGAGGTGACTGTCGCGGCCGGCGGGCGGATTTTCCGTGCGCACGGCCATATCGCGATGCGGCGCAACCAGAACGTCGTGCTCAACACGCTCTTCTGCGTCAACGGGTACAACGGGCAGATCATCTGGCGGCGCCCGCTGCACAAGGGCTTCATGATCCATCGCAACACGATCATCGCCACGCCCGACGCGCTTTTCCTCGGCGATGACGTGTCGTGCAAGCTGATCGATGCGCGTACAGGCGCACCCACGCGCGAGATCGCCATCCCGCCCGGCATCTCCGACGGCCCTGTGTGGAAATGGATGGCCCTCGAAGGCGGCGTGCTCTACGCCCTCGCCGGCGCCGCGGAAGTGCAGGTCGATACGCTCGCTTCAACGAATCTCGGCATCGGCCAGTGGCCATGGGGCATGTGGAAAGGACATGATTACAAGGACCCTGCGCGCAACTTCGGCTTCGGCCGCACCTTCGCGGCGTTCGACACCACTACGCTGAAACTGCTCTGGCATCGCCGCGAGGATGACTACATCGACAGCCGCGGCGTCTGCATGCGCAACGGGCGCATCTACTACTATGCGCCACGGCAGTATATCGCGTGTCTCGACGTGCGAACGCGGACGCAGCTCTGGAAGCGTGCGGACGAGGAGATTCTCGGCGCCATCGGCCCCGACCGCCGCGCGCAGAATCCGCGCGAGGGATTCGCCACGCAGACCTACGTCAAGTGCGATGACGACTGCCTGTTCTTCGCCGGGCCGCAGCGCAGCAACATCGTCGCCCTCGCCACACGCGACGGCTCGCTCCTCTGGCAGCAGCGCGACGGCAACAGGCTCCTCGTCCTCCGCGATGACGGCATCTACTACGCCGGCGCGGGCCGCGGCGCGAAGATGGATTACCAGGGCAACGAGCTCGAAGTGCTTCCCGGCCGCCGCTCGTGCACCAGGGCGACAGGGAGCATCGACTCGCTGTTCTACCGCGCGCCCGAGGGCACCGCGCATATCGTCATCGACGGCGGCACGATCAGGACTCAGCATATCGCGCCCATGCGCCCGTCGTGCCAGGACGGCGTAATCATCGCGGGCGGCATGCTCTACTGGTCGCCCTGGATGTGCGCATGCTGGCTTTCGCTGTACGGCAGCGTCGGCGCGGGCCCGGCAGGCGCATTTGACTTTCATCCAGGGCCTGCGTCGCCTGAGATGCTGGCGGACAGCGCCGCGTTGTCATCCGTCAAGGCATTCCCGGATGATGATAGCGGTTCGTATCTCCCGGACGCAGCACGCGCGGGCGAGGCCGGCGTTGCCTCCACGCCGTTCACCGGCCTGTGCGCGCGTGCGTGGTCGTTCCAGGCGCTTCATTCCGGCAGGCCGACGCCGCCGCTCGCGGCAGTCGGGCTCGTGTTCATAGGCGACGAGCATGGCGCGGTGCACGCGATTGACGCCGCGTCAGGCACGTCCGTGTGGAAGCGATTCACCGGCGGCGCGATCTTCGCCGCCCCGGTCCTTTCCGCCGGCCGCCTGTTCGTCGGCTCCGCGGATGGCTGCGTCTATGCATTCGAGGCGGCGAGCGGGCGGCCGCTGTGGCGCTTCCGTGTCGGCCCGGCAGGGCGGATGATCCCGGTGTACGGCACGCTGATGTCCACATGGCCCGTCTCGGGCGGCGTGGTTGCGAAGGACGGCGTCGTGTACGCCGCTGCCGGCATCGCCCACTACGACGGCACGTACGTCTGCGCGCTCGATGCGGCGACCGGCGCGGTGAAATGGTACAACGATTCGAGCGGCGTCATGTCCGAGGAGTTCAGGAACGGTGTCAGCCTCCAGGGCCCGTTGCGCATCGAAGACGGCTCGCTCTGCTTCGAAGGCGGCAGCGTCTGCCCCACCGCGCGCTTCGACCTCGCCACCGGCGAATTCATCAACACCCTCCCGCCCAGGTTCGGTTCGCTGCATCCAACTGCTTATGCGGCCTATTACCCGTGGTACGACCAGTACGTCTCGCTCGACCATACGTTTGACGACGGCACGACGCTCGATTACGAGGCCCTGTATGACGGCAGCTATCACGCGCCACTGTCACTGCTCAAGCCCATCACGCTTGCGCCGGGCCAGACGATGGGCTCGCGCCTGGTGTGGTGGACACAGGCATCCAAGCGCGAGATCATCTGGCAGGACAAGAGGAAGGCGCGGTACAACGGCCTCGTCGTCGCGAACGGTGCGGTGATCGGTGCAGGGCAGGCCGGGCCGCTCGACAACGGCGAGCCGTTCATTGCAGCGTGCCGCATCGCCGACGGCCAGACGCTCTGGGAACAGCCGTTGCCCGCCCCGGCGGTCAAAGGCGGCCTCGCTGCCGGAGACGACGGCAGGTTGTACATGTCGCTTTCCAACGGCCAGTTGCTGGCGTTCGAACCGGAGCGCCGCCGCCTGTCGGGCACCGTTGGCGATCTCCGCTGAGCAGCGTGCGTTTCGCAACGCGCTTGCGCTGTCCGCCGCGGTGTGCTATACTTGTTCAGCACGCAACCCACAACATTCAAGGAGGCAGCTATGAGATGGCGCTTCATCTTCATGCTCGTCATTGCGCTGTCCGCCCTGCGCGGCCGGCCGCTGCACGCGGCCACGGAACAATGGAGCTATCCGGCCAGCAACATCGTCTTCTAGATTTTCGCTGACGGGAAGGGCGGCTGCGTCTTCATCCAGGCGCTCTCTCCGCCTGTAGGCGAACTGATCTGGCTGGACAAGAAGGGTGCGCTTGCCGGACAGTTCGTTCTCAGCAACATCCTGGCCGGCGGCGTGGCCGAGTGCACGAAGAAGCATGTGGTGTTCGCGGACATGCGGCCCGACCCCGTGGTGTTCCAGTGGGACGCGGGCGCGGCTCCCGTTGCCGTTCCGGCAGGGATGAACACGTTCAACACGACCGTGACTTTCGCGTTCCTGCCGCGCGACGTGCCCAATGATCCCAAAGGGTTCTTTGCCGTGCGCACAAACATCACCACGGGCGCCGGCGCCGTCGTGCGCTACTCGTACAAATGAGGGAGGAACCAGCCATGAACACACGACTACACATGCTGCTCGCCTGCGCGTCCTGCGCGGCGCTCTGCGCCATGTCTGCCGTCTGCGCCACCGAGCAATGGAGCGTGCCAGGCGGCGATACCATCATGCAGATCGTCGCAGACGGTTCTGGCGGGTGCGCCTTTGCGTACAGGGACGCCAGCAACAACGTCACGCTCGTCTGGCTCGACAAGAAGGGCCAGACCATCTTCGAGAGCCATCCGACCAATCACTACATGTGGCCCGTCATCGTCTGCACGAAGAAAACGCTTCTCTTCGCCGACCTCCGTCCCGGGCCCGTCATAGTCCAGGCCGCCAATGATGGGACTGAAACGGTGCTTGCCGAGCCGGGCGCGGTGATCACCTCGTCCGCGTATGGCATGTACCGTCAGGCCGTCACCGCCGATGCAAAAGGGTTCTTCGCCGTCAACGTCACTCCCATCTCGCCCGGTGGGCAGACGTTGGTGCGGTTCAAGAACAGATAACGCGGCACCGGAGACCAACATGCACACGAAACGACTTATTGTCCTCTCCGCCGTATTCGCCGCCTGCGGCGCAACGCGCTTGTTCGCCGCGACCCAGGAATGGCAGACGCCGCCCGTGTCGAATATACTCCAGCTTGTCGCCGATGGGAAGGGCGGTTGTGTGGTCGCCTCGTCTGACACGAACGAGCGCGTGCGCGTCACATGGTATGACCGGAAGGGCGCCGTGATGTACGAGTCGCCCGAGATGCTTGGGTACGGCCCGCTGAGTATCATCAACTCATGCAGCTCGAAGCAGCTTCTCTACACCATGTACTACGGGCTGCCCATGCTCGTGCAGGTTTCCAGAAACGGGAGCGCGCTCCCCGTGGCGTCCATTGGCGGATACACCATCGGAGGGCCAATCGCTGTCTTTCCCGCCAGCAGGTTCGCCGACGCGAAGGGGTTCTTCGTCATCAACGTGGACACGAACATCCCGGCGAAGCGCGCCGTGCGGTATTCGTACAAGTGACCCGCCGTGCGGTTTGGGCCGCGCCTGATGGAGGGTTCCGCCTCGCGGGATCCCCGGCCGCCGCAAGTGCGGCATGGGCCGCGCCGTATGGAGGGTCCCGCCTCGCGGGATCCTCCAGCGTGCGGTCAAGACCGCAGTGATTATAGACGTGCGTGCGGGGTCGTGCGGGGTGCGTGCGGGGTCGGACCATAGCAACTATTTGATAACCAAGTGTTTACACGCGATTTTAGGCACGTTTTGGCCCTTAGAAGCCGCTTTTTGAGGCCAAAAACGGCCTTCTAACGAGCCACATGGTGAGATAACGTCCCTTAGAACGGGTTTTTTGCCCCTAAAAAACGGCTTCTAAGGCCCGAAAAGGGCCTTAAAAAACGCCTAACTGATTCATTGTGAATTGGTTACCGTGGTCCGACCCCAATGGACCAACCCCAATGGACCACCCCAATGGACCCCAATGGTACCCCAATGGTCACGTGGCTGTCATTCTGTCAAGACAAACGAAAGGAGCAGCAGAACGATGAGAGTGCTCACATGCAACATTCGCTGTTTCGGCGCCAATGACGGGGAGAACAGCTGGGCGTATCGAAAGGAGCTCTGTGCCGATGTCATTCGATCCCGGTCCGCCGATATCATCTGTTTCCAGGAAATGTGGCGCCAGCAGTTCGCGGATTTGGCACGATCCCTTCCCGGATATCAATCCTACGGCATGGTTGACGAACCTACCGGACGTAATCCGCAGAACTGCATCTTCTATCGGCCGGAGGCCTGCGCACTGATATCATCGGGTGGCTACTGGCTGTCGGAGACCCCGCATGTCACGGGCAGCGCGTCATGGCAGAGCGCGTGTGTTCGCCTGGCAAATTGGGTTCGACTTGAAGACCGTTCATCGGGAACCGAGTTCAGAGTCATCAACACGCATCTGGATCACGTCAGCCAGGCTGCGCGGGAGAATCAGGCCAGGCTTGTCGTTCAAGACGCGCAGGCATATCCTGATGACTACCCCCAGATACTCACGGGTGATATGAACTGCGATTGCACGAACGCGGCTATTGAGGTCTGCAAGGCGGGAGGATGGCTGGACACCTATGGCGCTATCCACGGGACAGAGAATCCTGGTCATACATATCATGCGTTTCTTGGGCCGGAGTACCGCGGTGCCATCGGGAAGATGGACTGGATTCTCGTCCGGGGAAGTTTCAGGGCAGTCGCGGCGCATGTCATAACCGAATCGAGACAGGGAAGATTTCCCAGCGACCACTACTTTGTCAGCGCCGATGTCATCTTAACCAACGGTGCGGCGACGTCGTCTGCGCGCTGAAAGCGCTCCAGCCCAGCCGGGTCCCGCCTCGCGCAGCATTGACAATGTGCTGGTGTTTGTGTACTATTGCCTCGTTATAGCTGCACTCTGTCACGCGACTAACTGGTTCGATCATGACAGAGGTCTCTCACGGAGGCACGAAGGCACGGAGATGCACGAGAAGAAGTTCGTGGATCGTCACCGATGTTGGGAGCAGAAAACAATGAAGACAAAACTCCTTGTTGCCTGCTTAGCGATGGCGGTCTGGTGCAGAACCTCAGCAGGCGGTACCGTCACGTACCACAAATCATCCACACCGCGGTGCTTTACGGAGTGGTGCACATCGGACGATGGAAAGGTGTCGGCTTCATTTACAGCGGACAAGACAACATTTGATACGAATGAGACCATCCGGCTGCGCTGTGCGGTAAGGAACAACGGGGACAAGGCTATTACAGTACTGCGTCCATTCGGCGACAGCTTCTACACTCTTGCGTATGGGCTGTCGATATTGGGGCCTGATGGCCTGATACCATATCGTGGCCCCATGAAAGA
>JAAYZF010000273.1 GCA_012514975.1 bacterium
ACATTGCTCCGCCAGACCGGCTCCACGTGGCGCGGCTGGACGTCAGCAATGCCGTGCTCTCAATCGGGCCGGGTGCCGCCATTGGCATGTCCGACTATACGCCCGGCTCGATGCATTTCTGGCCCGGAGCAGGCTTCCGGTTCTGTGGCGCGCCAGGTGATGCCGTCGTTGTCAGCAATTTCCTCGGGCTCAATCCATGGCCAGGGCTGAACCTCCATGCCCAGTCGACCGGACTCATCACATGGACGAGGATCACCAGGGCGCTTGGCCACTCGCTGTCAAATGCGGCGCTCGCCATCTCCAACTCGGTAATCGAGACGCTCCAAGACGGCTTCACCGTGAGCGATGGATCGGCCCTCGATGCATATCGGACCGACTTCAGCGGGTTTGTCAACCGGGGCATGGAATTCACCGGGCAGTCGCGCTCCGTTCTCCGCCAGTGCTCCTTCCATGGCAACAACGTGCCCTACATCAACACCGTCAGCGCAGATGGGTCTTCACTGGTGGATGCGCGCTACTGCTGGTGGAATTCGCCTGATGGGCCCTATCCGTACGGCGCATACACCAACGAGCGCGTCACGTCCAACGTCCTCGTCTTCCCCTGGCTCCTTGCCGCGCCGGGCGTGCAGACGAACGAGCCGTTCATTGCCATTACGTCTCATGCGGCCGAGCCGGTTGTGACCGCTGACCCGCAGATTCTTCTCTGGGGCGTGTGCACGGACGATGCCAGGGTCGCGCGCGTCGTGTTCAGGAATATCGGCAGCACGGTCTCGGGCGCAGCCTCGTTGCTCACGCCGAGCAACTGGGCGGCGCAGGTCTGGCTCTTCCCCGGCACGAACCAGATCGGGCTGAGCGCGTACGACGACAAGGGCAACGGCAGTGTCGCCGGCATCATGGTGATCTGCACAGGCGGCGGGTCGTACATGGGCGCCGCGCAGCCGCCGGTGTTCGCGCCGATTCCGCAGCGCGTGGTCGCGCGGTTCAGGCCGTTGCAGTTTGATGTCATTGCCGCGGCGCCCGAGCCGGCGGTTCTGACGTACTGGGCCGAGGGGCTGCCGCAGGGCGCGATGTTCAACCCTGTTGCCCGGCGATTCACGTGGACGCCGCTTGCCGCGGGCATCTTCACCAACATCCGCTTCTTCGCCACCGATGGCATGCTCGTGGGATCGGTGGGCGCGGCGGTCATTGTGAGCAATATCACGTCGGGCGCTTTGCCGCCGATCACGATCCTCACAGAGACGCTGCCGACGGCGTACCGGTACGAGCCGTACTACTTCGCGCTTGCGGTCGAGAACGCCGCCGGGCCGGTCACCTGGTCATTCGCCGGGCCAACGCCGCCTGAAGGGCTCGAAGCGAGCCGCGCGGGCATCATCGCAGGCGTGTCCACATACAGCGGCGATGCGAGCTCGACGTTCACCGTCACGGCTCGCGATGCACGCGGCGCGGCATCGGGCGCGACAAAGACGCTCGTGCTCGACACTTCACGCGGTGCGCCGCCCGGCTCGCTGCGTGTTGCCACCATGGAGCTCCCGGTCACCGTAAGCGGCACGGCCGTTTCCGTCGCGCTTGCGGCAACAAACGGGGCGCAGCCGTATGCGTGGCTCGACGGCAGCGGCATCCTCGCCGGGCACGGTCTGACGGTCTCGAACGACGGCATGCTCGCGGGCGCCGCGCATGCGGATGTGGAGGTGCCATGGACGGCGCTGGTGGGTGACGCGAGCAACGTGAGTTCGTTTGCGTCGCTTGTCCTGCCTGTTGTCACGCCCGGGCGGCAGCTTCAGCTTGTGCCCATGGGCAACCTGCTGAAGCTTCGCGTCGCGCACCTGACCGCGAAGTCGCTGCTCAAGCTGCGCCTGCGATTCGCCACGCCGGCAGGCTTCACGATCGCGGGTGACATGGTGGCGACAGGGCGCGCAGGCCTGACGCTTGTCGACGGGAAAATGGAGAAGACTGCCATTCCCGGCAGGAAACTGCTATACTTAAGGAAGGAAGGATCAACGGTCAACAAAGTATTGGTCACCCAGCGCGCCAAGGATGTGCAGGCGATATTTCTGCTGAAAAATGTCGGCCTCGCGCATGCGTTCGAGCCGTACGGCGTGCGCAATGCCACCGAGGAGATCACGGCGGCCCTGCCGGTGTGGGCCCGCATAGGCGACTTCAGCATGCTGGTCGAGGACGTGGCCGTGCCGATGAAGTCGAAGCTGGGCAAGACGAGCGTCGGGACGGTGAAGTGGTGATGGATTCGCTCGACGGCAGCGAATCCATGGCAGGGCTGGGCAGCGCCCTGAACGACGTGGCATAGTCAGGGCAGCAAACAGCGAACGACCGAGGACGAGGACGAGGACGACGACGAGCACGAGAACGAGCGCGAGGAAACTGGCGACGAGGATGATGAACAGCCGATTACGAGCACGAGCACGAGCACGAGGACTCCCAACTATCGACTATCGACTATCGACTATCGACTATGTGACCGTCGTTTGGTCATCCCCCAATCTGTACTGGGGGAAACGATGAA
>JAAYZF010000026.1 GCA_012514975.1 bacterium
AGCCCGCTCAACAGGATATTCGCCTCGACAATGCACTCCAAAGCCGGTGTGACCGTGTGGCTCTCACTGGCCGCCTTGGCCGCCACGCCATGGGTCAGCAGTGTTTCGTAACAGAGCCTTGCGATGTGGAGCCCTGCCGCTGTGCTGCTCCCGCCACACTCGTTCGCCGACTGGGTTCGGTTGCATGACCTGGCCTCGAACCATGTCGACAGCGCGTCGCCCATGCCGGCCACGAGGAAACGTGTGGGCGCCGCCGCGATGATGCCCACATCAACAAGCACCGCCGCAGGATTCGCTTTCTGGTAGCACACGGAGTCGAACGTGCCGTCGTCTGAATACAACACCGCGCAACCGCTGCATGGCGCGTCGCTCGAGGCGATGGTGGGAATGATGATCACAGCTATGTTCGCACGGTCTGCGGCGATCTTCGCCGTGTCTATGGCCTTTCCTCCACCCATGCCGACCAGGACATCCACATGCCTGCTCGTGATGATGGCGGACAGCCGCGCCACTTCCTTCTCGCAACACTCGCCGCGGAACAGCTCAACGTGGATGCCATGGGCGTTCAGATCGATGGCGCATGCAGGAAGAACCTTGTCCTTGACCGAGGGCGAAGCGACTATCATCCCCTGCCTGCCCAGCAGTTTGATCAGCGCGGGCAGTTCGCCTATCGCGCCGGCGCCCTGGATGTACTTCCCTGGAAAGACCGCTTTCCTGAACATGCAAACCTCCTGGCGGGGGTCAGGCCCCAAATCATGAATTCACACTCGCGCAGACTGCGGCGTGGCGCGGGGTCAGGCCCCAAATTGTGAATTCACACTCGCGCAGGCCCAGGCTTAACTCGCCTGCGACTCATGCTGCATCCACATCCTGACGGGCAATTCACGATTTGGGGCCTGACCCCAGAGACTGATCGCACGGTGCCGGCCGGCCAGGCGTCTCCGCCCCTGCGCCTGCTCATTCCGTCTCCAGAGAGGCGATGAACGCATCGGCCTCGGCGACGGAGCTTTCGATGTCGCGGACGAGCGTTTCGACGTTTGTCTGGACAGCAGCCAGCTCGCCGCTCAGGCCGGCGATGGCCCTCGCGTTCAGGTTGTGCTTCAGGAACAGGACCTGGTCGCGCAGCGGGACGAGCGCGGGTTCGAGCTTTGACTCGGCCTTCCGCATTGCCGCAATGAGCTCCTCGTACTTCCCCTTTGTCTCGTCGTACTTCCGTTTGCTCGCCTGCCTGAGCGTGTCGCTCGAGTACTGCGTGATCTCGGCGCGCCATTCGTCGAACAACGCGGTCGAGACATCCTCCACATCGCGAATCCGGTCTCGCACGGCGGCGGCCTTGTCTTCGCTCTCCTGCAATGTGGCATTAAGCTTGTCGTATTCATCCTCGAGATCGCCGCCCTGGAAATTGACGATGTTTTTGAACTGCTCCATGGCAGTGAGGAACTGCTGTTTCGCCTCGTCCTGCGTGTCGCGCGCCTCCTTGATGCGATCAACCATGATATCGCGCTTGTGCACGCCAAAGGTTTCCATGGCGCCGTAGTAGATGGTACTGCAGCCGCTGAGGCCGAGCATGATGGCAGGCAGGACAATCAGGCGTATGTTCATCTGTATCTCCTTTTTGTCGTATTGTACACAAAAGGCGGCGGCGTGTCCACAAGGTTAAAGTGGCCGAGGCTGTGCCTTGGCAAGTAAAAGCCGGGTCAGACGCGTGTCAATCACGCATATCCGCAGCGTGTACTTGCCAAGGCACAGCCTCGGCCACTTCTTCTGCACTGCACAGACGAGGCGGTGGACTATCGGCGCGCGGTGTGGTATACTTGCGCCATGAGCACGCGGAAAACCGTTTTCCTCATCGGCAACGCACATCTCGACCCTGTCTGGCTGTGGCGCTGGCAGGAGGGATGCGCGGAAGTGCGCAACACGTGCCGCGCCGCAGCCGGCTTCATCGACGAGTTCCCCGGCTTTGTCTTCACCCGCAGCTCCGCGGGCGACATGCGATGGATCGAGGAGACCGAGCCCGGCCTGTTCAAGACGATCCAGCAGCACGCGCGCGCCGGGCATTGGAGCAATGCAGGCGGATGGTGGACGCAGCCTGACTGCACCATTCCGTGCGGCGAGTCGTTTGTCCGCCAGGGGCTGTACG
>JAAYZF010000274.1 GCA_012514975.1 bacterium
GTGCCTGAACGAGTCGTACGCATCCACGTACGGCTGCGCCACCCGCGCCTCGTCGCGCACGAGCCAGCGGACGAGGCGCGGCTGATTGGCGATCATAATGAAGGCCGAGAGGATGCACAGCGGTATCCACCAGCCTTTGAAGCCGCGCCACGCCTCGCGAAAGCAGGCGGCAATGTCGATGGCAGGCGAGTTCACACAGTCACTTGCCGAGCAGGCCTTTGACGCTTTCGAGCACGCCTTCGGCGGCCTTCTGAATGCCTTTCGCCGGATCGGCGCCCTCGCCGAGGATCTGCTGGACGCCCTTCAGCGCGCCGCTGGCGACCGCCTGCTCGACATGGAAATAGGGAAACGTGTCGTCCACCGGGATTTTCACCGTGACGCCGCCGCTGCCAACCCTGTTGACATTCGCGTTGTACTCGGCCTCGTTGCGCGCGCCCCTGCCGATGGCGTGCATCGTCAGGCTCAGCGTGCTGCTGCCGAAGCGGCCGTTGTTGAGGATGATGTCGCCGTTGATGGAGCCGATGCCCGAGAGCATCTGGAACGGTTTCAGCAGTGTGACATCCGACGCGAGTTTCGAGAGCATGGCGAAGTCGATGTTCTTGATGTCGATGTGGACGTTGACGTTTTCCTGCCTGTTGCGCTTGTCGACCGAGCCGCTGGCCTTGATGTAGGAATTGTGGTTGCCGAAGAAGCAGCCATTGACGTCGAACGTGAGCGGCTCGGGGCTGTTCCCCGGGTCGGCGCTGAGATACCCGACGGTGACATCGACCGGCGTGATGCGAATGGGCTCGAAGGCGTTCCGGTCGTCACGGAACTCGATTGTCGCGCCGCGCAGCCGGACGTCCTCGGCGATGAACGTGAATGGCGGCGCCTTCGGTTCTGCGCCGGGCTCGGCGGGCTCGGCGGGCGGCTGGCCTTTCCTGAGTATCTTCTCGATCCACTTGACGGGATTGAGTTCCTCGAAGACGCCCGTGTCTTTCTTCGTGCCCGGGTCCGGCGGGGCCTTCGGCTCGACCGGGATCACGTAGAACTGCCCGGCGGCATTGCGGCGGACAACCACGCCGGCGTCGTCAACCGTGACGTGAGCGACCTCGATCGCCTTCCCGAGCAGCGGCTTCACGCGCGCGTCAACCGATGCCTTGCCAATCTCGACGACCGGCTTGACCGTGAACGCCGGGTCGGTGATCGTCAGGTTCTTCACCGCGGCATTGCCGGCAAAGGGGTACACGCTCAGTCTGCCGATGGCGAGATCAACCTTCAGCGCCTTCGAGCCCGCGGCGGTCGCTATGGGCCGCGCCACGGGGCCGAGGAAGAAGGCAACGATGACGACGAGGATCACGATGATCCACAGCACGGCTTTGAGAAGCGTTTTCATGATGCGGCTCCTTCTGCGAGTTTAGCGGCTCTGCACGAACCGGATTCATGCGCCCTTCCAATCATGGTAATAGTATACCAGATTGCGCCCGGAAAGGATAGTGCGGGAACCGCACGGTGTTCTGTGTGGCGCGGCTACGCCTGTACGCGACGCAGGCACGCGGCGATTGTCGTGGCCACGAGAACGATGCACGAGAGCACGAGGAACCAGTCGCCATGCGCCGCATAGAACGTCGTGCGCGGCGCGTGGACGGGGATGTCGGCGACGAGCATGCCGGCGAGTTCCGTCCTGCGGCCCGCGTCGGTGAGCACGTGGGTGATGCGGCCCGCGCGGTCGGCCGCGAGCGTGACGCCGGAGTTCGTCGCGCGCACAAGGGGCCTGCGCGTCTCGACGGCGCGGAACGTCGACAGCGCGGCGTGCTGGTACGGCCCGGGGCTCGAGCGGAACCAGCCGTCGTTGGTCAGGTTCACGAGGATGTCGGCGCCGGCTGACGCCATCAGGCGCGCCATGTAGCCGAACACGTCCTCGAAGCAGATCAGGGGGCCGAACGACACGCGGCCGGCGCGCGCGGTGTCAAGCTCGAGGAGAACAGGCCGGGAGCCGGCGGAGAAGCTGCCTTCGATCGGCGTGACGAGCTTCAGGAAGGGCAGGTACTTCTCGAACGGCACATACTCGCCGAAGACGACGAGGTGCATCTTGTCGTATGCGGTGCCGGGGAGGGCGTTGGTGCCGATGATGCACGCGCTGTTGTGGTAGGTGATCGCGCCGTTGCGATAGTCGTACGTGGCCATGCCCGTGAGCAGCGGGATGCCCGTCCGGCGGACGAGGCCGGTGACGGTGTGGTAGGAGAGGCCGCGTTCGTGGAAATAGCCGGGCAGGGCGGTCTCGGACCAGAGGATGACATCGACGTTTGACGCGGCGGCCTCGCACGTCCAGTAGGCATGGCGGCGGAGGACGTCGGCATCGAGCCTCGGGTCGTGTTTGACGTTCGACGGAATGTTTGCCTGGACGCAGGCAAGCGCGATCGAGCGTTCGGGCGCCTCGCGGTCGAGCTCGCCGAGCCGTGCGGCGCCATAGGCGAGCGAACCGGCCATCGCGGCGCCGGCGATGGCAAGCGCAGTCACCGCCGGGCGGAAGGGCGACGAGCCGGTCAGGGCACACAGGAGCTGCGTCACCGCCGCGGTGCCGGCGATGATGACGAAGCTGACGCCATAGACGCCGGCGAGATCGGCGATCTGGATGGCGGCGGTGCGCGGCTGCCAGGTGTACCCGAGCGCCAGCCAGGGGAACCCGGTCATCAGGTAGGACACAACGGCCTCGTACGTCATCCACGCGGCAGGCAGTGAGAGCCAGAGCGGCACGCCGCGGCGCGTGAGCCACCACGACAGCGTCAGCGCGCCCGCAACGATCAGCGCGACGAACAGACACAGCGCCAGCATGCCCGCGATGGTGACATAGCCGATCCACCAGAGCGACGCGAGCTGCCATGCCGCGGCGCACGCGTAGCACGCCGCAAAGACACGCGCACAGGACACCGCGGCCGGCTTCCTGTGGATGGCAAAGAGAAGAGGGACGAGGGCGAACGGCGCGAGGAACCACAGGGCGGGCTTGGGAAATGCCACGGTCATCAGTACCGCGGAACACACGGCGCCCGGCAGCAGCGCGGTCATGGATACTCCCTCTGCGTCCTGCTGTACAGCAGCAGGCCGATGCCGAGGGCGAGCGTGGCGATGCTGTACAACTGGCCCTTGGTCAGGTGCGCCCATCCGGGCCCGGCGAGCACGGCGCTCGACTCGCGGAAGGCCTCGGTGAAGATGCGGAACACCGAGTAGCACAGCGCGAACACACCGCTCAGGAACGCGCATCTGCGCTTTTTCGAGGATGCCATGAGGAGGATCGCGAACAGAAGCACGCCCTCGGTACACGCCTGGTACAGCTGCACGGGATGGCGCGGCTGCATGTCGATCCCGGGGAAGACGACCGCCCAGCGGACGTGCGTCACCTTGCCCCACAGCTCTCCGTTGATGAAGTTGCCGATGCGGCCGAGGAAGAGGCCGGGCGTCGCGGCGATCACGACATTGTCGACCAGATGCCAGAAGGGAACATGCTGCCTGCGGGCGAAGAGCCACAGGGCGACGAGCACGCCGGCAAAGCCGCCATGGCTGCTCATCCCGCCTTTCCAGACGGCGAAGATCTGGAGGGGATTCGACAGGTAATACAGCGGCTCGTAGAAGAAGCACGCGCCAAGGCGGCCGCCGATGAGCACGCCGCAGAAGCCGTAGAACAGCAGGTCCTGGATCGCCTCCTTCGACGGCAGCCCAAGAAGCCGCTTCTTGTAGCGGTACCACAGCAACAGGTACGCGGCAAGGAAGCCGAGCACGTACATCAGGCCGTACCAGCGGACGGGCAGCGGGCCAAGCTGGATGGCGACGGGGCTGAGGTGATGGACCCAGAAGTGTTGCGCGGTGTGTGTCATCGTTCGCACTGGGGATAGGAGCCGAGGATCTTGACGAACGTGCAGTGCTTCTGGAGCTCATCGAGCGCGCGCCGCACGTCCGGCCTGCTCGCGTGGCCGACAAGGTCGACGAAGAAGTAGTATTCCCACGCCTTCTGTTTCATGGGCCTGCTCTCGATCTTCGAGAGATTGATCCTGGCGGAGCGGAACGGGCGGAGCGCATCGTAGAGGGCGCCGACGCGGTCCTTGATGGCGAACACGATGGACGTTTTGTCGTGTTCAGACGGCGGCGCGGCGTGGAGGCCGATGACGAAGAAGCGGGTGGTGTTGTTGAGGTGGTCCTCGATGGCGCGGCCGATGATGTTGAGGCCATACAGTTTCGCGGCGAGCTCGCTGGCGACGGCGGCCGCGTTCGGCTCCTGCGCGGCGAGCTCGGCCGCGCGGGCCGTGCTGTAGACGTCCGCCTGGCGCGCGTGCGGGAAGTGCTTCGAGAGCCAGTTCCGGCACTGGGCGAACGCGATGGGGATGCTGTAGATGGTCGTGATGTCCCCGGCCGCGGCGGTGCTCATGAGGTTCATGTGGATCTCGAGCCGCACTTCGTTGCAGATCTGGACGGGTGTGTCGACCAGCATGTCGAGCGTGTAGGTGACGGCGCCCTCGATGGTGTTTTCGACCGGGACGACGCCGTACCCGGTCTCGCCCCTGACGACGGAGCGGAACACGTCGGCGATGGAGTCCTTCGCGTGGAAGAGGGGCGCGGAGCCGAAGTGCTTCATCGCGGCCTGATGGGAGAACGATGAGGGCGGGCCCATGTACGCAACGCTGAGAGGGGATTCGAGCGCCCTGGTGGCGGCACGGACCTCGCGGAGGAGCATCTCGGCAGTCTCGCGCGGGAACGTGCGGGGCGACCTGCCGCGCGTCTTGCGGCTGACGAGCGCGGCGCGTTCGTCAAGCAGTGCGCGCAGTCGTTTTTCGTTTGCCCGGAGGGAGCGGGAGACGTCAGGTTGTTTCCGTGCGGTCATAGTGTCTCCATCATTCCATCATTCCATCATTCCACCATTCCATCCTCTCCTACCATCTGACGCCGAGCGCGTGGCGCACCTCGCACATGGTCTGCTGTGCGGTGATGGCGCAGCGCCGCGCGCCGTCGGCAATGATGTCCTCGACGCTCTTGCGGTCGGCCTGCAGCGTGCGGGCGCGCTCCTGGATGGGCGCGAGCTCGGCGCAGATGTTCTTCCACAGGATTTTCTTGCAGTCGATGCAGCCGATGCCGGCGCACCGGCACTCCTTGGCGCAATACTCCTGTTCGCCGGGCGGCGAGAAGAAGGTATGGAGTGTGAAGACGTTGCAGACGTCGGGGTTGCCGGGGTCGGAGCGGCGTTTGCGCGCAGGGTCGGTGACGGCGACGCGGAGTTTTTCCCACATGGCCTCGGGAGATTCCATGAGGCCGAGGTAGTTGTTGAGCGATTTGCTCATCTTCGCCTTGCCATCGAGGCCGAGGATGCGGCGGGCTTTGCTGACGATGGCCTGGCACTCGGGGAACATGGCGCCGTAGCGCGCATTGAACGCGCGCGCAACTTCGCGCGTCAGCTCGATATGCTGCACCTGGTCCTCGCCGACGGGCACGCGCGTCGCCTTGTAGACCAGGATATCAGCCGCCTGGAGGACGGGATAGGTGAACAGGCCCGCATTGACGTTCTGCCTGTGCTGCTCGCTTTTCTCCTTGAACTGCGTCATGCGGCCAAGTTCGCCCATGGGTGTGACGCTGCTGAACACCCAGGCCAGCTCGGTATGCTCCGGGACATGGGACTGGACGAACAGGCGCGCCTTGCGCGGGTCGATGCCGCAGGCGAGGAGCATGATCACGGCGTTCATGATGCGCGCCGGGAACGTGGCCGCGTCGTACTCGATCGTGATGGCGTGATAGTCGACGACCGAGTAGACGCAGTCGTACGTTTCCTGCAGCGCGACCCAGTTCCTGATCGCGCCGAGGTAGTTGCCGATATGGAGTTCCCCGGTGGGTTGAATGCCGCTGAAGAGTGTCTCTTTCACTGGATGTCCTGGCGTGCCAAGGTGTTAGTGGCTGTGATGCCGGCGCCCGCCGGTCATTCCTCCTGGTCGTCCTGCCCGGCATTGTCGCCCGCGGCGTCGGACAGTTGGGCGATCAGCTCCGGCGACAGCTCGAAGTACAGCATCGTGGCCACGATCATGCCGGGCGCGCCGGCGAGCCAGACGATGGCGGCCGCGACGAGCTGCACGGCGAGCACCAGCGCCGGCGCCGCGAGCGCGAGCGCACGCCACACGCTCTCGACGAATGCGCCGGCAGGCAGCAGGATGGTCGCCACGATCATGGCGCCGCACACGGCGGTGACGGGCCAGATACGCGCGCAGGCCCGCCAGGGCAGCTTGGCAAACGCCTCGGCGAGCGCTTCGAGCGGCCGTGTCTGGCGGAATGCCGCCACCGGCGCGACGAGGCAGCATTTCGCCGCGACCGCGATGACGGGCGGCAGGGCGATGCTTGCAAGGAACAGGAGCGCGAGCGAACCGGCCGACGCGCCGACCACGGCGAACAGCGTCCACAGCAATCGCGCGGCAATGGCGGCGGAGACCAGGGCGAAGATGAAGACGAACCACAAGGGCAGTGCCGCGAACAGAAGCGTCATCGACCGCCGCCACGCGAGCTGCCAGCAGTCGGCCAGCGTGAAATCGTCGTCGACCAGGATCACCCCGGCGCACCAGCACCAGCACAGCGCCGCGAAGCACAGCGCCGCCATGCGCAGCAAGGCGAGCAGGCTGCCGAGGGCGAGGCCCGTGCCGGTGGTCTCGAGCAGTGCGTGTGCGCCGCCTGAGCGTAGGGCGAACTCGCTGGCAATCGTCACGATCACGACGCAGGCGGGCAGCGCGGCGGAGACGACCAGCATCAGCCAGTGGCGGCGATAGACGCGCCAGGCCGCCCCGGTCATCCGCGCGGCAGCGGTGCATTGTTCAGACATCGCACGGAACATCGATGTACAGTGCCTCCACGTCAAACCATGAGGGGAGCCGCTTGGACAGGGCCTTGACGCCGGTGGACTCGGTGGCGTAGTGCCCCGAGAAGGCGACGTTGATCTCAAGCTCGCGCGCCTCGTGCACGGCATTCAGCCGCGGCTCGCCCGTGATGAACAGGTCGGCGCCCCTGCGCTTCGTCTCGAACAGGGCTTCACTTGCCGCGCCGCTGACGATGCCGACCGTCGTGATTTCGTCAGGGCCGTAGTCGAGCACTTTTGTCTGGGTGCCGAGACCCTCATCGAGCACCTCGATGATATGCGCCAGCGGCCGCGGCCGGTCGAACTTCCCGAGGCAGCCGATCGGCTTCCCGCCCCACTCGGCGTACCAGCCCGTGAGCTGCGCGCCGACGAGCTGAAGGAGCTGGATGTTGTTGCCCGTCTCGGGATGGGCATCAAGCGGCAGGTGCGCGGCGTAGAGCGAGACCTTGTTTTCGACGAGCAGGCGGACGCGCTCATAGAAGATGCCCGTCAGCGTCACCGGCTTGCTCCAGAGCAGTCCATGGTGCACGACGATCATGTCCGCCTTTGCCTCGATGGCCGCCTCGATGCCCGCGCGCGACGCGTCAACCATGGTGGCAATGCGGCGGACGGCGTCCCTGCCCGAGACTTGCAGGCCGTTCTGGCTCGCATCGGGGAATTCGCCGATGCGGAGGAAGTCGTCAAGATGGTCTACTATGCGCGGCAGATGGTCCATGGATCATTTCCCCGCGTGCTCGGTGATGTACTTCTCGACGGCCCAGCCGGCGATGGCGCCCTCGCCCACCGCCGTGGCGATCTGCTTGAGCGGGCTGCGCCGCACGTCTCCCGCGCAGAAGAGGCCGGGGACGGAAGTCTGCATGTAGTCGTCGGTGAGGATGTGTTTCGATTCGTCGAGTTTCACCAGGCCCGCCACGATGTCCGTCTGGGGCAGATACCCGACGAAGATGAACACGCCTGGCACATCGAGCGTCGAGACGGCGCCCGTCTTTGTGTCCTTGATGCGGAGGCCCTTCACCGAGGTGTCGCCGATGATCTCCACCGGGACGGCGCCGAGGATGAACTCGATCTTCGGGTTGGCAAAGGCGCGTTCTTGCAGGACCTTCTGCGCGCGGAGCTCGGTGCGGCGATGGATGATGGTGACCTTTTCGCAGAAGCGGGTGAGGAAGACGCCCTCCTCGACCGCCGTGTCGCCGCCGCCGATGACGGCGACGCGCTTGCCGCGGAAGAAGGCGCCGTCGCATGTGGCGCAGTAGCTGACTCCCTTGCCGGAGAACTCCTTTTCGCCGGGCACGTCGAGGCGGCGGGGCACGGCGCCGGTGCAGAGCACCGTCGTTCTCGACACCAGCCGTCCGTCGGTCGTTTCGAGCTGGTGCAGGCCGTCGGGCCTGACAGCGATGCCGGTGATGCTCTTCTGGGCGAACTGGAGGTCGAAGCGCTTGCACTGGTCGACCATCTGCTGGATGAGGTCGTAGGCATTGATGGGTTCGACGAAGCCGGGATAGTTTTCGACGGTCTCGGTAAGGAGGAGCTGGCCGCCGGGCGCGCTGCGGTCGACAAGCAGGGCGTTCAGACGTGCGCGGGCGACATAGAGGCCCGCGGCGAGCCCCGCGGGGCCTCCGCCGATGATGACGCAGTCGTACACAGGTTCGTCATGTGCCGTGTTCATGCGGGCCTTTTCGCGTATGTTTGGCGTGTTCAGCGCGTTCGATGAAGGCGGTGATGCGTTCCTTGAGCTTGTCCAGGAAGGCGGGGAGCGGCTCGCGGACGAGCGCGCCGGCCGCGCCGGGATGGCCGCCGCCGTGGAACTGCTTTGCGAGCTTGCTGACGTCGTACAGCGGGCGCTTCGACCGCAGGCTGAGGCGCAGCGTGCCATCGGGCATTTCGCTGACCATGGCAGCCACTTCGACGCCGAGGATTGCGCGGCCGAAATTGACGAAATCCTCGGTGTCGGCCGCCGCAAGCTGCTCGCGGGCGAACATGTCCCTGCTGACATGCATGACGGCGCCCTTTCCGTTGCCGACGAGTTCGAGCGTGTTGAGCGTCAGGCCGAGCAGGCGCATCTGGCCGACGCTGGCCGAGGAGTAGATGGTGCGTGCGATGTCGTAGACGTCGACGCCCGCGTCGATCAGCTCGATGACGATCTCGAGGACGCGGCGGTTGACGTTCTGGTACGTGAAGCAGCCGGTGTCGGTGATGATCGCCGCGTAGAGCGCGTTGCCGATGTTGCGGGTGATGGGTGCGCCGAGCTCGCGCAGGACTTCGTAGACGAGGCAGCCCGCGGCGGCCTGCGAGACGTCGTTGAAGGCGTAGGTGAACTCGTCGCGTCCGAGGGGATGATGGTCGATCGAGAGGAGCGGCGCGCCCGTGTGGACAAACTCGGGGTTGATGCCGACGCGGGCGAGCGTGGGCGTGTCGACGATGGCAATCAGGTCGTGCGCGCCGGCAAGCTCGCGCGAGGGCTGCTGGATGTTGCCGGCGATGAAGCGGTACTTGACGGGCACGGCGTCGCCGGACCAGACGTCGGTCTGCGTCCCGATGGCTTCGAGCCCGAGGCTCAGCGCGGTCATCGAGCCGAGGCAATCGCCGTCCGGCTGGACATGGCCGAGGATGAGGACGCGCGAGGCGGCGCGGAGGAGCGCGGCGGTGCTGTGGACGTCAAGGCGTTTCATGCGGGCACACTTTCTCGATCAGGCTGTCCACGCGGATGGCCTCCTCGAGCTCCTCGTCAATGGCGAAGATGAGCTCGGGCGTGTAGCGCAGACGGATTTCATGGGCGAGCAGGTAGCGCAGATGGGGCTGGTCGTGGCGCAGGCGTTTGAGCGCGCGCTGTTCCTTCTCCCGCCCGCCGAGCGCGGTGAAAAACACGCGCGCATGCTGCAAGTCCTTGCTGACGATGACGCGCGAGAGCGTGACGAGGCCCATCTGGGTGATCGGGTATTCCCGCTGGATGATCACGCTTAGTTTGCGCTTGACGAGCTCGTTGAGCCGCAATGTGCGTGGAAGCGCCATGGCCGTCATTTCGGGATGAAGGGGGTCTGCGCCTGGCGTTCCATCTTGTACGCTTCGAGCCGGTCGCCTTCATGGACGTCCTTGTAGTCGCGCAGCAGGATGCCGCACTCGAACCCGGCGCGCACTTCGCGCACCTCGTCCTTGACGCGCTTGAGGGACTGGAGCTCGCCGTCGTGGACCACCGTGCCGTCGCGCACGACGCGCACCTTGTTGTCCCGGCCGATCGTGCCTTCGACGACGAAGCAGCCGGCCACGGTGCCCACGCTCAGGTCGAACACCTTGCGCACCTCGACCTTGGCAGTCTGCACCTCGAGGAATACCGGCTCGAGCAGGCCGTGCAGCGAACGCTGGATGTCCTCGGTGGCGTGATAGATCACGTCATACGACTGGATCTGGACGCCCTCGGCCTTGGCCGCGGCGCGCGCCGCATCTGAGACGCTCACGCGGAAGGCAAGGACGACCGCGTCGCTCGCCGAGGCGAGCATGATGTCGTTCTCCGTCACGTCGCCCACGCTGCAATGGAGGACGCGCACGCGGATGTCGCCGCTCGACAGGCGTTCGAGCGCGCCGCGGAGCGCCTCGGTCGTGCCCTGCGTGTCGCCCTTGATGACGAGCGGCAGCTCCTTGATCTTGTCCTCGGACATGCGGCGGTAGAAGCTTTCGAGCGTCACCTTCCGCGTCTCCTCGTGGCGGCGGCGGAGCTCCTGGCCGCGGCGTTCCTCGACCAGGTCGCGCGCGTGCTTCTCGCTCGATGCGACGCGGAACGGCGAACCCGCGGCGGGCACGTCACTGAAGCCGAGCACGATGACCGGCTGGCTCGGCGCCGCCTGCCGCATGGGCTCGCCGCGGTAGTCGAGCAGCGCGCGCGCGCGGGCAAGCGCCGCGCCGCAGACGATCGTGTCGCCGATGTTCAGCACGCCCTGCTGCACGAGCAGCGTGACCGTGGCGCCCTTGCCCGGATCAAGCTCGGCTTCGAGCACCACGCCCTCCGCCGGGCCGGTCATCCGCGCCTTGAGCTCGAGCATGTCGGCCTGCAGGCAGATCATCTCCAGCAGGTGGTCGATCCCTTCCTTGGTGAGCGCGGAGACGCGGCAGCAGATCGTCTCCCCGCCCCAGTCCTCCGGATTGAGCCCGCGCTCGGCAAGCTGGCGCAGGACGCGGTCGACGTTCGCCGCGGGCAGATCGATCTTGTTGACCGCCACCATCACCGGCACCCTCGCCGCCCGGGCATGGCTGAGCGCCTCGAGCGTCTGGGGCATCACGCCGTCATCGGCCGCGACGACGAGCACGGCGATGTCCGTCACATGCGCGCCGCGTGCGCGCATGGCCGTGAACGCTTCATGGCCCGGCGTGTCGATGAAGGTGATGCGGCCGGTCTTGGTGGCCACCTCATACGCGCCCACATGCTGCGTGATGCCGCCCGATTCGCCGAGCGCGACCTTGGCCTGGCGGATCGCATCGAGCAGCGACGTCTTGCCGTGGTCGACATGGCCCATGAAGGTTACCACGGGAGGACGCTGCCCCACGGCCGCCTCGCCGCCCTCCGTTGCCGCCTCGCGCGCGAACGTCGCGGCCTCGAGATCCGGCCGCGCGTTCTCCACGTTGAGCTTCAGGTTGAACGCCAGGCCGAGCAGCTCGACCGAGTCGCGGTCAAGCACGTCGTTGATCGTCGCCATCTTCTTCAGCTCGAGCATCAGCCTGCGGATGATGTCGCCGACCTTGATGCCGGTCTGTTGCGAGAACTCGCGGACGGTGATGGGCACGGCGATGGCAATCTCCTGAAGTTGCTGCTGCGGGCGCTGGCCGGCGCCGTAGGCATGTTTGCGTTTGCGCACGACGCGCGGCGCGCGCGGCGCGCGCGTCTCCTCCGTGGCTACCGTCGTGCGGTCGGCGATCACCTGGCGCAGCTTCGCGCTCGCGGACAGGTGGGGCCGGTTGATCAACTGCTCGCGGTCCTCCGTGCTGATGAAGAAACGCTTCTGCCCCGTCTTGGCCGCCTCGGCCTCGCGTTCCTCACGGTACCGCTTGAGCAGCGCCTGCGACTGGGCTGCCTCGAGCGAGCTCTTGATCTCCTCGGCGCGGGAAAGCGATTTCTTGATCCGGTCGAGCGGCACCATCTCGCGCGGCGCCGCGGGCTGTGCCGGCGGCTTGGCTTCGGCCGCCTTCTCGGCCGCATGGGCGCGGGGCGGGGCGTGCGGCGCGGGCTTTCCAGCCGCGGGCGGGGCGGGCGCCGCTTTCACGGCTTCAGGCGCCTGCGTTGCTGCCGGCGCGGCATCGGCGGGCTTCCCGGCGGACGGCACAGGCGCCTGCGCCGGCTTCTCCGGCGTCTTGGCTGCCGGGGCTTCGGCGGGCTTGGGTGCTGCTTTTTTCGCTGCCTTTGCCGCCTTCTCGGCAGCTTGGGCCTGTGCGGCCTTCTTCTTCGCCTCGGCTGCCTCGGCCGCCGCTTTGGCCTTTGCTTTCTTCGCCTCGGCCTCTGCGCGCTTCTTCTCCTCCGCGGCTTCTTCGCGCGCCTTCTTCGCCTCGGCTGCCTTGGCTGCCTTCTCGATTTTCTGGCGTTCCTTCGCCTTCCTGTCCTCTTCCTTTGCCTTCTTCTCTTTTTCCTTTGCGGCCTTCTCGCGTTCCTTGCGTTCCGCATCGCGTTTCTCTGCGCGCTTGCGCCGCTGCTCGTCTTCCTTCGCTTTCTTCTCGGCGGATTTCCTGGCCGCGAGGGCGGCAAGTTCGGTGCGCGCACGGCTCGCCGCGTCAGGCGACACGACGTCCATTTTGTTCCTGACGATGTAGCCGATGCCCTTGAGGTACTTGCTGACCTCGGTCACATCGAGCTTCAGGTCTTCAGCGAGTTCGAAGAGATGCATACTGGTATACCATCAGCGGTTATCACGCGCGCTACACGGGCGATCAAGGGCGGCGCCTATCGTTCGGACTCCTTCACGGCGGCGATGATGCGGTCTATGGCTGTCTCATCGAGGCCGGGAATGGCGAGGAGCGTCTCCCTGTCGGCGTTGAGCAGTTCATCGACGGTGATGATGCCTGCCGAGGCGAGGCGTTCGACATTGGCGGGGCTGATGCCCATCATGCCCGCGAGGGGCGTCTTCCTCTCTCGCGGGGGCTGCTGAGGCACGGCGGAGAAGATGCTTGCGGCGCGCTGGCGCGCAGCGCTGCTTGGCGGCGGGGCCGTGCGTTCAGCCGGTTTCGCCGGCTTTGCCGCCTGCTCTTCCGCCGGGCCTGGGGCCGTCTTTTCCGCCGCGGCCTCCTCTTCAGGATTCACGAAAATGCTGCTCATCTGCTCCGCGCGGTCGGGCGTGCTCAGGTCGAGCCCGTGCTCGCTGGCGACGCGGTCCGCCTCGGTCTGGCGCACGACGTCAACCTTCCATCCCGTCAGTTTGCTCGTCAGCCGGATGTTCTGGCCGCTCTTGCCGATGGCGAGTGAAAGCTGGTCGTCGGGGACGACCACCAGGATGCGCTCGCTCTCCTGGTCGGCGAACGTGCGGAGAATTTCGACCGGCTGGAGGGCGTTGGCCACAAGGGTCTCGACATTGTCGCTCCAGCGGATGATGTCGATCTTCTCGCCGCTGATTTCCTGGACGATGTTCTTGACGCGGGAGCCGCGCACGCCGACGCACGCGCCGACGCTGTCGACCTTCTGGTCGTGGGACACGACGGCAATCTTCGTGCGGAAGCCTGCCTCGCGCGCGATGATCTTGATCTCGACGATCCCGTCGTAAATCTCCGGCACCTCGAACTCGAACAGGCGGCGGATCAGGCCGGTGCTGGCGCGGGAGAGGATGACCTTGGGCACGTGGCCCTCCTCGACATCGTCCACTCCGGCGACGATGGCGCGGATCTTGTCGCCCTGGCGGTAGTGCTCGACGGGCGACTGCTCCTTGCGGGGCAGCACCGCCTCGGTACGCCCGATGTCCACGATCAGATTGCCGCGCTCGACGCGCGAGACGGTGCCGTGCACAAGCTCGCCGATCTTCTGCGCGTACTCGCCCAGGATCTTCTCGCGCTCGGCTTCGCGGATTTTCTGGATGATCACCTGCTTGGCCGTCTGCGCCGATATGCGGCCGAATTCATCCATGTCGAGATTGATGCGGACCGTGGTGCCCACTTTGGCGTTCGGCACGAATTTCCTCACTTTGGACAGGGGCCACCAGTGGATGGGCGGCTCGTCCTCCTTCTGCTCGGGCCCGGGATCGTCGTCCGCGAGCACGAGGACGTCGCTGTAGGCGCGGATGTCGCCGGTCTGCATGTCAATGCGGACGACCACGCCGGGCGGCACGCCCTCGATCTTGCGCGCGGAGGTCTCTATGGCCTGCTGGATCATGTCGATCAGCGTGCCGCGTTCAAGCCCACGGTCTTTCTCCATGAACTCGATGATGGAAAGCAGTTCACCTTTCATGTGCTCCCTCGAAATGCGTTCGGGCTAAGGCCCCGCGGTCCGGCCGCGGGGGCGGTATACGGCGGCCATGGGGCGCGGCGCGCCGTCGTGGCCATCAAGCAAAAAAGTGGGCCGAGCCCACTTTTTCCCGTACAGAAAAAATGTTAACGTATTATACCAACACCGCCTCCGTTTGTCAAACCGCCGCCCAATGTGGTACAATTCTCCCGTGGATGCGCCCGGCACACAGCGCCTGATCTGGTGGCACGCCGTCGCCGTGTACGTGATTGTGCTCTACGCCACGCTGCCGCTCGGCCGCCCGGTGATCACGCTCATGCGTGAGCACTTCGCGCCTGAGATGCAGAGGCGGATCGTCATGTGGCTGTTCGCCGCGGTCGGCGCGGGGCTCGTAGTCTACCTTGCCGCCCAATGGCGCAAGCTGTCGCCGCTGGCGTATGTGTGTTTCGCCTTTTTCCTCCGGCTCTACTGGCTCGAATGCAGCACATTGATGCAATATCCCGAGGAGCGTCTGCATTTCATCGAGTACGGCGCGCTGGCATTCCTCATCCATCGCGCGCTGTCGATTGATCTGAAGGGGTTTGCGGCCTACGCGGTGGCATTCGCCATCGGCGCGGTCATCGGCTACGGCGATGAAGGCGTGCAGTGGCTGACACGTTATCTGCCTGCCACGTATCGCCGCTATTTCGGCTGGAACGACGTCGCGCTCAACGCGCTCGGCGTGCTCTACGGCCTCGGGTTCCTCGCCACCGTCCTGCGGAACAAACGTGACGGCGGACGGCGGGACAAGGCAGACGGCAGGACACGGGGACAGGGGGACCAGGAGAGGGGGAGTGACGGAGGTACTCAGTATTCGGTAATCGGTAATCGGTAACCGGCAATCCGCAATCCGCAATCGATATGGAGGGTCACCGTCCGTCACGCTCCAGCGGGGTTCGGTGACCGCCATCGAGGGTCACCGTTCCAGGTGACTGCATTCAGTGATTCGTCGACACGGCGATGCTGAACGAGTCGCGCCTTGTGCGTTGCACATCGAGTACCAGTGTGTCGCTGAAGTGAACGAGCGCGCGGTCGGGCCCGAGGTCGTTGACCCTGCCGTTTACCGGTTCGATGCCATGCCACTGTATGCGGGCAAACGCAGCGGCGGACTCCGGCGCCATCCGGTCGAGATACCACGTCGCTGGCGGCTGCCGGTCTGTTCGTGCGGCTGTACGCTGTCCCTTTGACCAGACATCGCAGTCACACGGAGTCCGCTCATGCCCGGGAACGAGCACGGCATTTCCCACCAACCACCAACCACCAACCACCAACCAAGAACGATGAACGGTTAACTACGAACGCCGTCTCCTGAGAAACCTCTGCCTGCACTCCTCGAAAAACGCGAGCGCGAGCGGCGTGCGGTAGTCGCGGTACGTCCACTCGAGCGGCTGGAGCGAGCCGCCGCGCACGATCAGCGAGACTTCCTCATAGATGCCGTCGCGCACGTAGACACGATGGCTGAAGTCCTTTCCCGTGGCAAGGATCAGGCTGTGGCCGGTGACGATGCCGGGATCGATGTTGACCGAGCGCCGTGCATTGGCCGTGAATGCATGCGCCTCGATGGCGTTCGTCGCTAGTTTGATGTCGGGAAGGCTGCCCGGGGAGACGAAGCGTTCGAACGACAGGTAGCAGCGCGTGAGCCCCGCGCCCATCTCGGGCTCGTAGTAGGTTGTCTGCGTGAAATCGAACGCGGGGGAGCGGGCGTCGCAGGGGCCGAACTCTTGCTCGAGGCGCGTGACGATCTGTTCGAGCCGCACCGGCGGCTGCCAGAGCAGCGCGACGATGAGCAGCGCGGGATCTGGCTCGTGCGGGGTGCTCATCTCAGGCGGTGGTGATGACGCTCACGTCCGCGGCGTTGTACAGCTCGTCCGCGGTGGCGCTGCGCTGGTACTCGGGCACGATCTCGCGGAGGCACTCGTAGATGCGCGGCACATTGTTCACCGTGGCGACGGCGATGAGGTCCGAGACCTGTTCCTGCAGGGTCTCCCAGTCGGCCGCCGGGGCGCGGGTGACGAAGATTTTCTGGATGCGGGTGCGCTGCTCGGTGCCGTCGTAGACGAGCTCCTCGTGGAGTTTCTCGGCGGGGCGCAGGCCGGTGAAGGCGATGCGTATGTCCTGATCGGGCTGTTTGCCCATGAGGCGGATGAGGTTGCGTGCGAGGTCGAGGATACGCACGGGTTCGCCCATGTCGAGGATGAAGATTTCGCCGCCGTCGCCCATGGTGGCTGCTTCGAGCACGAGCTGCGCGGCCTCGGGGATCAGCATGAAGTAGCGCGTGATCTCCGGATGGGTCACCGTCACGGGCCCGCCGTGCATGATCTGCTCCTTGAACGTCGGCAGCACGCTGCCCGACGAATCGAGCACGTTGCCGAACCGCACGGAGACGAAGTTCGTCCTGCTGATCGTGTTGTAGCACTGGACAATCTTTTCGGCGACGCGTTTGGTGGCGCCCATGATGCTCGTGGGGCGCACGGCCTTGTCAGTCGAGATCATGACGAACTCGGAGCATCCCGCCTTGTCAGCCGCCTGGACGACGTTCAATGTGCCTTTGATGTTGTTGAGCACCGCCTCGACCGGGTTCTGCTCCATGATCGGCACATGCTTGTACGCGGCGGCGTGGAAGACGAGGGCAGGCGCATGCTGCCCGAAGATCAGGTCGAGCCGCGCCTCGTTCTTGATGTCCGCGATGTACGGCCGCACGGCGAGGCCCGGGTGCCGGCGCCTGAGCTCGTTGCTCGTCTGGAACAGGTTGTACTCGGACAGCTCGACAAGCACCAGCTCCTTCGGGTTGAAATGCGCGATCTGCCGGCAGAGCTCGCTGCCGATCGACCCGCCGCCGCCGGTGACGAGTATGGTCTGCCCCTCGATCTTCCCGCGGATGCGCGCCGTGTCGAGCCGTACGGGCTCGCGCCGCAGGATGTCCATCACGTCCACATCGTGCAGGTCCGCGATGCGCACGGTGCCGTCGACGATCTCGGTGACGGAGGGAAGCGTCTTGAACTTGACGCCGAGGGTGTTGCACGTCTCGATGATCTCACGGATGGCGCGGCCGGATGCGGACGGGATCGCGATGAGCACCTCGCGGATGAACAGCGTCGGGATCAGATGCGGCAGCGCGGCCCGGGCGCCCACCACGGGCACGCCCTGGATGACCAGCCCCGCCTTCTCAGGGTCGTCATCCACAAACCCGCGCGGATAGTAGTCGAGCCCGGGATTGTTCACGATCTCGCGCAGGAGCATGACCCCCGCGTCGCCCGCGCCGACGATCAGCACGTTCACCCCGCCGGCCCGCCGCCACGACAGCAGCTCCTTCTTTATCCGAAGCGAGAAGCGGGTGAGCACGATCAGCGTCGTAAGGATCGCCCAGTCGAACACGGGGATCGTGGGCGCGAAGGCGATGTCGAGCCGCTTGCTGGTGAGGGAGAAGATGACGAAGAACAGGCCGCTGCTGAGCGTCGTTGCCTTGACGATGTTGATGATGTCGCGCAGGCCGGCGTAACGCCAGCCGCTGCGGTACAGGCCGAAGTGCCCGAAGAAGATGAAGCGCAGCAGGACGAGGAGCGGGACGGTGAAGGCGAACGTCCTGAAATGGTCCGCGCGGATCTGTGCGGGCGTGGCGCCGCCGAATGCCTGGGCAACCTGCGCGACAGTCTCGGGCGTGAGATGCTGCTGGAAAAGGAACGGCTGCTTGATCGCCGCGTACAGCGCGTGCGCCAGCGCGTACGACAGCACGATGAGCAGCAGGTCGCCCAGCAGCAGGGCAATCAGCTTGCCCCCGCGCGGCGCGAACCAGTTTCGGAACGAGAGCCTCATGTCAGTCGCCAGCTCCTGTCAGCAGGATGAATGCGTAGCGCTTCGTCTCCGGCAGCGGGATTTCCACCCGGCGGAGCGTGCCGGAAAGCGCCGTGGCGCACGCGGCCTGCGCGGGATCATTCGTGTTGAGCAGCAGATAGCGCCGCGGCTCCGCGGTGATGAACGCGGCAATGCGATCCGGCGCGTGAACGGGTCTGAGCCTGAACGGCCGCCTCGCGTAGTAGACCGCCGTCTTCACCGCGTCCGACCCGGCGACCACCGCGCCGGGCGGCAGCGCGGCGCGCAGTGCAATGCCACACTCCCTGACCGCCAGCTTGTCGCGCCTGATCGGCTTGGCGTCCTGGCAGAGCATGACAACCGCCGCCACGACGAGCGTGCCCGTCGCGACGATCCTGCACAGCCGGTCGCATGACGGCCATGCCCCCGCCCACGCGCCCGCAAAGACACTGAGCACAAGCACCACGAACAACGCGTGACGCGTCCCCACGTAGTAATGCGTGGCAACGTACCGGGCAATCACCGCGAGCATGATGACACACACGCCCGCGCTCACGATGGCAAGCGGGCTCGACGGCGCCAGCCGCCGGCTGCGCAAGGCGTACCATGCGCCGCATGCGATCAACGCGATGCCGATGCCGTACGAGGCCTTCCAGAATGCCCCGGCCATCTCGGCGGCGAAGACGATGTGCCGGTGGCGCGCGGCGAGCCGCATGAACAGGCTGCGCACCATGGCCGCGTTGTCCACTTTCCCTCCGGCGGTGTACATGACGTCCTTGGAGACGGCGAGCGGGTCTGCCGCGCCCGTCCTGATCGCGCCGAGGGAATACTGCCCGAAGACCTGGTCGAGCCGCGCCCATTGCGCCTTGCCTGTTCGCTGCCAGAGGTAGCCGAACGCCGGCGCCCCGGCGAGCGGCACGGCGATCAGCAGGGCGATGACCGCCAGAATCCTGCGACCGCCCTGCCACGCCGTGCCGCGGGCCGCATGCCCGAGCAGCAGCGCGGCGCCGTACCCGCCGAGCAGCGCAAGCGCCTCCAGCCGCACGAGCATCGCGGCAAGCGCCAGGGCGCCCGAGAGCGCAAGCCGCCAGAGCGACCACCCGCGCGGCTCGCGCGGCTGCACGGCGCGCATGAACAGGAGCAGCGACCACGCGGCAAGACACCAGAACAGCGGCTCGCGCACCACCTCGCTCGAATATTCCGCCAGCGGCGGAAGCAGCGCAAGGAACCACGCGGTGATCACCCCGGCCGCGGCGCCGAACGCATTCCTTGCCAGACGGTACAGCGGGTAGATGAGCGCCAGCCCGCAGGCGAAGTTCAACAGGTACGCCGCCGCCTCATGATCCATGGGTCCTATAGGTCCTATAGGTCCTATCACCCTCTGCACCAGCGACACCGCCACGGGAAACACGTTGAACATCATGTCGTTGAACGCCCGCGCCCAGTCGCCTGACGTCACGGTCTCGGCCCACTGGACGTACACGACGCCATCGGTGATGATCACACCGTGGGTCGCCAGCAGGAATACGCGGATGAGCGCCGCCGCGATGAGCGCGGCGGGGAAGGTGGCCAGCGCGCGGCACGCCCCGTGGCACAGCCGGCACGCCGCGCCGCCCCGCCCATGCAACGGGCAGAAGCACACCGCGCACTCCGGGGCATGCGGCGCAGGGGAAGCCTTCGCGGCGCTCATGCGCGGCCCCCCGGCGTGTTGGCCGCGAGCCAGGCGGCGAGCTCCCGGACAACGGTATTGACCTGCGGCTGCGTGAGGCGGTTGAAGAACGGCAGCGCCATCGTCCTGTCGCTGATGCCTTCCGTGACGGGGAAATCGCCGCGCGCGTATCCGAAACTCTTCGCGTAGAGCGGCTGCAGATGAATGCACGGGAAATAATGGCTGCAGCCGATGCCGCGGCCGCGCAGATGGGTGATAAGCGCATTGCGCTGTTCCGCCGTGTAGCCGCCAGGCAACTGGATGACGTAGACGAACCAGCTCCGCACGACACCGGCCGGCGGCTCGGGCGGGCGGATGACGTGCGGCGCCAGCGCGGCAAGCTCGGCGGCGTACCACGCGGCCACCTGTGCGCGCGCGGCGAGGATGCCGTCCATGCGTTCGAGCTGCGCGATGCCGAGCGCGCAGTTGATGTCGCTCAGCCGGTAGTTATACCCGAGGCGCGCGTGGGCCAGCCAGCCCATGCCGTCATCGCGCCCCTGGTTGCGCATCGAGGCGCACAGCGCGGCGATGTCGTCCCGGTCGGTGATGATCGCGCCGCCCTCCCCGGTGGTCATCTGCTTGTTCGGATAGAAACCGAAGACGCCGCAGTCGCCCCATCTGCCTGCCTGGCGCCCGTCGATCGATGCGCCGAGGGCTTCGCACGAGTCCTCGATCACCGCAAGGCCGTGCTTTTCCGCGATGGCGCAGATGCGCTTCATGTCGGCCGGCAGGCCGAAGACGTCGACAGGCAGGATGGCCTTGGTGCGCGGGGTGATTGCCGTCTCGATCTTTGCGGGGTCGATGTTGAGCGTGACGGGATCGATGTCGACGAACACGGGCTTTGCGCGCTCGAACAGGGCGCAGTTGGCGGACGCGATGAACGAGAAGGGCGTCGTGATCACCTCGTCTCCATCGGCGATGCCGAGCGCGCGGATGCAGAGGTGAAGGCCGCTGGTGCCGCTGTTGACGGCGAGAGCGTGCTTCGCGCCGGTGAATGCCGCGATGCGCTTCTCGAACTCGGGCAGCCGCGGCCCGAGGCTGAGCTGCGGCGTGGCGAGCACGGCGAGCACGGCATCGATCTCGCGCTGCGTGACGTCAGGTCCGGAAAGGGGAATTGAATATGCCGCGGTCATGGGTGCCTGCGTGCCGTTACAGGACGAAATCCGCCTTGCCGTCAAGCGCGAGGATCGTCTCTCCGATGAGCTTGACGACGTTGGCGACGTCATCCATGTCGAACATCTCGACGGTTGTATGCATGTAGCGCAGGGGAATGCTGACGAGCGCCGCGGCGACGCCGGCGCGCGAGAGCTGGATGGCGTTCGCATCCGTGCCCGTGCCGCGCGGCGCGGCCTCGATCTGCACGGGAATCTTCCTCTGCTTCGCCACGCTGACGATAAGGTCGAACAGCTTCGGGTTGAAATTCGGCCCGCGGGAAACGACCGGGCCCTTGCCCAGCGCGATCTCGCCGATGTTCTTCTTGTCGTTCTCAGGCCCCTGGGCGAACGTCACGTCAACCGCGATGCCCACGTCGGGCGCGATGCCGTACGTGCTGGTGACGGCGCCGCGAAGCCCGATCTCCTCCTGTACCGTGGCCACCGAATACACTGCCGCGCGCAGTCTCCTCCCCTGGAGATACCTGAGCACTTCGCCGACCGCGAACGCGCCGCCCCGGTCGTCCACCCCGCGCGCCACATACCGCCCGCCGCGCAGATGGAGGAACGTGTCGGCATAGGTGATCGGGTCCGCGATCTCGACGAGCTTCTTCGCCTTCTTGCCGCTTGACACGCCGATGTCGATCCACAGGTCGGAGATGCGGGAGGGTTTCTTGCGGTCGTCCTCCTTCATCAGATGGACCGCCTTCTTGCCGATGACGCCGTGCACGGGCCCGCCGGCCGTGTGGATGACGACGCGGCGGCCGGGCACGATGCCTTCATCGAAACCGCCGATGGGCTTGAAGGCGATGTACCCGTCGTCGTTGATGTAGCACACCTGGAACCCGATCTCGTCGATGTGGCCGGCGAGCATGACGCGGGGCGCGCCCTTGCTGTTGAGCACGGCGATGCTGTTGCCGTGCGTGTCGCCATGCACCCTCTCCGCAAGCGGCGCCATCGCCGCGCGCCAGAGCTTCCGCGCCGGCTCCTCGTACCCCGACGGGCTGGGCGCATTCAGCAGCTTCTCGAGATACGCGAGTATGTCCTTGTTCATCGCAGCTCCCTGTTGTGGGTATGCCCGCCAGCGGGCCTGGATACCGCGCGAGCCCCGCGCCCTCCGTCAGGGCTTGAGCTTGTCATACAACTCCTCGAGCGCCTGCGACATCACCCGCGTGTCGCCGGCAGTCGACATGAAATTCGTGTCCCCCTGCCACCGCGGCACAAGATGCACGTGCATGTGATCGATGATGCCCGCGCCGGCGACCGCGCCGAGATTGATCCCCACATTAACGCCGCCGGCCTTCATCACCGACACCAGCCGGCATTGCCACTTCACCGTCAAATCCCACAGCTCATGTTGCGTCTCGACGGGCAGCTCCGCCGGCAACGCGACATGCACATAGGGGGCGACCATGAGGTGCCCGGGATTGTACGGGAACGTGTTCAGCAGCACATACGCGTGCGCGCCGCGCTCGAGCACCAGGTCCGCCCTGTCGTCCTTCGATGCCCCCTTGCGGCAGAACACGCAGCCATTCGGCGCCTTGTCGCCCAGGATGTACCCGATGCGCCATGGCGCCCACAATCGCTTCAAACCGTCTGTCATTCGTCTCCAATGAGTATGAACGATGGCACGCCTCAACGCAGGGCCATCTATTCAGGTTCATGGGCGAATTATACTAAAAACGGGAGGAAAGCGCCATAAATCGCCTGCAACACCGCGTGCACGCGATTTATGATGCCTTCTTGCGGATGTGGGCGGCTGCCTGCCGGCGTCCATGATGGGATGAAGGGAACGGAAAGGCCTGACACGATCACGACTGCCGCGGCACGCAACGAGCCCGCGCTGTCCGTCCAGTCGCCGCGGTGTGCCTACACTAGGATTTTGCGCACTTCTGTGTGCAAAATCCTAATCGCACGGCGGCCCGGGCATCGTGGGCGTCACCGTGCCGTGGATCACCCCGCGGCAGCCGATCAGCGCGTCAGCCGCCTTCTTCACACTGTCCGCCGCGCCGGAGAGGACGATGACCTCGAGCGTGTACTGCTCGTGCAGCGCATGCTGCGTCGTGGAACGGATGAACTCCCTGCGCGCCGCCTTGACCTTCTGCAGCCGTGCGAGCATGTCATGGGACGCGGTGTCGTAGACGATGGCGACCACCGCGGCAATATCGTGCGCCCCCGCCTCCCACTCGCGTGCCACGAGAAAATCGCGCACAATGTCGCGGATCGCGGCAGAACGGTTGCGATACCCCGCCGCGCGGATGAACGCATCGAACTTGTCGAGCAGCCCTTTGTGCAGTGATATGCCGAAGCGGACCATGGTGGGATTTGGTGACTTGATGACTTGATGATTTATGATCTATGATTTATGATTGGAGAATCGTCCTCGTCTCCGTTCTCGTCCTCGTCGTCGGCA
>JAAYZF010000275.1 GCA_012514975.1 bacterium
AGGGCGTCTTCTGAACCGCCCCGGCCGTCGCATTGGTGTCGACGGGGGCGGCGAGGCTTTTGTCATACGCCACTGCCACCCGCACGAACGACTCGGGCAGGTTCGTCGGCGAGACGGTCAGGGTGAACACCTGGCCGTTGTAGAGCTTCGCGACATACGTGTACGGCGTGTTCAACGCCGTGTTTGACGCGGCATCGGCGGGGGAGAGCACCTTGTCGACGCGGAAGTAGCTCAGGCCGCTCGCCACTGAATTCGCCTCGACCATCTTGAGCTGTTGCGTCGGGTAGGCGCCGTCAATCACGAGGTCAGCCCCGTTGGTCGGGCGGTACAGGCGGTATGACACGCCCGCCGGGTCCGTCACCGTGATGTCGCGCAGGTCGGCATTGGGCACGTTGAACAACTGCTTCTCGACCCACGTCTCGCGGTCGGCATCCACCGGGAACGGCTCGCCCGCAATGATCACCAGGTCGCTGCCTGCCATGCGCACATACTGGCCGTCGGGCATCGGGCCGCCAAAGCCGAACCGCGGCTGCCGTGCCTGCGTGGCCGACTCGTGCGCCTTGCCGACGAACAGGCGGGCAACCGGCTCCGCGCCCGCGGCATAGCACTCGACAAGCGTTGCCGCACCGGCGCCGTCCTTCGCTTCAGCCGGGTCGGCCAGTTGGAGCGTGGCGAGACTTGCGGGCTTGACCCGCTGCGTCTGGCCGATCTTCATGTCGTAGAGCTTGCGCAGCGCGTCGGCAACGCCGTCGAACCGCGCGGGATAGCCGTAGTACTCGGCGACCACCCAGCCGCCGCCGCGTTTCTCGATCGTGAGCGAGCCGCGCGCGTCCGTGAGCACAATCCTCGTGATGTCATTGACCGGCAGATCGGGGAACAGGCGCGCGCCGATCACTGGCCGCGCGGCCTGGGGCGCCTTCTCGCGCTGCGTGATGAAGTACCATGCACCGCCCAGCGCGGCGCAGACGAGGACGAGAATGAGTGCGGTGCGTGCTTTCATGACTGTTTCACCTTGTAAACGCGATAAAGGGCAAGGCCGATCCCGAACAGGCAGACCAGCGCGGGAATCAGCGCCATGTTGTAGAACTTGAGCCGCAGGCCGAGCGCGTCAATGTCCTTGCGCAGGTTCTTGCGCACTTCCTTCAGATCGCGCGCGATCTCGAGCTGGCGCTGCTGGAAATCGTTGATCTCGTTCTGCTGCTCGGGGCTGAGGATGAAGCGCTGCGACGTGTCCTTCTTCGTCTGCAGCTCGTTAAGCCGCATGCGCACGCTCTGGAGCTCCTCGGACAGCTCGCGCTCCTTGGCGAGCCAGCGTTCCTGCGCCGCGCGCTCGAGGCCTTGCACCACCGTGAACGGCCGCTGGAACTTCGCGCGCGAGCGGATCGAGATCAGGTTCTCGTCGCCGCCAAGCTGGTCGATGGCGTTCATCAGGAAGTCCATGTTGTTGTTGAACGGCTGGTACGCCCGCATGCCGAACAGGTTGATCTCGCGGAAGTTGAACTCGTCGGCCAGCAGGTCGACATCGGCAACGATCAGCACCGTGTTGGCCGCCGCGGCGGTTTTCACGTACCCGTTCGATTCGCCCTCGCCGCCCGGATGGCCCCCGGGGAACGCCGTGTTGAACACGCCGCTCACTTTCGCCGCGATCGTCAACGGCTGGTGTGCCGGCACGAACTGCTTGCGAATCTCCGCCGCGGGCTGCTGCGCGTTGAAGGAATCGACTTCGCCGGCGTTCGCCGACGTGTGGATCAGCGGGACGATGGTGTTTGACACGGCGCCGTACGGCGCAATGGCGCCGGCCACGGGGATGACCATGAGGTTGAGCTGCGCGCACGTGACGTCGTTCTGGTCGAGCAGGTCTCTCGTCACGGTGATCCACGCGGGATGCTTCTCCGCGCGGCCCTGGCCGACGGCGACCGTCGTGCCGTTGTCCATGTCGAGCACGGCCTTGCGCGCCGGTACGTCGATGCCCCATGCGTTGAACAGCGTGTTCAGATCCGAGCTGCCCGGCATGCGGAACCCCATGCCCGTGTCCGACGCGTCCACGTTGCAGAACGGATCGACGAATACCAGCGCCTTGCCCCCGCCAAGCACGTACTGGTCGATCGCGAACTGCGCGTCCTGCGGGAACTCCTTCGGATGGATCACCACGAGAATATCAACGCCCGTGATCGGGAACTCGTTCGTCGGGACCGTGCGGACGTCGTATGTTTTCTTCAGCTCCTCGACAAGCACCCACGGCCTCTTCTGCTCCTGCTGCGGCTGCTGCATCATCATGAACTGCGGCGGCAGCTCGCTCCCCATCACGGGCAGCGAGCTCATGATGCCCACAACCTTCCGCTCCGGATGCGTCGTCTCGTGGATCAGCCGCGTCACGTCGTACTCGAGGAACTCCTCGCGGCCGGGATCGAGCACCGGGA
>JAAYZF010000276.1 GCA_012514975.1 bacterium
CTTGGCACGTTCGATGCGCAATCGGGCGATGATTTCTGGGTGCAGCTCCGCGCGAGCACCAATGGGTTCGCAACCTATGCGGACGTGGCACTGCTCCCGGGCAATCCGTTGTACGGCGCGGGGCTCGGCAGTTCGTCAGGCACGGTGCTGACGGGATCGCTGACAGGAACGTCGCTGCTGCAGAACACGGCCGAGGCGGTGCAGTTCCGGTTCTATATCTGGGGATTGACGGGCTGGTACACCGTAAGCGGCATCGGCAAGATCGGCGCGAGCAGCCCGGACCTCGTGATCAAAGGCGCGATCAGCGCTGCCGGCCCGCCGGTCATCATCCAACACCCCTTCAGCCGCACGAACAATACCGGCGAAGCAGTGACGTTTGCGCTCATGGCCGACGGCGTGCAGCCGCTGTTCTATCAGTGGCAGAAGGACGCGGACAACATCGCCGGCGCGACCAACGCAGGTTACGTGATCAGCCCGGTCGCCATGTCCGATGCCGGCGAGTACCGCGCCATCGTCGCCAATACTTTCGGCGCGGCGACAAGCGCCGTTGCGCGGCTGACCGTCCTGCCCGAGCCGGCAACAGTCATCGTGCTCGCTGTCATCGCGTGGAAATTCCGGACGCCGGGGTCAGGCCCCAAATCCTCAATCTGAGGCCTCTCGGGCGGTGAAAAACGTATGACTTCGGACCTGAGCCTGGCCCCCGAATTTACAATTTAGGGCCTGACCCCTAGTTTGACCCCTGGCTCGCGAACTTGGGATTTGGGGCCTGACCCCGGACTCTCGGAGGGCGCGTATGGAATAGCGGCGGCTCTCCCGTGCGCTTCACGCCGACCAGTCGAACACGACGCCCCAGTACTCTTCCTGTTTGCGCTCGAGCCCGTCGTACATTTCTGCCGCGTGCGCCGGCGTGACGAAATGGCTGCGCAACGGGCCCGTCTTCAACCGGCCGGTTCCGATCAAGTCAAACACCGTGCGATAGAGCGATGCGACCGTCTGCTTCGCGCCGCGCAGGTCGTGCGCGGGGAACTGCCACATGTGCGCGCCAAGCATGCGCAGGCACCGTGTGTGGATGTCGTTGAACATCTCCGTCGCTTCCATCGTCACCGGCACCCGTGGCGTGCCGAGCAGGACCACTTGGCCGCACAGCGCGGCAGCCTTGACACACGACGTGATGACGGACGAATGGCCGGCTGCGTCGACAGTCACCTGCGCACCGGCGCCATTCGTCAGGTCTTTCACTGCCTCGACCTGCTGGCGGGGCGGCACATCGAGCACGGTGTCGATGCCGCATGCGCGTGCGATCTCGCACCGCTTCCTCACCGGATCGAGCCCGATGACGCGCGCGCCGCGTTGCTGGTACAACTGTGCGGCGAGGTTGCCGACAAGGCCAAGGCCGAACACGGCGACTGTGTCGCCAAGGTCAAGCTGCGTGATCGCCGGCGCAGTGAGCGCGATGCGGCCAAGGCAGCCGAACGGCGCGTCGGCCGCCGGAATGCCCGGCGGGCACGGATACAGCCTGCCCCATTCATGATCCTGGCCATGGAGGAACCGCTGCGCCGAGCAATGCTTCCCCGCGTAGAACACCCGGTCGCCTTCCCTGAAATCGTCAACTGCCGCGCCCTTCGCCACGATGCGCCCGACCGCCGCATAGCCCGTGCGGCGCGGATATGTCACCGCCGCGCCGCGGCCGTGTAACGCGGACAATTCCGTGCCCGCGCTCACGAGCGTCGCTTCGTTCCGCACGAGCGTTTCCCACGGCTGCAGCGCGTCAGTACTGAGCTTCTCCGTCCTGACTGCCACAACGCCCTTGGCGCTGAACTCGATGTATGCAGCATCCATTCAGTCATCTCCCGTGTGGTGATTCAGAACGCGACGGTGATCTCCCCGCGCGCCGCTCCTTCGATGCGGAAATCAGCATACGGCGTCCGCTCGACCACCGTGTGTTCAAAGGGCACGGGCGAGCCGCCAGCCGTGACCGCCTTCGCGCACTTGCCCGGGGGCAGCATGACGTGGAATCTGAACACGCCGCCCGAGCCGGTGAAGCTGACCACAATGCTTGTGCGCGCAAGTTTGTACGTGTAGGCGACGTACCCGTTCGACGCGCCGTAGCGGACGACCGCGCGCGCCTCGCGCTCGCCTGCCGCGCACCACCGCGGCGCGATGGTCACGTCATCGAACGTGCGCACGTTGTCCGTGACGCCCGCAAGGCCCTCGACCAGTGCAGCCATCACCGCCGCCGATCCCCAGTTGTCCGGTATGCCGTACGACACGTTGCCGCACGGATACTGCACCGGGCCGGACGACAGCGTCACGCCGATGATGATCGGAGCGCCATTGCCTGAGGACTCGAACCGCACGGCCTTGATCCGCTTGCCCGGATGCGGATTCGCAAAGCCGAAGATGTTGAACCCGACGTCGCCGCACATCCGGTTCTTCCCGTGGAACACGGCGCGCGAGTGCCTCGTGTTGTGCGGCGCCCACCAGCCCGTAATGTGCTGGCCCATGACCAGGCACTGCAGATGCTCGGTGCCGTCGGTGTACTCGATGGCGTAGTTCGCGCATGGCTCTGCCGCCCGGGCCCAGTTGATGGTGTGGAGCACGTAGACGGACTGTGCGGTCGCGCCATTGGCAGGCACCGATGCGCTCTGCGGCAGGTCGCCGAGCGGGCCGCCGCGGAGGATGAGGCAGGAGTTGCCGTTGTTCGTCGCCGGGTCGGCAATATCGAAGGGGACATCGAGGAACGTCTGTCTGCCCGTGGGGCACTCATGCAGATCATTGTCCCCTTCGCCCGTCCAGCCGCCGGGCTTAGTGCCGTCGAAGGCGCGATTGGCCGCGGAATCAAGCGGCAGCGGCGTGTACGTCGCCTCGATCCAGTCGAGCTGCCTGCCTGACGGATGATACGAGACGTGGAGATGCCCGTCGCGCTTCTGCAGGTCGATCAGCCGGTTGATGATGTCCGCGCCGTAGTCTTCGAATCCGTGCCAGAATGCCGCGCGGGCAAGCTCGCCCGCGACGATCGTCGTCACCGAGCCGTTCATGTACTGGCCGAGTTCGAGATGCCCGCCGAACTTGTCGCCGAAGAAGGGGTGGATGGTGAACCATTCGGCGAACGACCACGATTTCGTCTCCTCGCGCCGGCGCTGGTACTCGCGGATGATGCTGACGCACTTGGTGTGATCGGGCAGTCCGCGTGTCATGTCATAGGGATTGGAGAGCGAAAGCTGGCGCGCCTCGTCAACGCCGAAATCCCCTTCGATGGGATCGAGATGAACCTGGTGCGTGTAGAACGAGCCGTTCCAGCACACCTTGTCCGTGTTCGCGCGGAAGGCGTCGGCCTTGGCGTCCCACGCCTTCGCCGCAGCCTTCCTGCCAAGATAGCGGTGCATGGCGGCCATCTGCCTGCACGCCTGGTACATGCCCGAGTTGTCGCCGTGCATGATGCACCATGGCGTACCCTCGTCGATCCACATGTAGTCCGGCCAGCCAAGCAGGTTCTTCCCCCCGCCCGGCCGGTTGGCAAATGCGGCACGATGCTGGAAGTCCCACGTGTCAATCGTGAACCCGCGCTTGACGAGTTCGTGCTCCTTTGACCAGCGCTTCGAATCCGTCATCATGTAGCGCATCGCCTTCTCGAGCTTCGGCAGCATCCGCTCCATCCAGCGGTCATCGCCGCTTGCCTGCCACGAGACGTACACGGACTCGACCGTCAGGTACTCGACGTCGGCCTCGACCGGAATGCGGCACCAGCCGATGCGCCCGTCCTTCGAGAACCCGGTGAACTCGTCGCCCCAGGTGTAGCGCCTCGTGTAGTAGCCGTGCTCGATCGGGTAATTGAACAGGTCATAGACCATGCCGCCCGGCTTCTGCATGTCGAGGAATGTCTCGGGGAGCGACTTGACGTCCTGTTCCCAGTATTTGAACGCCTTCTTGTTGTGTGTATCGTCGCGCATCCAATGCACATAGAACCGGACGATCTTGCCGTCGCAGTACATCCGCGTGCTCTCGGCCGCGCCCGAGACTTCGGGGAAGATCTCGCTCTCCATGATGTCGTAGAACCGCTGGATGCGCCCGGTGGACGTGCGGAACGACGTGCGCGCATCGAGGACGAAGCGGGCGGTGCACCGCGGCTCCTTCCCTGCCGCGCCAAGCGAGATGACGTGCTCGCCAAGCGCGCCGCACGCGACAAAGGCGAACACGTTCCCCCTGATTGCCCGGGCCGGCTCGTTGACATACTGCGCGCCGCGACCGTCCGCAACGGTGATGCGCCACGATTTCGGCACGGGGCCTCTGACGCGCACGCGCACCGTGTCGAGCGGGCTGATAAGCGACGAGAGACACTTGCTGTAGTCGACATTCATGACAACCGGCATGCGATTCCTTATGTAGTACGGGCATCGTGCCCGTTGATGACGCGCAGCGCCGGCATGGCCGGCTCGGTTCGCAGGGCCGCTACCCGCGCTTCTTGAAGTACTCGCGCAGGGCCTCGATGGCGAAGCGGCCGCAGCGGTGGAACATCATGTCCGTCGTACCTGCCACGTGCGGCGTCATCACGACATTGTCGAGCGTGCGGAGCACGTCGTTCTCCCCGGGAGGTTCGGGCTCATACACATCGAGGTACGCACGGAACCGCCCGGTCTGCATCTCCTTGCGGAACGCGTCATTGTCAAGCAGCCATGCGCGCGCGCTGTTGACGAGCAGCGCGCCGTCCCTGATCAGCTTGAGCTCGCGTCTGCCGATCATCCCCTTGGTCTCCGGGATGATTGGCGCATGGAGCGAGATGGCGTCGCACGTCTTGAGCAGCGTGTTCAGGTCAACCTTCTCGACGCCCATCTCCGCCGCCGCCTTCCTCGTCATGAACGGATCGCACACGAGGAGGCGCACGTCGAACGGCTTCAGGTAGCGCACAAGCCACTTTCCCACACGGCCGACACCGACGAGGCCGACAGTGCTGCCATTGAGCTGCCCGGCAACGCCCCGCCACGTGGGCCACTTCACCCCGTTCTTCATCAGCCGGTCGAACACGTCCATCTTGCGCAGGCCGGCGATGATCGCGCCGAGCGCCCATTCGGCCACTGCTTCGTTGCAGGCATCGGATGCGTCAATGGTTTTCACGCCTGCCTTCTTGAGGCGCGCGAAGAGATCGACGCACGACTGGCCCCACCAGTGCGCCACGGCGGCGACTTTGAGCGCGCCAGCCTCCTTCACGGCTTCATACGTGATCTCGTCCACATGCGCGCCGTTCATGACGAGCAGTGCGTGCGCGCCGCGCAGATGGTCAACCATCTCGCCATGCGAAAGCTTCTCGCGTCCGTCGCCATTGTTGCGCACACGGGCGAATGATTTTAACAGCCTCTCGTTCGCGGCATCCATGTAGTATTCGTACGGACACCATTCGACGCGCGGGATGTAGACCAAGGGTTTCGCGGACGGCATGTGAATCTCCATGAGAGTTAGCCTGGGGCGGCGCGGCAGCGGCCGTGCGCAGGCGTGTCGGTGGGTACTATAGCATAATGGCCGCAAGGCTGCAACACAGACGTGGAATGCCATTCCGCGCGCTGGCCTCGTGCGGGACCAGCGTCCACAATCGCCCGTGCGCGCAGGCGCCAGACCGCCGGCGGTCACTTCCGGCGGCGGATCAGAAGGGCGACACAGCCCAGCGCCAGCACAGCGGCCGGCTCGGGCACGTACTCGTACGCGCCGATGTCGGCGCCGTCGCCGAAGGTGCGCAGCACGCCCAGGCAGTCGCGCAGCACGAAGACGAAGACGCCCGTGTCAACGCACGGCGACGATTCGAGCAACTGGTAGTCGAGCGCCGCGCGATCAGCGAACACGGGATCGGCGCTGAAGTTGCGCGTGCCCGCGTAGCCGCCCTGCACGTCCGAGCAGTGGACTGACTGGGCGGAGGCGATCTGGATGTTCGTGTTGGCCCAGACGATGCAGTTGGTCAACACGACTGCCGCAAGCGAGCCCGTGGCGTCGATGCCCTGCCACCGGTTGTCGGCCACGGTGCAATGAAGGAGGCGGGTGCTGCTCGATATGTTCATGAGCGCTCCGCCTCTGCCCTGGGCGGTGTTTGCCGCCATGACGCCGTTGACGGCGAGGCAGTCCGCGCCGTCCTGCGCGCAGAGCGCGCCGCCATAATAGGACAGGTTGCTGATGAAAGCGGCATTGACGAGCGTCACATCAGCCATGTTGTTGGCATACACCGCGCCGCCGCGGCCGACATCCCATACCGGCGCGTTCGTCGAGGCATTGGCCATGAAGACGCACGCGGGCAGCGGCCCGGCAGCCGGTTGTGCATACTCGCTCGCAATGTACACGCGGGCGTCGTTGGCATGGAGCGCGCCGCCCGGGCCGGTCGAGATGTTATACTCGAAGCGCGTGTTGATCGCGGTGACAGTCGCATCGTTCCATGCGGCAATGCCTCCTCCTCCGCCGTCGTACGACCCGCCGCAGGTATTGCCGTTGTGTGGCGCGCCGATGCTGACGTCACGCAGTTCGAGCAGCGTATCATCACCGGTGACATAGCACGCGCCGCCGCGATAGGCCGCCCGGTTGCCGGCAAAGGAGGGCGCATAGCCATTCGTGCCGGCAAAGGCGAGGCAGCTCCCCTCGGCCCCATAGCATCCACCGCCGGATGTCGCGTCGCAACCGGCGATCTGCACGCTGCCGAGCACGCGGACGCCGGCCAACGCGGTCGCGTAAATGCCGCCGCCGGACACGGCGCTGTTGTTGTTGAGCGGCGACGGCTTCTCGTAGCCGTTGACCATCTCGAAGAGCGTATCCTCGCCCGAGGCGTACACGCCGCCGCCGAGCGTGGCCTTGTTGCCGGAGACGGAGACGGTGCGCTCGCCGGCGAGCAGATGGAGGCGCGAACCGTACGCGATGTGAAAGCCGCCGCCGTTCCCGCCGCCCGCCAAGTCGGCATCGGCCGTGTTGTAGTCGACGATCGTGTCGCGGAAGCGCACATCGCCATGCCCGATACACACGCCGCCGCCGTCCGCATCCGCCGTGTTGTGGCTGATCATCGATGCGCCCTGCACGACGAGGCTGCCTGACGAGACCCAGTGCACGCCGCCGCCGTCAAGCGCCGCGTGGTTGTTCGACACGACCACCTGCGCCAGAGATGCGGTGGCCGAAGCGGTGGCGTAGAGCGCGCCGCCAGAGGTTTCCGAGTAGTTCCCGCGCATCACCGCGTTCGTGGCGTCCAACACCACGCCCAGTACCGCGTAGATGCCGCCGCCTTCCATCACGGCGACATTGCCGGCGATGACGGCATTCGAAAGGGTGATCCGCGTCATCTCGGCTGAAATGCCCGCGCCCTGCCGTATGCTTCGGTTGCCGAGATTGGTGCTGGATGCGCCGATCGTCGCGCCATCAGTGATGCTCATATGCGAGCGCAGGGCGAACACGCCGCCGCCCATCGAGGCGCGGTTGTTCCGCACGACGCCGCCGCTGCGCATGTGCAGCGCGGAGTCCGCCAGGTACACGCCGCCGCCCTGGCCGAATGTATAATTTCCGTACTGGGGCACGGATGAGCCGATTGACCCGTCGGTTTCGATGATCAGCACGCTGTTCGTCACGTAGGCCCCGGCGCCGTCATCGACCACGGTGTTGTACGCGATGCTGCCGCCGTTCGTGACCATCACGAGCGAGTCGAGCGCATACACGCCGCCGCCGTCGAAGCCCTTGTTGCCTCCGGCGGGCGCGATGCCGATGCAGCTATATGCGCCGGCAACGATCACCGTCGAGCTGTTCTCGCAGTACACGCCGCCGCCGTTTTCCACAGCGTTGTTGCCGTACACGTCCGCGTCGTCACGCACGAAGAGGAAGCTGCGGTTCGCATACACGCCCGCGCCGCGCCAGGCCGTGTTCGACATGATATCGCTTCCCGTGCCGAGCACTTCGAGCCGCGCGCCGTTGATCAGCGCGACTCCGCCGCCGTTCGTTGCCGCATCGTTGTGATAGACAGCCGTGTGGTCGAGTGTGACGAGCGACGAGTCGACATGGATGCCCGCGCCGTCCTGCCGCGTATTGTCGTGGATGCGGCAGTTGATGAAAAAGACGGTCGAGTGATCCGCCGCGGAAATCCCGCCGTCGCTGTGGGCAAGGTCGAGCCCGTCGATCGTGAGCACCGCGTTCGCCACATACATCGCGGGGCCCGACGGTGACCGCAACCCGGTCAGCCCGCCGCCGATGTATCCCGTGCAGTTCGTGTCATAGCCGCCCATGAGGGTGATGCGGTTGGTCGACCACCCGTGGACGATCTGGCCGACGTAACTGCCCGTGGCAACGCGGACGACGTCACCGTCATGCGCGGCATTGACGGCGTTCTGGATGATGGCATACAGCGTCCCCGTTCCGTTGATGCGCGCGACCGCCCCCGCCTCCAGCGCGGGCAGCAGGCAGCAGAGTGTCACTGCCCACATGCGTACCGGCAATGGGGAATGAACGCACCGTGAGATGAAGGAATCCTTCATGGCGCCTCCTCGTCGTTATCCCGGGAAATCCAATGCTTCCGGCAAGAGTATAGCACCGCGCGGCGCACGTGTCAAGCGCGCGCATGGCTCCGGTTCCGGCGATGGCGCCGGGCGGGCTGCACAACGTTCCATGCGGGGAGAATGGGACGCGCCGCCTCAGGCGCAGATGCCCTTGAACGGCTCGAAGAACTCTTCGGCGGGAATGATGTTGTTGACGCGGCCAATTGCGGGGCCGGTGAGGAAGATCGCCTCGTCGGTGTTGCCGAACACATTGTTCACCATGGCATCGGCGATGCAAAACCGAGCGGTGTTCGCCTGGCATGCCCGCAGGCACTGGAACGGGCACTTGAACGGAATCTTCTCGCCTTTCTCGACGCGCTCGGTCAGCGGCGTGCGCAGCACGCGCACCGGCATGCCCATCGGGCTCGCAATAAGAATCACGTCGCGTTCCCTGGCGCGCACGTACATTTCCTTCGATGCGCGCGCGATGCCGGATTCCTCGGTGCAGATGAACCGCGTGCCGATCTGCACGCCGTCAAACCCAAGCCCGATCATCTTCACCGCATCGTCCGCCGTGACGATCGACTCGGCGCCGATAAGCGGCACGCGCCGCCCGTACAGCGCTTCAAACGGCGCAAGCTCCGCGCGGATGTCGGCAAGAATGCCCGTGATCGGCACTGTCTCCGGCGCGGCAAGCTGTGCGCACGTGAAACCAAGATGCCCGCCGCACAGCGGCCCCTCAATCACCACCGCGTCAGGCAGCCGCTCGTACCGCCGGTGCCACGCCTTCAGTATCACCTTCATCGCGCGGCCCGACGAGACGACGGGAACCAGCTTCACCGTGCTGCCGTTCATCAGCCCGGGCAGGCTCAACGGCAGCCCCGCGCCCGAGATGATGATGTCCACCTTCTCCCGCACGCACACGCCCACGATCTCGTCATAGTTCGCCAGCGCCACCATGACGTTCACCGCCAGCACCCCCTTGGGCGCCAGCTCGCGTGCACGGCGGATTTCCATCGCAAGATGCTTGGCAGACTCCTCCGTGTATTGCGCATAGGAACCTTCGAGCGTGCCGAGGCCGACACTCGAGATGCAGCCGATCGCGCCTGCGCGTGCCACTGCGGCGGCGAGATCGCTCTTTGCTACCTGAACGCCCATGCCGGCCTGAACGACCGGAATGGGCACGGCGAGGTCGCCGATAACCAGCGGTTGTACTCTCATCAATATCCTGCTGTTGCCGGGAAACCATTAGTTGGTCTCTCCCAAGTAATAGTATACCATTAAATCATTTCAAGAACATTAAACGGCCCCCTGAGGTCCCCGTATGCAGGCTGTAAGCCGGCAGACGCGTGTCAGCATGCGCGGGCAGGCATATCCACATCGGATCCCGGCAGGCGCATCCCCCCGGGGGCTCGAGTCAGGAAATGGGCGGTAAACACGTTTTAATGCTACTATTAAGTGATCGGGAACTGAAACTGGCGGATGATGATCGTGTTCCGACGCGGCGGGCCTCTTGCCATGCCCGGCGCCGGCAATAACCGCGCGCAGGCTTCGTCATATCATATCATGTGGAGGCTGTTCACGACAATTGCCATCTGCGCCCTCGTCTGCGCTGCGTTCTGCGAAGCACAGGATGATGCCGCCCATTCAAACGCCGCGCTCCAGGCTGCCGCGCCCGGCGTCGCGGCGCCGTTTGAGATGCCCGCATGGCCCATGCCGGCAAACGCCGTCGATGCCCCCGTCCTCTCCGAGCTGCGCGCGCGTAACATCAAGCCAGCGAATCCCTGCTCCGACGCCGTCTTCATCCGCCGTGCGCATCTTGACGTCATCGGCACGCTGCCCGACCTGCGCGAGGTGCGCGAGTTCCTGGCCGACCGGCGGCCGGGCAAGCGGGCCGCGCTTGTCGACAGGCTCCTCGAACGCGACGAGTTTGCCGATTACTGGGCGATGAAATGGGGCGACGTGCTGCGCGTCAAGGCCGAGTTCCCCATCAATCTCTGGCCCAATGCGGTACAGGCTTACCATCGCTGGATCCGGGACGCGGTCAGGAACAACATGCCGTACGACCAGTTTGCGCGCGCGCTCCTGACGTCGAGCGGCAGCAACTTCCGCGAGCCGCCGGTCAATTTCTATCGCGCTGTCCAGGGGCGCGATGCGGCGGCGATTGCCGATGCCGTCGCGCTCACGTTCATGGGCGCGCGCAGGGCGTCATGGCCCGGGGACCGCCAGGCGGGCATGACGTCGTTCTTCTCCCGCATCCTGTACAAGCAGACCATCGAATGGAAGGAGGAAATCGTCTGCATGAATCCGTCGCCGGCCACCGGGATCGAATCGGTCTTTCCGGACGGCGGGCCGGCGCGCATCGTGCCGGGGCAGGACCCGCGGCGCGTGTTTGCCGACTGGCTGATCACGCCAACCAACGAATGGTTCGCGCGCGCGGCCGTCAACCGCGTGTGGGCCTGGCTGTTCGGCCGTGGCATTGTGCACGAGCCTGATGACATCAGGCAGGACAACCCGCCCGCGAATCCCGGGCTGCTCGCGTGCCTCGAAAAGGAATTCGTGGACGCGCGCTTCGACCTCCGCACACTCCTCCGCCTTGTCCTCAACTCGCGCACCTACCAGCAGTCGTCAATCCCGCGGACCGACACGCCCGAGGCGGAAGCGCTGTTCGCCTTCTATCCCGTTCGCCGTCTCGATGCCGAGGTGCTGATCGACGCGCTGAACTGGATCGCGGGCGGCGCAGGCGAGAAATACACAAGCGAAATCCCCGAGCCGTTCACCTTCATCCCCGACACGCACCGTACCATCGCGCTCGCGGACGGCAGCATCACAAGCCCGTTCCTCGAGATGTTCGGCCGGCCGCCGCGCGACTCGGGCCTCGCGTCCGAGCGCAACAACCTGCCGACGGACGACCAGCGGCTCTACCTGCTCAATTCGAGCGAGGTGCAACGGAAACTGCAGCGCAGCCGCCACCTCCGCGCCGTGACAGGCCTTACGGCCGGCAACCGGCAGGGCACGATCCGCTGGATCTATCTTCTCCTCCTCTCGCGCGAGCCGATGCCGGAGGAGACGGCCACCGCCGGCCGGTATTTCCAATCGGGCGCGCTCAACACGCAGGACGCCGTCAATGACCTTGCGTGGGCGCTCATCAACTCCAAGGAATTCCTCTACAGGCATTGAGAGCGCACAATGAGCACTCCACGCCTGCTCCATCCCGTCACGCGCCGCACGGCACTGAAGAGACTCCTCTTCGGAGCGGCAGGCGTTGCGCTCATCGACCGGATAGTCCCGCTGGCGCGCGCGGCGGAGAGTGCCGGCACGGCCGCAGGGCCGGCCCAGCCCGTCCGTCCGGCCTGCGCCCCCGCGCGTGCAAAGGCCGTCATCCAGATCTGGATGTGGGGCGGCCCGGCGCATCTTGACACGTTCGATCCGAAGCCCGACGCGGGCAACGACTACTGCGGCCCGCTCAAAAAACCGATCGCGACAAATGTTGACGGCATTCGCATCTGCGAGCTGCTCCCCGAGCTGGCGAAGCACGCGGACAAGTACTCGATCCTCCGCGGTATGACGCACGGCAACAACGGGCATGAGACCGCGTCATATATCGTGCAGACCGGGCATGAGCCGGGCGGCAGCCTGGTGTATCCGTGCGTCGGCGCCGTTGTCTCGCTGTTCAACGGATATGACGCCGGCTACAAAGGGCGGGTTCCACCGTACATCGTGCTGACGTCCGCGCAGGGCCGCTTCTCCGAGGCGGGCTTCCTCGGCCTGCGCTACAAGCCGTTCGTCACCGGCGGCGACCCGGCGCAGCGCCAGTTCGCCGTCGAGGGCATCGTCGCCGCGGGCATTACGCATGAGCGCCAGCAGGGCCGGCGCGCCCTGCTCCACTCGCTCGACACTCTCGGCAGGGCCATGCCTCCAAACCAGCAGTTCCAGCAGCTTGACCGCTGCGAGGAAAAGGCGTATGACATGATCCTCGGCGATGGCGGCAAGGTGTTCGACCTCTCGGATGAAAAGGACGCCCTGCGCGACCGCTACGGCCGCAACACCTTCGGCCAGTCGTGCCTCGTCGCCCGCCGCCTCGTCGAATCGGGCGTGCCCTGTGTCACCATCAACTATCGCGGCTGGGATACGCACAAGCAGCACTTCGAGACCATGCAGCGGAAACTCCCCGAGATGGACAAGGGCATGGCATCGCTGCTTCAGGACTTGGCGGATCGCGGGCTGCTCGACTCGACGATCGTCTGGTGGAGCGGCGAATTTGGCCGCACGCCGAGAGTGCAATGGGAATCCCCGTGGAACGGCGGACGCGGCCATTACGGCAAGTGCTTCTCCGCCGTGCTCGCCGGCGGCGGGTTCAAAGGCGGCTGTGTCGTCGGTGCGTCAGACTCGAAAGGCGAGGAGGTGGCCGACCGGCCCGTGTTTCCCCAGGACATGATCGCCAGCATCTACGGCCTGCTCGGCATCAATCCCGACGCGCCGCTGCCAAACCCGCGCGGGCTTGACGTCAAAGTGCTGCAGCCGGAGGACACTCATTCGAGCCGCGCCATGCTCAGGGAGATCATGTAACGGCATAGGACCTATGGGACCTATGGGACCTATACGAAGCATCAATGGTTAACGCACTGCGCACAGCCCTTCCCGCACTCATGCTCGCTGCGTGCGCGCATGCGGCGCCCGCGCCGTTCTCTCCGCACGTCGGTTACCTCTATCCCGCCGGCGGGAGACAGGGCGCCACATTCGAGATCATGGCCGGCGGCCAGTTCCTGCGCGGCGTCAACAGCGTACACATTACGGGCGAGGGCGTGCAGGCAAAGGTAGTCCAGCATGCCGGCCCGCTGAACAACGAGCAGCGGATCGAGGCACGGCGCTACATCGCCATGTTGATCCGGAACAAACTTGCCGGAATGCCCGGCGCCTCAGCCCGCATGCCGCGCGAAACGCACGAGCTGCTCAGAAGGCTCGAGAACCCCGGCCCCACCGCCACGAATCTCCCGCCGCCAAAACTGCCCCGCCATCCCACCCTGCGCAACATTGACGGCAAGTCCCTGCCCGAGCTGAGGAGAATCGCCGTCGAGCTCTCCGGCCCCAATAGGAATCCGCAGGGCCGCATGCAGATCTCGGACCTCGTGGTCCTCGAAATCACCGTCGCGCCAGACGCCCCGCCCGGCATGCGTGAACTGCGCCTCGGGACGCCCGCGGGAATGACCAATCCCCTGCGCTTCGATGTCGGCCTCCTGCCCGAGGTGCTCGAACAGGAGCCGAACGAACGTATATCTCTCCTTGTTCCATCCGCGCGCGATGACCGCAGGGCCGCGCGGCAGGCCCGCCCGCCCGACCCGCTGCTCGACGCCATGCTCCCCATGCCGCCGCCCGTGCAACTGCCTGCGACGATCAACGGGCAGATCATGCCTGGCGACACAGACTGCTTCACCTTCCACGCGCGCAAAGGGCAGCAGCTCGTCATGGACGCGCAGGCGCGCAGGCTGCGCCCGTACCTCGCCGATGCAGTGCCCGGCTGGTTCCAGGCGACCCTCGCCCTGTACGACACGAACGGCAACGAGATGGCCTTCACCGATGACTATCGCCTGCAGCCCGACCCGGTGATGCTGTTCAACGTGCCTGCCGACGGCGAATACCGGATCGAGATACGCGATGCAATCTA
>JAAYZF010000277.1 GCA_012514975.1 bacterium
CGCGAAGCCGGAGGTCGCGTTTGAAACGAAGCTGAGCGCGGTCATCGAGGCAAACCGGACGATGGGCCAAGCGACGGCCGCTCTGGCAATGCGCATGGCCATCGACAAGGCCAAGGTGCATGGCTTTGGCGCGGTAACGGTGCGCAATTGCAACCATTACGGCATCGCCGGCTACTATGCGAAGATGGCCGCCAAAGAAGATCTGATGGGCGGAAGTTCGACAAATACGGAATCCATTGCCATTCCGACCTTTGGCAAGCAGCCAATGCTGGGTACGAGCCCGCTGGCGCTGTGCATGCCCGCAGATCCCCATGACTTCCTCTTTGATGCCGCCACGACGGTTGTTCCGAGGGGCAAGATCGAAATTTACAACAAGCGCGGACTTCCGCTGGAGCCGGGCTGGGCATCGGATGAATTCGGCAAGAGTTGCGCCGACGCGCAGCATGTGCTGGACAACATCAGCAGGAAAACATTCGGCGGCATCTTCCCGATCGGCGGCGGGACCGAGTACACCGGTTCCCACAAGGGCTACGGTTTGGGCATCATTGCGGAGATATTCACCAGCATTCTCGCCGGCGGAGACACCGCGCCGCACGTGAAGAACGGCGGCATGGGCGATACCAGCTTCGGCTTCTTCGCGCTGGACTATGGCATGTTCGGCGACAAGAAGGAGATTCGCTCGCGCATGTCCCAGCTTCTGCAGGAGTTGCGCGACAGCGCCAAGGCCGACGGCTGCGACCGCATCTACACCCACGGCGAAAAGGAAATGGAATCCATGCGCGACAAGCAGGTCAACGGCATCCCCGTCAGCGAAAAGACGGTCGAGGAGTTGGTAAACATCGGGCGCGACATGGGCATGAAATATGGGGATTATTTACACTGACGGGAGGAATCGATCATGAAGTATGACGACAGAATCGAGGAGCTGAAGCAGAAGCTGTACGCGGGGATACTCTGCGACGTGCTGGACCAGAAGGGCTGCCGCAACCAGGCGCTGAGCAATGCGATCCACGGACTCAACGACGGCACGGTCATCTTCGGGCCGGCCTTCACCAGCATCGGCACCGAGGTTTATTCCATGCCGGATGACCCGCTGACCGCCCAGTGCAAGGTCGTCGACCAGTTGGGGGAAAACGAGATCTACGTGCTGGTCGTCCGCGGCAATTACACCTGCGCGGTGTTCGGCGAGCTGTTCGCCACCGCGGTCAAGAACAGGAAGGGCGTCGGCGTGCTGCTGGACGGCTACGCCAGGGACATAAAGGCCCTGAGCGCGATGGACTTCCCGCTGTTCTACCGCGGCAAGAACCCCAAGACCTCCAAGGGCCGCTGCGAGATCGACGAGTGCCAGATTCCCGTGACGATGGACGGCGTGACCATCCATCCCGGCGATTACATCTTCGGCGACATCGACGGCGTGGTCGTCATCCCGAAGGACATCGTGGAGGAGGTTATCGATACGGCGCTTGCGACCATCGAAAAGGAGGACGAGGTGCGCAGGCGCCTGGAGAACGGATCCTCCCTGCAGCAGGCTTACGCGGAGATCGGAGCCATCTGATACATGTTGAACACGGTTGCGGGCAATCAGCAAGGTATTGAAAAGGAGGGTAACCCCATGGAAGCGAACAAATGCGCCATTCTCGTCATGCACTGCCAGAACGATATCGTCGATCCCAACGGCCTCTACAGCGCGAGCGGCTCCTTTGCCGAGGTTTCCCGCCGCGGCACGCTCGAGGCCATCCGCAATGCGCTCGAGGCGGCGCGCAAATACGGCATGCAGGTGTTCTATGTGAACAACATGTTTTCCGAGGGATATCCGGAGCTGGGCGACCACAACCTGCCCATCTGCACGGCAGCCCGCAAGACCCATTCGTTCCTGATCGATACCTGGGGAACGGCGAACCCCGAGATCATCCGGCCGCAACCCGGCGACATCGTGATCCGCAACACCAATACCAGCGCGTTTTCCTACACCACGCTCGATCAGATACTGCGCGCGAAGGGCATCCGTGAGCTGTACCTGTGCGGCGTCGCCACGAACTTCGTCGTGGACAGCACGGCGCGCTACGGGTCTGAGCTGGGCTACAACATCCATATCGTGGAGGATTGCTGCGCGTCGTGGACGCAGGAGATGCACGAATTCGGCATCAAGCACATCCTGCCCCAGTTTGGCGAAGTGA
>JAAYZF010000278.1 GCA_012514975.1 bacterium
GGTGGCCTTGATGACTTCCTGGCCGAACTTGCGCATCTTGATCGCCTTCAACGCCCAGTCCGGCGCCACCTGGGCGACGCCGATGACGTTGCGCAACGCGGGATCGGAGTCGAATCCAAGGAGGAAGTCGGCGGCGCAGAGGTGGAAGAAGTGCAGCGCATGCGACTGGAACACCTGGCCGTAGTGCATGAGCCTGCGGATCTTGTCGCCGCCGGGCGGCACCTTGGCGCTGACAAGCTGGTCGCACGTCTTTGCCGCGGCAAGATGATGGCTGACGGGGCAGATGCCGCACATGCGCTCGGACATGACGGGCATTTCCCAGAAGGGCCTGCCCTGAACGAACTTCTCGAAGCCGCGGAACTCGACGATATGGAGGCGGGCCTGCTCGACCTTGCCATTGTCGCTGAGCCGTATGGTCACTTTGCCATGGCCTTCGACGCGGGTCACGGGATTGATTTCGATTTTGCGGGACATGGTATTCGTCACTACGGGTTACTATCGCAATTGCGCGCCTCGTGCAATTGTCAGTCAAACTTGAACACGTTGTACGGAATCTCCGTCGGCTGCGGCACCTTCCCCTCGAGCAGATTGGTCAGCAGGAACCATATCGCCTCTGCATCCGGCGGGCAGCCGGGCAGGCTGTAATCCACCTTGACGACATGCGGCACGGGGAGGACCTTGGGCAGGAGGCGCGGGAGGTCCTCGCCGGTGGGAATCAGGCCATTGGGCGTTGATTCCGTATTGAGGAACGCTTCCTCGAGGCATTCCTGGAGCGTGAACATGTTGCGCATGGCGGGCAGGTTGCCGAACACGGCGCAATCGCCAAGTGCGATGAGGAATTTCGAGCGCTCGCGGTACTGCTTGAGCACTTCGACGTTCTCCTCGTTGCAGACGGCGCCCTCGACGAGGGAGACATCCACGTCGGGCAGCTCTTTGATGTCGGTGATCGGGCTTTTCGAGAACTCGACCAGTTTGGCAAGATCGAGGATGCGCTCGTCGATATCGAGGAACGACATATGGCAGCCGGCGCAGCCGCCGAGCCAGACGGTGGCGACCTTTGGTTTCGGTGATTCGCTCATGGCATTGACGCAGGTAAGGGGTATGCTGATTCCTTTATAGCAGGCGACGGATTAGAGGCCTTGCTGTGCTTTTTTCTTTTTGGCGCCGGTCTTCCTGGGCGCCTTCGGTTCGGGCAGGTAGGTGATCGGCTGCTGGTCGTACATGCGCGTGCCGTACCGGATGCTGTAGGCGAGGCCCTTGGCACAGAGCGCGCCGGTCGGGCATACCTGCACGGCCGCATCCTCGCCCGAGACGTCCGTTGCGCCGAGATTCTCCTCGATATTGACGGTGATGTCCGAGTCAATCCCGCGGCCCTTGACGGCGAAGATGCCCTTGTTGTCCACCTCGGCGCTTGCGCGAACGCAGCGGGCGCAGAGGATGCAGCGGCTCGGGTCGCGAAGGACTTCGGGGTGGCTGCTGTCGACGGTCTTCTTTGGCCAGAGGAACGGGAAGCGCACCTGGTTCATGCCGATGCGGTATGCCATGGCCTGAAGCTCGCAGTTGCCGCTCTTCTCGCAGTAGGGGCACTGGTGGTTGCGCTCGGAGAAGATGAGCTCGAGGTTCATGCGGCGCATGCGCTGGATGTCGGGCGTGGCGGTATGGACGACCATATCGTCCGCGGCGGGGGTGGTGCAGGCCGAGTTGAAGTTCTGGCGTCCGGTGCCCTCGATTTCGACGACGCACATGCGGCATGCGCCGGAATTCTTGAGCAGCGGGTGGTGGCAGAGCGTGGGGATATAGATGCCCGAGCGCTTTGCCGCTTCGAGGATGGTGTCGCCTTCGTAGGCCGAGACGCGTGTGCCGTCGATGGTGAGGAGGATCGTTTTCATGTGCTCACGTGTGGTATATGGCATCCGTAGCCGTTCGTATCATGTCATCGCGTGACGGGCGGGGCGATGGCGCAGCGGTCGCAATGGAGGCAATGGCGCGCTTCCTCCATTGCCTGGTCGCGGCTGAGCCCCCGCTCGACCTCGTTGAAATTGCCTTCGCGCTCGTCGGTGGGGAGGACATACTGCTCGAATTCCTTGCGCGACTCGACGTAATCGGTGTCGTTGTAGGACGTCATGGGCACGAGCTCGGTGCGTTTGCGCCAGAGGACGCCGTCGCCGCCCAGATAGCGGTCAACGGCGGAAGCGACGCGCTGCCCGTCGCCGATCGCGTCCGCCACCATCGCCGGGCCCGACTGGTCGTCGCCGGCGGCGAAGATGCCCGGGACGTTCGTCATGCGCGTCCGCTCGTCCACGAGGAACGTGCGGTAGCGCGGGTCGATGAGGATGCGTTTCTCGACCTCGGCGAACCCGGTCTCCGGCTCCTGGCCGAGCGCGGGGATGACGAGATCGACGGGAAGGTCGAACTCGGAGCCCTGGATGATCTCGGTCTTGCGGCGCCCGGTGTCCTCGTAGATGCCGAGGCGCATGCGCGCGCACTTGAGCTTGACGACATGGCCGTCGACGCCGATGGCTTCGAGCGGCGTGACGAGGAAGGTGAACTTGATGCCTTCGTTGATGCCTTCCTCGATCTCCTCCTTGAGCGCGGGCATGTCCTCCTTGAGGCGGCGGTACAGGATGGTGACCTCCTTCGCGCCGAGGCGCATGGCGGTGCGCGCGGCGTCCATGGCGGTGTTGCCGCCGCCGATGACGGCGAC
>JAAYZF010000279.1 GCA_012514975.1 bacterium
AGCGCCATCACCGATGCCGGCTCGGGGAAGAAGACCTTCGCACCGACGTCCGTGCCCGAGTAGCCCAGCTTCGCCAGCAGGTTCTGCGGCCGCAGGAAGAGCGGGTGCGAGGGGTCAAGGCTCGCGAACTGCGGGTCGGCGACCGGGTTGCCCGCGATGTCCACGCCGGCCACGTCGTAGTTCTCGTTCGTGAATTCCTGGAACGGGTCCCAAAGATTCGAGTAGACCGTGCCGCTGGAAATGCCGCCGACGTTCGACCAGAAGCCGGTTGACGCGCCGCCCGGGTACGAGCGGACGAAGATGTTGTCGTACACCTCGATGCCGGTGCCGCTGCCGTGCGTGCTGGTCCACATGAACACCGAGGCGATCTCGTAGAGCGTGTTGTGGTGGAACTTCACGTTGTTGAACCCGGAGCCCGCGCCGCTCCCGTCATCACGCGGTATGTAGAACGCGCACGTCTGGAACACGTTCGAGGCATACGGCGGCCCGTTGTAGATGATGTTCCACGCGACCTCGCTGCCGCTCGAAATCCCGTCATAGTCGCGCTGGAGGATGCCGCCCGCGGTGCTCGTGCCACCGAACTGAAGCGCGGCCATGCACTGGTACAGCGTGTTGCTCACGATCTGCAGCCGGTACGAGCCGGGGCTGGCGGTCACGATGAATCCCTCGTAGTTGCTCGCCACATTGTTGGCCACGATCGAGTCGCTCGCGCCGTTCAGATGCATGATCTTGTGGCGGTAGGCCAGGCCGGCTTCGTAGCGCAGGTTGAGGAACGTGTTGCCGATGATCGCCAGGTTCGTGTGCGCAACGCCCGTCATGGCGATGAAGGGCTCGCCGCTCCAATTCCCTCCAGGCGAGTCAACATGCTGGAACGTGCTGTTCTTGAGGGTGATCCGGTGGGCGTTATTGAGCAGGTAGAACGTGGCGTAGCTCGCCGCTGAGCCATAGTCCATGAACGCGAAATACACGTTGTCGATCACCGAGTCGCTCCCGCCGGCTGCAATCGTCAGCAGGCGCCCATTGGCGACATGCGTGGTGTTGCTGAGGATCGCCTGGCCCGTGCCAAAGGATTGCACCGTGACGGCAACGGCGACGGTGAGCGCGTTGGCCGGATAGCCGAACTGGTCGCCGCCATTGAGATAGATGGCATCCCCGCTGCCGGCCGCGTTGAGGACGGCGGCGAGATCCTGCGTGGGCGAGCCGGACGTCAGGCCGTCGCCCGTGCCGTCCACGGATACATACCAGTCGCGCGCGGATGCGGCGCCGGCACAGAGAAGCATTGCCAGAAGAATGGTCAGGTGGGTTCTCATCGTGTCCTCCTCATGGTTGTAGTGTATCTGGTACTGTGTCCTCGGGGTCCGTGATGGGTTATCGGCCAGCCGAATAAACCCATTTATCCAGTATAACACATCCCCCTGAAAAAGTCAAGAACCGCTAATAAATGCGTTTATCAGGCAAATATGCTATAATGGAAGGGTGGCCGCGCCGCGGCCGCATGATTGGCCATAACTCACGGAGCGCCCATGAATGCCATAGCAACCCCAGACGTGCGCCATGCCGGCCGCGCCATCCTCTCCGCAGCCATGATTCTCGCATGCGCAGCCGCCTCACAGGCGGCCATTTATCTCGATGTCGACGTCGTCAACGCCGCGGGCGGCGCGCCCATGCCCGCCGTGCTCGAGATGCGCTACAACACCTCCGGCGGCGCGTTCCTCCCTGACGGCGATGCCGGATGGACGGACCCGCAGGGCGTCTTCGCCTTCGGCCCCACCTGGCGCCAGTCGATCGGCGATGCGCCCGCGACCATCTGGATTCAGGCGTGGCACGGCGACGAGTTCGAGTACACCAACATCACGGTTGCTGTTCCCGCGGAAGGAACAAACATCACCATCGCGCTCACCCCGCGCGTGGACATGACGGCGCTGGGCTGGTGGGCCGGCGGCGACCACAACCACCTCGGCCGCGGCGGCGACAACTACTGGAAGCACAACGGCGGCGTCCTCTCGATGGAGTACGTCGCAACCATGCTCAGCGCCATGGGCTATGACTGGTGGCAGTGCGGCGGCTGGCGCTTCGAGCTCAATGGCGACCCGCTCTCCACCAACAGGACCTTCAGGTCCACCAATTACCTGACGGACCCGAACATGCGCAACGCGTGCAACGCGTTCAACACCAATTATCCCTGCGCGCTCAACCTCTGGTACAACAACGAGTACTCCAAGGGCCGCTACGGCCACATGTGGTCCGTCGGCAAGAGCACCGCCCCCAACAACGATTATCCGCATCCCAACACCTATCCCACGAAGTCAGCCCAGGGCGATGGCTATATCCATAACTGGTGGGGCTTCTACGACCCGCTCGCCGACCTGTGGCAGGCCTACCTCGGCGAAGCGCCCCGCGACTGGTACTGGCCCGCCTACATGGACACCAGCGCGCATGATCTGCCGCCCGACCACGAGAAGGTCTGGGCGATGAACAATGCCCACGTGTACAGCATCTGGGCGCATCTCACGGCCACATCGCCCGCCATGTTCACCAAGCACCTGCCGTTCGACCTGATCACCGGCGTCAAGATCGGCGGCGTTGCCATGCTCGGCGCCATCGAGAGCACGTCGTTCCAGATGTGCCTTGACGCCTACAACCGCGGCTACCAGTTCGCCGGCTTCGGCGAGAACGACACCTTCTACAACAGCCCCGTCGTCTCGCGCAACTACACCTTCATCTACTGCCCCGTTGTCACCAAGGCCACCTTTGACCTCAATACCGTCATGGAGTGGGCCTGCCTGTCCAACAAGACCATCTCAACCAGCGGCGCGCTCGCAATCCTCGACGCCGACAATGGCGCCATCACCATCGGCGACAACGTCGCGGCGGACGGATCAAGCCATACGCTCCGCATCCGCGCGTGGGCCAACCCGAGGCCCGGGGATGTGCTCGCCAACGTGTCGCTCTACCGTAATGGCACCATATTCCAGAGCTGGTCGCCCAACACCACGCGGTTCGAGACCAACGTCGTCGTCTCCGAAACATCCCGCGCATACTACCTGCTCAAAGTCAATGACAATGTCACGTCGCGCAAGTGCATCACGAGCCCCATCTACTTCGTGCCCGACACGTCGAATCCGCTGCCGCCCATCATCAAGGCGGACATCTCCGGCGGCGTCTACGATTACCGCGGCGCTTTCATCCCCAATGTGCAGGTTGACCTGCTCTATACCGGCGCCCTGCATGCGACGACGATGGCCGACGCGGCCGGCTCGTACCGCTTCACCAACGTGCCCGCCGACTGCGTCCTGTGGTTCCACAACGGCAGCGGGCTCGATGAACGCCGCTGCCCGATGTTCCACGATGAACGCATGAACGACTATTTCCTGCGCACGATCACGGGCGAGTTCTACTACGCCGGCGGCGGGCTCGGCAATGTGCTCGAAGCGAACGTCTACGAGACCATGTCGAACATGATCAGGAACTGCACGGTGAACGTGAACTCGAAGCAGTACGTGCCGCTCGCCACGTTCGACAGCGTCGGCTGGGACGGCTGGTCGATCGGCAGCTCGTACCAGGCATCGCTCAACACGGCCAAGGCGCGCCAGGGCGGCTGCATCAAGCTCGTCCGCAACACCAGCACGTTCTGGAGCACGCTGCTCTACAGAAGGGACGTCACCGCCATGGCCGACTGGAAGAACGCCGTCGGTCTCATCGTGGCGCTCAACGGCGCAAGCGGCTGGCCCGAGACGCAGAAGATTTACCTGCAGTTCACCTTCCTGGTGATCGACGGCAACGTGACGAACACGTTCTTCCGCAACACGCCGTACATGCAGGCGGGCGACCGCTGGCACGAGTTCTACATGCCGCTCTCGAGCAACCTGTTCACCGGGAGCAAAGTCCTGCTTGACGCCGCCGTGCTCTTCACCGGCGCGAGCGGCGCGACGCTCTACATGGACGAGCTGCGCGCGATCATCGCCAGGCCGCCGGGCCTTGCTCCAACGCTCCTGTCGCCGGCTGACGGCGCATGCATTCCCACAAACAGGCCGACGCTCGTCTGGTCGGGCGACGATCCCTCGGTGACGAACTTCGCCGTCGTGGTGGATGACGGCGCGGCGGTCAGCGCCGGCCTCGCACAGCAGTTCACCGTCCCGGCACCCCTGGCTGAAGGGACGCACGAATGGTTCGTCATCGCGGGCAACGGCGCCGCGGTCGCCACGTCGGCCGTGCGCACATTCACGGTGGACACTGTGCCGCCGTCGCTCGGCACGGCGGCATTCACGACGCCGTCTTCCGGCGAGGTCTGGCTCGAAGGCACCACGCGCGATCCCGCATGGACATCCGCGGGCATCAGCGACGCGCATCTCGACACGAACGCGACAGAGCTGTCATACCACACCGGCTCGGAGTATCAGACCATCGCGTCCACGATCAACTGCTTCGCGGGGACGTGGCCGTGGTTCGTCTCCGGCATTCCGCAGACATACTCGAACACCCATCTGCGCCTTGCCGTTCGCGACACCGCCGGCAACACGGCGTCCATTTTCAGCCCCCTGTTCACGCTCGTCGACCAGGGCGAGGTGAAGACATCGGCGTGGCGCTACGTCACCGTGTACCCCTACAACACCGCCGCGCTCAACGGGTTCGTCAATGGCAGCAGGGCGGCGGTGACGTGGGACCCGAGCAATGCCTATGCCGGCGCCGGCTGTCTGCGCGGCACGATCACCGTCAGCGGCGGCTGGGAGAGCTGCACGTCAAAGGCTGATATCAGCGGCGATGCGAACTGGCTCAATGCGAGCTCGATGCGCTTCCGCGCGAACTTCCCGGCGGACGTCGGCTTCCCCGGCCTCTCCCGCATCGACATGATCTTCATGTTCTGGACAAACAATGTCGAGCACCGGCAGACAGTCGTGCGCGACGGCGCGTGGCACGAGTACGAGATTCCGCTCAACTCGAACTACTTCAAGTCGCCGCCCGTCAGG
>JAAYZF010000280.1 GCA_012514975.1 bacterium
CTCTCAGCCGTGCGCGCGCCGGGGCGGTACCACCTCCGCCTCGCGGGCCTCGGACGCTCGGACACGTTCTCGCTCGGCGGCGAGGGTGTACGCGCGCTGTACCGCGAGACGATGCGCGCGTTCTATCATCAGCGGTGCGGCGCGGCGCTTGAGCCGCCGTTCACCACGTTCACGAAACCCGCCTGCCATCTCGATGTGTACGAAAGCGGTTTCCTCGTCGGGCCGCGAAACGATGGCGCGCACAAGGGCGAGCCCGTCCGCACATACCGCGGCGGCTATCATGACGCAGCGGATTTTGACTGCTTCACCTATCACCTGCGCGCGACGGCGCAGGCGCTCACGGCATTCGAGATGGCGCCACAGGCATTTGCGGACGGCGACCTGAACATTCCGGAGAGCACAAACGGCGTTCCCGACATCCTCGATGAAGCGCGCTGGGCACTTTCGTTCTACCTCGACAATCAGCAGGCTGACGGCGCCGTGCCCCTCGGCCGCGGCAATGACGAGGATGCGATCCGCGATTGGGAACGCGCGCACGGCTCGCGACCGCCGTTCGGCATCTTCCCGCCCACGGCGCCTTCGAGCCTCGAATTCGCCGCCGTCGCCGCACAGTATGCACGGCTCATCAAACCATACGACCTCTGCACCGCCACAAGCCACCTCGCCGCCGCTGCGCGCGCGTTCGCCTGGGCGGGCGATCACGCGAACGAAGGCGGCGAGCGGGCCGCAATGGAAACGCCGCCCTTCCGCGCGTGGGCCGCCGCCGAGCTCTTCCGCAACACCGGCGCCGACAAGTACAATGATGACGTCGTCCGCCTCGTCCGCGAAGGCGCGCTGACCACCAGGGCCCATTGGCGCATCTCGCAGTTCCTCCCGGTCTGCCAGTGGGCGTATGCCGTCTGCACGAGGCCCGGGACGGACGCAAAGACGCGCGACACGCTCAAAGCCGCGCTCATCGCCCGCGCGGACGACGTCGTGCGCGCAACCGCCACAAATGTCTACCGCTTCGGCCACAATGGCAAGGCCAATCTCGGCTGGGGAACGGGCAACGGCGGCGGCCACCATGCCGACCCGTGCCTGCGCGCATGGTGGCTGACGAAGGACCAGCGGTATCTCGACACGGCAAGCCTCAACGCAGACTTCCAGCTCGGCGCAAACCCGTTGTCAAAATCGTTCATCACCGGCATGGGCATCCGTCATCCCGTCCAGCCGCAGATCAGCGAATTTCTCTACACCGGGCCGGGCAAGACCGGCGAGACGGTTCCGGGCATCACCGTCTATGGGCTGGCTGACGCGAAGCCCGCATGGCATCCGCGGGAGATACCGCGCTATCGCCGCTGGCGCGACCTTGGCAACGGCGGCGCTGAAGTATCGAGCGAGTTCACGATCACGGAGACCATCGGCGCTTCCGCCATGCTCTACGCGACGCTCCACGCGATTGCCGCGGAGCAGTGACGCGCATCCGCCGCGCGAGGGCGCTTCGCTCGCTACGCTCCCTCAGCGCCCTCGCGCGAAGGTTGAGGAACCATGTCATTTCTAAAAGACGTAAACCATGTCATTTCTAGAAACTTGCAACAAGGCGTGTGCATGGATTGACAGGCGCCCGCGCACTTGCTACAATCAATGCAGGTCACGGGAGTGCCAGTTACAGACAATACGGCGAGGTGTGTCATGATGCGTCACGTTCAGTTCCTCTTTCTGGTATGCAACGTGCTGCTGCTGGCTGCCCGAGCATGCGGGGCAGACGGGCCGGACTGGCCCGCGATGTTCGGCGCCGCTGAGTCGGGCTTCGAGTATGCAATGGCGTGCCTGCGGAGCAACGCGCCCTGTTTTGCCTCGTATCCCCTGCCGTCGGATTTTGAGGCAATCACCGCCGGGTTCAGCGCGGTTGCATCCAACAGTTTCCCCGGCGGTGTTGTCCTTGCGTCATTCTCCCTCGATGCCCAGCCGTGGTCGCCAATGGAAAGCCTGCCGGCCGACACCGCGTTTCCCGGCTGCCGCGGACGCGTGTCACAGATCGCGATCACCGTAGCCGTCGCGCACGCGGCCAGTCCGGGCATCCGCGCGGAA
>JAAYZF010000281.1 GCA_012514975.1 bacterium
ACGGTATAGCCCGCGACGGACTTGTAGGGGAAAGGGTAGTCGAACAGGGAGAACTGGTTTTCGTACAGCAGTTCCATGTCGGCCAGCCAGGCGAACACGTCGCCCGCGGTGAATGACTGGTAGTTGTTGACCTGCCCGCCTACGAGGATGCCTTCCAGGTTGTACATCAGGCCCTCGAAGTAGAGCGGGCCGTACAACTGGCTGCCGAAGTAGTAGGCATTGTACCGCGAGTCGCCGTCCCCATACTGGTCTTCCGAAACGTCGAACACCTGCGCGTAGTACGGCTTGAGGATGTGGATGCCAAGCCAGTCGAACCTGTCGAGGTCGAGTCCGAGCGTCTCGGCGCTCACGTCGATCCGGCCGGGCACGGCGAGCACATAGCGCCTGTTCTGCTCGTTCTTGGTCATCCCCGTGTCCCAGTTGTCGCCGACACAGCGGCCGAGGATGGGCTCGATGGCAACGAGGCTGCCGGGCCACTCGTACCGCAGTTTGAGCCGCAGCGAGTCGAGCTGGTCGTAGAAGACGAATCCGCGGCCAAGTTCGAGCCACTGGCGGCCCACCGAGATTTCGGCCAGAAGATCCTCGTACGTGTAGCGCGCGCCGCCGAACAGCTCCTCGAACGTCGGGCCCTCGTTCCGGTAGCGCAGGTCGTAGGTGTCGGCTCCGTGCGACAAGTCTCTGACCCTGATATAGCCGAACAGCGTGAAGTCCTCGGTGACCTTGTAATAGGCGTAGCTGTAGAGCCAGAGATAGTTGCGGAACACGTGCCGGCCGTCGTCCTTCAGCTTGTGATCGTTGTCGTCGTTCGAGTTGTACAGGTACATGATCGTGTCCTGCCCGCCATACGCGAGGAAGAACTTCTCGTTCTTGAAGCAGGTCAGTTTCAGCACCGAGTTCCAGTTCGTCAGCTCCGAGAAACTGCTGAAGTGCCACGTGTCATCGTAGCCCTTCTTGTCGAGCCGTTCGAGCGTGGTGGAAGTGAGCAGCCTGATGTCGATGCTGGCGGACGTGACGGAATCGACCTTCGTGAAGGACAAGGCGGTAAGGATGCCCGCGACGGAGCACAGCAGCGCGGCCGCCGTGGCCGCGCATCGCGCAGCGCGTCTCCTCAAGAGTGATGTCCTGTCTCCCACCATGTATGCTCAGTCGAGAGTGCGATTGCCGAAGCCGGCCTTCAGGCGCCGGTGACGATTACGATTACGAGTACGATTACGATTACGAGTACGATTACGAGTACGATTACGAGTACGATTACGAGTACGAGTACGATTACGAGTACGAGGTCTTACACTGAATACCGAATACTGAATACTGAATACTGCCGTGCCCTAGAGCGGCACACCATTAATGTAGACATCCGGGCCGATGATCGCGTCGACTGTGTCGACGCCATTGGAGCTCTGGATCGTCGTGTGCTCGATCACGCCCGGCGCCTTTTTCGACCCTGCCTGTATTCCGGTAAGGTGCCCGGTGGGCGTGTCCCAGTTGTCGCCAAAGCCGGCAGGCCCCATGAAGAAGCCGCAGCCCGTGATGGTGCCGCCCGCCTTTATCCGGCGCACATCGCGGTTGCCTACCGGGCCTGTGGCGAAAAACCGGTCCGTGCCCGGGCGGACCTCGGTGTTGATGATGTCGCCCCGGGACCTGATATGGCGTATGCTGCCGTGGATTGTCGTGATAAGCGCGTTCGAGAGGACGCCGGCCCTGACCATGAAGGTGTTCGTCGCCGTTTCGAAAAACGAGAAGCCGTACCGAGCCTGGAACAGGCCGACGCCGTCGTCGTAGCACTTGAACGAGCCCACCGAACCGTCGACAATGGCCACGCCAAGCCGGTTGCTGATCGAGATCGCGACGATGTCCGCGCGTTTGTTGCCTTTCGACCTGCGGCGCAGCACGCGGACCGTCAGCGTCTGGGTGCGTTTGGCATTGTCGATGAATATCTGGTAATAGCCCTGTCTGTTCGTCTGTGTGATCAGGACGGGCGGACGCCTGGGTGCGGGCACTGGCGCGGGGAGCTCGTCGAGCTTGCCGCTGTACAGCCGGGTGTAGAAGTTCTCGTAGGGCTGCGCCCGGCGCAGCTTGATCTCAAGCCAGTCGCCGTCGGGTTCCTTCACAATGGTCGTGATGACCCGCCCGGCGGGCGCGCCCGTGGCTGCCGTGATGCTGTCGACGGCCGCGCGGTGGGCGCAACAGATCACACCGGCGACAAAGACCCCGCCGGTGAACCACGCAAACAACCATCGCAGTGGTGCGTTGATCATCTCAAACTTGTGCCCAGGGCCGGTGTGCGCCGGCCGCGGAACGCCAAACTTCTCCCCGCTAGATACAGTATAGCACGTTGCCTGCGGTTTGTCAACCGGAGTTCACGTGAGGGGGCGTTCCTCGGCAGGGGGCATGGGGAAGAGCGCGGCGGCAGCCGCCGCGCAGAGCGCAGGGAACCATGAACCGTGCAGCAGGAGCCCCGCGTGAGGCACGCGCAGGCCCTGGTACACCGCAAAGGCGAGGAACATCGTCAGCGCAGCCATGTAGCACTTCACGCACCGCGGCCAGAACGGCCTGAAATGCATCATTGCCTCGCACAGCCCGGCCGCGAGCCACACCAGCGCGACCCAACGCAGCGTATCCGGGGCTGACAGCCGGTAGCACGCCGCCCAGACGGCCATGCCGATCACGACCATGGAATAGCGGGCGAGGGAACGTATCATGGCTGCTCCTTGATGAACGGCTGGACGTCATTGTAGTCCGCCACGGCGTTGCGGATCGTGTTGAGCAGCTCGTTGCAGGTGATCGTGGCGCCGGAGATGCCGTCGATGTTCCCTTCGTCCGGTTCGCCTGGCTCGTTGAGGCCTTTGAGCAGCAGATCGTCGTAGTGTCTGCCGTTGACGGCGGCGCGGAGGGGCACGCCGGCAGCCTCGTCGATGAGGCCGCCAAGGCCGATGGTCTCGTGCTCGCTGACGATGGCCACGTTGGAGACGATCCCCCCCGTGGTGACATCGAACGAGAAGGTCAACGGGCTGCTATAACCCTTCGCGGTGACGGTGAATGAGCAGCCCCAGCCGTTGGTGGCAACGGCGAGGATTCCCTCGGGCAGGCTGCCGTCGCGCGAAGCGCCTTCGCGCGCATGCATCACGCCGGCGGCAATGCAGCATGCGGCGGCGACGGCGGCGGCGCCCGCGGCGCGCCATGCGTAGCGTCCCGCCGTTTCCGCAAGCAGCCGGCGCGTGTCCTGCCATTTGACGGCGAGGAGATAGCGGCCGGTCGCGTCGATCGCCGGGCGGCATGCCTGGGCGGCAAGGATGCCGTAGCACACGCCCTCGGGGTAGTACCCCTTGTAGCGGAAGAGGTGCGTCAGGACACCCGCCAGTGCGTTTGCGATGCAGCGGCCCGAGACGAACGCGCTCGCGCCGGCATAGTCAGTCACGTAATACACCGCGCCGAGCACAAGGCTTCCCGAGCACAGGTGGAACAGGAGGAGCCGGCCGTCGAAGCCGCTGCCGTCGATCATGCCGACGGCGGTGAACGACAGGATGAACCCGCCGAGATACGCCAGGGGAAGATACCATTTCACGATGCGCCGCGCGGCGAGAAGGAGGCAGGCCACGATGCACAGCGCGATCGACACTTCGCCGAGGGAGCCGGCGTGGTTGCCGATGAAAAGCTGGTCGAGCAGCGACACAGTCCCAGCCTTTGAGAACAGGTAATCCGGCCCGTGCTCGTGCAGATGGCCGAGGGGCGTCGCCGTGGTAAGCGCGTCGATCACCGCGTGGCGCGGCGCGGGCCAGGTGGTCATGGCGCGCGGCATGAGCACGAGGAGCGCGGCGCGGGCGACGAGGGCGGGGTTGAACATGTTCCTGCCGATGCCGCCGCAGAGGAGCTTGATGAGCAGCGTGGCGAGGGCGGCGGCGAGGGCGGCGGCCGCGGCAGGGAATCCGGCGGGAAGGGAAGCGGCGATGAGGAGGCCCGTGACGAGCGCCGTACAGTCGGCGATATGACTGCGCGCGGCGGCGAAACCCTCCTTTGCGCGGTAATAGAGCCACTCGGCGGCCACGGCGCCGGTGGCGCCCGCCCACCATACTCCCAGCGCCTGCCATCCCCATTCCCACCACGAAAATGCGATGATCGGCAGCAATGACAGCGCCACAACCAGGCAATCGGGCCAATACGCCACGCGCCGGTGGATCGCCGGCGGGGCGAAGGGAACGGAGCGCAGCCCGATCATGCGTTTGCCTTCGCGGATCGACTTGAGCAGCGGCACGTTCGAGATGCACGTGTATTCGCACGCGCCGCACTCGATGCACTGTTCGAGATGCAGGCGCCTGAGCGTCGTTCTGTCGCCATGGGAGACGGCGTAATGGATTTCATTCGGCGCGAGGTGGACGGGGCAGACGTCGCGGCAGTTGAAGCAGCCGACGCAGTGAGCGACCAGCGTGTCCGTCGTCCGGTCGGGCAGGGCGAGCACGCCGACGGTGCGCGACGTGATGACCTGGAGCCGGTCGAGGATTTCCGGGCTCATCATCGGCCCGCCAAGCCGCAGCGGATGGGCGGGATCGATCGCCTCGTTGCCCGTGGCATGGAGCACGTCCTGGATCGTGATGCCGACGGGCACGTCGAAGTTGCCGAAGCGGTGCATATTGGCGCCGCTGACGGTGATCACGCGGCGCGTGACGGGAATGCCCTGCATCACGGCCTGCGCGAGCGCGAAGGCCGTGTTCACGTTCATCACAATGTACCCGTACTCCTGCTCGATGGCGGGCCGCTTGATCCGCGGGCCGCCGATGGCTTCTATGATCAGTTTGCCCTCGCCGCACGGATACCCCGTGCCTATGGACGAGAACACGACGGGAAGGTCGGCGGCGTATTCCTTCAGAACGTCGATTGCCGGCGCGTAATGGTTCTCGTACGCGACGACAATCTTCCGCGCGCCCAGCGCGGCCGCGGCGATGCGCGCGCCATCAAGCACCTCGCGCGGCGACTCGACGATGCGGCGGTAATCGCACGTGATGTACGGCTCGCATTCGGCGGCATTGATGACGAGCGTGTGGATGTTGCGCGCGCAGAGCTTGACGAACGTGGGGAATCCTGCGCCGCCATGGCCTGTCAGCCCCGCCTCGCGCGCCCGCGCGGCGATGATCTCCCGCGTCCACTCGCTCTCGGGAATCGCGCGCATGCGGAGCGGCCCGTCCGGCTGCCGTGCATCAGGACGGACTGCGATGTGCGGCCCCGCGATTTCGGTCACCGTGCCTGACACGGACGCGTGCAGGTAGACGCCGAGGTCCGCTGCCGGTTCGGCGACAACCTGGCCCCATGCCACGTGGTCGCCGGCGGCGGCCACGGGCCTCTGCGCGTCAGAGAGCGGAAGGCGCACATCACCGCGCGGCTCGATCCGCTGGATGGGCATCACCTTGGTGCGCTTGTGCTCGGAGTCTTCAAACTGGATCTTCATCCTGCAGTCCTTTGGCGGCGGGCGAAGACTACGCGGCGCCTTCTGTGCCCGTCCAGCAGTAGGTGCACAGTTTCTCGCGCGGGAGGCTGATCGCGTCGACGAGATCGTCGAGTTTCTGGTACCTGAGGGTGGTCAGGCGCAACTGGAGGCGTATCCGTTCGACCATGGCGCGGTAGTGGTCCGAGCCGTCCGAGGTATAGCGGTCGAGCGGGGCGTCGTCCGAGCCTTCGATCTCCCTGATTGCGCGGCGCGCGGCGAGATCGAGCTCCGAGCGCGAGCGCGAGAAGTTGATGAACGGGCAGCCATGCACCAGCGGCGGGCACGCGGGCCGCATGTGCACTTCCCTTGCGCCGCAGTCGTAGAGCCGCTTGATCGTGTCCTTGAGCTGCGTGCCACGCACGATCGAATCTTCGCAGAACAGGAGGCGCTTGCCGTGGATGAGCTCCCTGACGGGAATGAGCTTCATGCGGGCGACGAGATCGCGCACGGACTGGTCCTGCGGCATGAAGCTGCGGGGCCAGGTGGGCGTGTATTTGACGAACGGGCGGCCGTAGGGGATGCGCGCATGGTTGGCATAGCCGATGGCGTGCCCCGTGCCCGAGTCGGGAATGCCGGCCGCCATGTCCACGGTGACGTCGTCATTCGCCGCAAGCTTTTCGCCGCAGCGATAGCGGGCCGCCTCGACGTTCACGCCTTCGTAGCATGAGGACGGATAGCCGTAGTAGACCCAGAGGAAGGCGCATATCTGCATGGCGGCGCCGGCGGGGGAGACGGGCTCGAAGCCGTCGGGCGTGATGAACACCACTTCGCCGGGGCCGAGATAATGGGCCGTATCATAGCCAAGGTTGGGCAGCGCCGAGGTCTCCATCGTGGCCGCGACGGCCCCGGCGCGCCGGCCGACGGTGACGGGCGTCCTGCCCAGCCGGTCGCGCGCGGCGTAAATGCCCTTGTCCGTCATGACGAGTATCGAGCACGAGCCGCGGACGAGCGCCTGGGCGCGCCTGATGCCGTCGGCGAACGTGGCTTCCTGGTTGATGATGGTGGCGACGAGCTCGGTGGGATTGATCTCGCCGCCGCTCATCTCCGAGAAATGCGTCGTGCGCAGCTCGAATGCCCTTGCGGCAAGTTCCCGCGCGTTGTTCACCCTGCCGACGGTGCAGATGGCGTACGTGCCCAGATGCGAGCCGATGATCAGCGGCTGGTCCTCGTAATCGCTGATCACGCCGATGCCATACCGGCCGCTCAGCCGGCCGAGGTCATGCTCGAACTTGGTGCGGAACTGGGCGTTGGTGATGTCGTGGATCGAGCGGGTGATCCCGCCCGCGGTGTTCACGGCCATGCCGCCGCGCACGGTGCCGAGGTGCGAGTGGTAGTCCGTCCCGAAGAACAGGTCGTGAATGCATTCATCCTGCGCTGCAACAGCAAAGAAACCGCCCATTGATGCTCCTCGCTCTTCCTTTCCTTCAGGACGTTAGCGGCGTTCGCCACGCAGTTCCCCGGACGAAGGAACTACGTGATGTTCGCGTGGTACTCCTGCAGGCTGCGGACCACGCCGCCTTCCTGCGTGAATTCGGCGATGCCCTTGACCGCCGCGAGCGCGGCGGCGATGGTGGTGATGTAGGGCACCTTGTGTTTCACCGCCGACTTGCGAATGTAGGAATCGTCGATCACGCTTGTCCGGCCGCACGGGGTATTGACGACGAGGTGGATCTCGCGGTTCTTGATGCCGTCGGTGATGTTGGGCCTGCCCTCATGCTCCTTGAAAATCCGCTCGGCCTCGATGCCGTGTTCGGCGAGAAAGCGCTGGGTGCCGCCGGTGGCCTTGATGGTGAAGCCGAGCGAGGCGAACCTCCTGGCGACGTCGAGCGCGCCGGGCTTGTCCGGGTCTGCCACGGTGATGAGCACGCAGCCATCGAGCGGGAGGCGCTGGTTTGCCGCCGCCTGCGACTTGTAGAACGCGACGCCCCAGTGGTCGGCCATGCCGAGCACTTCGCCCGTCGAGCGCATCTCGGGCCCGAGCACCGGGTCCACCTCAGGGAACATGTTGAACGGGAAGACCGATTCCTTGACGCCGAAATGCGGCACGGGCTTGCGCGCGACTTTCAGATCCTTCAGCTTCGCCCCGAGCATCACCTGGGTGGCGATGCGCGCCATGGGGATGGCGCACACCTTGCTCACGATGGGCACGGTGCGGCTTGCGCGCGGGTTGGCTTCGAGCACGTAGACGATGTCGTTGCAGATGGCGTACTGGATGTTCATGAGCCCGACGACGTTCAGCTCGAGCGCGATCTTCCGCGTGTACTCGTCTATCGTGTCGATGTGCTTGTGCGGGATGCTCACGGGCGGGATCACGCAGGCCGAGTCGCCCGAGTGGATGCCGGCGAGCTCGATGTGTTCCATGACGGCGGGGACGAACGCCTCGACGCCGTCGCAGATCGCGTCCGCCTCGGCCTCGATGGCGTTCTCGAGGAATTTGTCGATAAGGATCGGCCGCTCGGGCGAGACGTCCACGGCCGCCTCGACGTACTTGCGCAGCGCCGTTTCGTCGTACACGACCTCCATCGCGCGGCCGCCGAGCACGTAGGACGGGCGCACGATCAGCGGGTATCCGATGCGCGCGCCGATCGCCAGCGCCTCGTCAGCCGTGCGCGCCATGTCGGACGCGGGCTGCGGGATGCCGAGCTTCTCCATCATCTTCCTGAACTGGTCGCGGTCCTCGGCAAGATCGATCGCCGCGGGCGGCGTGCCAATGATGTTCACCCCGTTGGCCGCGAGCTCGGCCGCGATGTTCAGCGGCGTCTGGCCGCCGAACTGGCAGATGAGTCCGGCCGGCTTCTCCTTCGCGTAAATCTGGAGCACGTCCTCGACCGTCAGCGGCTCGAAATACAGCTTGTTCGACGTGTCATAGTCGGTCGATACCGTCTCGGGATTGCAGTTGACCATGACGGATTCGTAGCCCGCGTCGCGCAGGGCGAATGCCGCGTGGACGCAGCAGTAGTCGAACTCGATGCCCTGGCCGATCCGGTTTGGCCCGCCGCCGAGGATCATGATCTTCTTCTTCGAGCCGGACACCTTCACGGTGTCCTTCCCGTTGTACGTCGAGTAGTAATACGCCGCGCTCTTCACGCCGCTGACAGGCACGGCGTCCCACGCCTCGACCACGCCGAGCTTCGTGCGCCGGGCGCGGATGTCCGCCTCGGGCACGCCGAGGATCTTGGCGAGGTACTTGTCGGCAAAGCCGTCCTTCTTTGCCCGCTCGAGCAATGCGTCGGGCGGGACGGCGCCCTTGTGCCTGAGCAGCTCCTACTCGAGCGCGACGAGCTCCTTCATCTGGCCGATGAACCACGGCTTGATATGCGTACGGCGGTGGAGGTCGTCGACGTCAGCGCCTTTGCGCAGTGCCTCGTACATGATGAACTGGCGTTCGCTCGATGCGTGGTTGAGCATGCCGAGCAGCTCATCGAGGGGCCTGGCGTTGAAGTTCTTGGCGAAGCCGAGGCCCTGGCGGCCGATCTCGAGCGAGCGGATGGCCTTCTGGAACGCCTCTTTGTACGTCTTGCCGATGCTCATCACCTCGCCCACGGCGCGCATCTGGGTGCCGAGCCTGTCCTGCACGCCCTTGAACTTCTCGAAGGCCCAGCGGGAGAACTTGACGACGACGTAGTCGCCCGACGGCGTGTATTTGTCCAGCGTTCCATCGCGCCAGTACGGGATTTCGTCGAGCGTGAGCCCGCCCGCGAGCAGCGACGAGACGAATGCGATGGGGAACCCGGTGGCCTTTGACGCCAGCGCCGACGAGCGGGACGTGCGCGGGTTGATCTCGATGACGACGACGCGGCCCGTCTTCGGGTCGTGGGCAAACTGGATGTTCGTCCCGCCGATCACCTCGATCGCCTCGACAATCCTGTACGAGTATTCCTGGAGCTTTTTCTGCAGCGCCGGATCGATCGTCAGCATCGGCGCCGTGCAGTACGAGTCGCCCGTGTGGACGCCCATTGCATCGACGTTCTCGATGAAGCAGACGGTGATCATCCGGTTGCCGGCGTCGCGCACGACTTCGAGTTCGAGCTCCTCCCATCCGAGCACCGATTCCTCGACGAGGATCTGGCCGACGAGGCTGGCCGCGAGGCCGCGGCTGGCGATGAGCCGCAGCTCCTCGATGTTGTACACCAGGCCGCCGCCCGTGCCGCCCATCGTGTACGCCGGGCGGATCACCACGGGCAGCCCGAGCCGCGCGGCGATCTCCTCGGCCTGCTGCACGGTTGTCGCGATCTCGCTCTTCGGCATGTCGATGCCGAGCGCGGTCATCGTGTCCTTGAACGCCTGGCGGTCTTCGCCGCGCTTGATCGCGTCGACATTCACGCCGATCACTTTGACGCCATGCGTTTCGAGCGCGCCGCTCATCGCGAGCTCGGACGAGAGGTTCAGGCCCGACTGCCCGCCCAGGTTCGGCAGCAGCGCGTCGGGCTTCTCGCGCTTGATGATCTCGACGAGCGTGTCATGGTTGAGCGGCTCGATGTACGTCGTGTCCGCCATGCCCGGATCGGTCATGATCGTCGCCGGATTCGAGTTCACGAGCACGATCTTGTAGCCGAGCGAGCGCAGGGCCTTGCATGCCTGCGTGCCCGAGTAGTCGAACTCGCATGCCTGGCCGATTATGATCGGGCCTGACCCGATGATGAGTACCTTGCGTACGTCGGTGCGTTTCGGCATTGCCGGTCTCCATTGAGTGAGCCATCGCGCGGCTGTGTCCCGTGGCGCTGTCGCGCGTCGTCCGGGCGCGCATTGCCTGCTGCCAGCGTGTATTCTATCATTCACGGCATGGCGAGTCAATGGCTTCCTCCGCCCCCTTCACTTTGCGCGCCGATTATCCTATAATGGCATGCCGGCAGGTGAGAGGCGCACATGAAATTGGGACCGCTCAACAGCATACTTGTCGTCCAGCTCTTCGTGTTGATCAACCCGGTCGGCTCGGTGCCGTTCCTCGTTGCCGCCGACCGGCAGCGCATGAACGTGCCGCGCATGGCGGCGACGGCGACGCTGGTGGCGTTCGTGATTGCCGTGGTGATCACCCTCGTCGGGCCGTACCTCTTTCGCGCCTTTGGCATCACGCTCGATTCGCTGCGCGTGGCGGGCGGCATCGTCCTCCTCCTCCTCGGCCTCGAAACCATCCGCCAGAATGACGGGTCGAAGAACCATGTGACGCAGACCGACACGCTCATCTCGATCATGGCAAGCCCCATGATGACCGGCCCGGCAACCATCTCGTTCATCTCGGTCAAGACGTTCGACCTTGGCAGGACAACGGTACTGGCGAACGTCCTTGTCGCATTCATCCTGATCGGCATCGTGTTCGTCGCAGGCTCCTACATGATCAGGCGCATCAACGAGCGCATCATCAGCATCGCGTCGCGCGTGCTTGGCCTGTTCCTCACCGCCGTCGCCATCGAGATGATGGCGCAGGGGCTGAACGGGCTGCTGAAACAGTAATGGAAGTACGAAGTACGAAGGACGAAGTACGAAGTACGAAGGACGAGGACGAGGACGAGGACGAGCACGATTACGAGCACGAGTACGAGCACGAGTACGAGCACGAGTACGAGATCGATTGACATCATTCCAGTCTTCCAATCTTCCAGTCTTCCAGTATTCCATCATTCCATTTGCCATGACACCCGACCACAACATCCCGGTGCTGACCGTCTCGGGCACGTGCCTTGCCGAGGCGTATGAGAACGCGCTCGTTTCCCTCCACAAGAACGGCGTGGCCTTCCGCACCCAGTACGACAAGCCGGGCGACCCGCCCAGCCTTGACGCCACCATGAACATCACCGTCCGCGACCCGCTCGCCGAGCCGATGATCCATAAAGCCTTCCCGGGCGGCATCGAGGACCTGCACGAGTATGTCATGGAAGTCTGCGGCGCCAAAGACCACTGGGTCAAGAATATGAACGACCCGGATGACACCCGCTGGGAATACACCTACCACGGCCGCCTCGCCGCATACGGCACCTGGCGCGAGTTGAAGGACGGCGTTTCCGCCGCCGCAGGCCCCTTTCGCGTCGACCAGATCGAGCGCGTGATCGACAAGCTCGCCAAGCAGCCGTTCACCCGCCAGGCCCAGATGATCACCTGGATGCCCACCATCGATTTTGACTGCTACGACCCGCCATGCCTCCAGTCGCTTTGGTACCGCGTCGTCGAGGATGACTCCGGGGCCTGGTGGCTCAACTGCAACGTCCGCTTCCGCAGCAATGACGCCTGGGGCGCCAATTTCATGAACATGTTCGGCTTTACCATGTTCAACAAGGACGTCATCGCCGCCGAAGTGGCACGGCGCGCGGGCAAGACCGTCCATCTCGGCCGCATGAACTGGCAGGCCGATTCGTACCA
>JAAYZF010000282.1 GCA_012514975.1 bacterium
AGATTTCAGATTTCAGATTTCAGATTGAAGAGGCCGGGAGCGGCTGGTTACTCTTCCTTGGCCTCGGCGGCCGGGGCCGGCGTTTCCTCGGCGGCAGCATCGGGTTTCGCGGCCGGGGCATCCTGTGGTTTTCTTGCAGCGGCGCGTGGTTTCTTGGCGGCTGCCTTGCTCTTGCGTTCGGCGCGTTCGTCGGCGTCCTTCTTCCTGCGTTCGTCTTCGAGCTGCTTGTAGAACTGGTAGCCTTCGTTGATGGCGCGGCCTATGACGCTTGTGATGAGCCTGACGGAGCAGATGGCGTCGTCATTGCCTGGGATGACGAAGTCGACGAGGTTGGGGTTGCAGTTCGTGTCGACGATGGCGACGACGGGGATGCCGAGCTTGACGGCCTCGGTGATGGCGATGCGTTCCTTGACGATGTCAACGATGAAGATGACATCGGGTTTGTCTTCGAGGACGCGGATGCCATCGAGGTTGCGATGGAGCTTGTCGAGCTCGCGGCGGAGGGATGACTGCTCCTTTTTCGGGAGGCGGTCCATGACGCCTTCCTTGTCGAGCTCCTCGATTTCCTCCATGCGGCCTATCGAGAGGCGGATGGTGCGCATGTTGGTGAGCGTGCCGCCGAGCCAGCGTTCGCAGATATAGGGCATGTGGCATTTCGCTGCTTCGTCGCGGATGATCTCGCGGACCTGGCGTTTGGTGCCGACGAAGAGGATTTTGCCGCCTTTCTGCGCGACGTTGCGGACGTACTGGGTGGCGTAATCGAGGAAGCGCTGCGTTTTCTGGAGGTCGATGATGTGAGTGCCGCTCCTCTCCTCGAAGATGAACGGCTTCATGCGGGGATTCCACCGATGCGTCTGGTGGCCGAAGTGGACGCCTGCTTCGAGCAGGTCCTTGACTGGTACGACTGCCATAGGGGTACTCCTTATGCAGGCCGGGGGTGCGAATAGGGCTTCGCTGCCGGCCTTGTTATGTGAGTTGTGGCAGGCCCGCACTGGCGGGACGGCCGATTATGCCGCGGCGCGCGCCGCGGCGGTTACTGGATGAGCGCCACCATGTCGCGCACGGCCTGATCCAGGCCAGCGAACACCGCGCGGGCGATGATGGCGTGTCCAATGTTCAATTCCTCGAGATGGGGCACGCGGTGCAGCAGTGCCACATTGTGATAATGCAATCCATGGCCGGCATTGACGCGGAGGCCGGCCTTGCGGGCGGCCACGGCGGCCTTGACGAGCCGGGCGAGCTCTCGCGCGCGATCGGCCTCGGTGGCCGCGTTGGCGAACGAGCCGGTATGGAGCTCGATGAACGCCGCGCCGGTCTTTGCCGCGGCGGCGATCTGCGCGGCGTCGGGCTCGATGAAGAGGCTGACGACGGTGCCGTTGCCCTGGAGGGCCGTCACGGCGTTCCTGACGCGTTTGAACGAGCCGCGGACATCGAGCCCGCCTTCGGTCGTGAGCTCCTCGCGCCGCTCGGGCACGAGGCACGCGCAGTGCGGCTTGAGCGCGAGGGCGCGATCAAGCACGCTTTCCGCGACGGCCATTTCGAGATTGACTTTCGTCTTGACGGTCTGCATGAGCAGCTCGATGTCACGGTCCTGGATGTGGCGGCGGTCCTCGCGCAAGTGGGCGGTGATACCCGATGCGCCCGCCATTTCAGCGATGGCGGCGGCAGCCACGGGATCAGGATACGACGTGCCGCGCACCTGGCGGAGCGTGGCGACGTGGTCTATGTTCACACCGAGCAGCATGGTAGTCGTACGGCGTTCATCGTTCATCGTTTTCCCCAAGATGCGTCTTGGGGGATTTATCGTCCTCGCAGTCGATAGTCGACAGCTAGTCGCTCTCCATCAGCGCTCAATGCCGTTCTCCGAGGCTCTGTGGCTCTGTGGTGACAATATCTGCCGTCGCAGTCTCCCTTGTCTCCGCTTTCCTCTCCCGCTCAACTCGCCTTTCCCCGCCTGGGTATATGGACAAGTTTGAGCGTATCCTCGCTGGTGAGGACGGCGTAATCGGTGCCGTCGTCTCCGTCGCCATCGGCCTTGGACTCGCGGTCAATGGCCTCGGATTGGGCGAGCAACCAGTCGAAGATCAGGCTCTTGAGCCTGTCGACGGCATTCGTCCGGTCTGTATCGAGCGTACTGACGCCCAACTCAGGACAGAGGGCGCGAAACTGGCCCCGGTCGTCCTGAGATATCTGCACAGTCAATTGCATTCTCAGGCAACTCCAAAGAGGCGGCGGGGCAAGCCCGGGCCACCCTGAATATACGGACAGCTTTGTTATTATACACGAAGCCGGCGGTTTTTGCAACTCCAGACAAAAAGCGCGGAGAGACGGCGCTTTTTGTGGCCGCTGCGCGGAACGACCAATGTAGTGCGTCTCGGATTCCTTGACATGTGACGCAACAGATTGCCGCAAGGTGTTGCGCCCGAAGGGTTGCCTCATCCTCGGCGTTCCTGCACGTGGTATATACACTCGGTATGCACACACGCACAGTGCCTTGATGATGAAGCAGATAGGCGCAATCATATGGCAAGGAATCTGAGACGCACTACACAAGGAGTGCCCCTGGACGAATCTGGTATAATGCTGTGCCTGCGATGAAACCACGCGGAAAAGGAGACAAAGGCATGAGCGGACGCACGCAACGCAGCATGGGCGGACAGGCCGACGCATTCCGGCCACGGTACCATTTCACGCCGGAGCACGGCTGGATGAACGACCCGAACGGGCTCGTCCATTTCAACGGCGAGTGGCACCTGTTCTACCAGTACTACGAGCCGCGCGACGTGGACGGCATGCAGTGGGGGCATGCGGTGAGCCGCGACCTCGTCCGTTGGGAGCATCTGCCCGCGGCGATTGCGCCGGACGAGCATGGGCAGATCTGGTCGGGCAGCGCGGTCGTGGATCATCGCGACACGAGCGGGCTGTTCGGCGGCAAGCCCGGCATGGTCTGCATCTATACGTATTGGGACAAGGCTGATCATCGGCAGAGCCAGGGCATGGCGTACAGCGCTGATGGGCGCACGTTCAGGAAATACGCGGGCAACCCGTTGATCCCGCAGTTGCGCCATCTGCCAGGCCAGCCGGACGACAAGGATTTCCGTGATCCGAAGGTGTTCTGGGATGCGAAGCGCGGGCGGTGGGCAATGGCTGTCGCGGGCGGCACGCTGCGGATATTCTCCTCGCCGAACCTGCGTGACTGGCGGTTCGAGAGCGTTGATGAGGCGCTCGTGACCGAATGTCCCGACCTGTTCGAGCTGCCCGTCGATGGCGACGCGGGGAACACAAGATGGGTGCTCAGCGGCGGCGGGCGCTGGTACATGCTCGGGCGGTTTGACGGTGTGCGCTTCACTTCCGGGAGCGAGCGGCTGGTGATGGGGCACGGGCCTGACTTCTACGCGAGCCAGAGCTGGGGAAACAGCCCGGACGGGCGGCGCGTGATGATCTCCTGGCTGTTCAACTGGAGCTACGGCTGCGGGGCTGCCGCCGGTGCCATCCGCAACTGCTTCCCCACCGCGCCATTCTCGGGCGGATGCATGACCGTGCCGTACGAAGTGACGCTGCGCACGACGCCGGATGGCGTGCGCCTGGTGCAGCAGCCCGTGGACGAGCTGGCTTCATTGCGCGGCGATACAGATGCGCGCGAGAACCTGGCGCTGCGGCCTGGCGATGCCGTCCGCCTTGCTGCACATCACGGCAACGCGCTCGACATCGATATGGAGATCGAGCCGCGCGGCGCGCACCGGATCGTGCTGCGATTTCCCCCGGGCGGCGCGCCTGACTGCGCTGCCGGCTACGATGCGGCGAAGCGAGTCCTGTTCATCGACCGCCGTGGCAGCGGCGTGGCAGCGCCGGAGAGTTTCCCAAGGCTGTTTGAGGCGCCGTTGCCGATGCGCGCGGACGGGAGTGTGGCAATGCGCTTTCTGCTCGATGCGTGCAGCATCGAGCTGTTCGGCAACCGAGGCTTTGCGGCGATGAGCGCGTTTGTGCTGCCCGACCCGAAGCGGCAGGGGATTGAGCTGTACGCGGAGGGCGGCGAGGCGTTCGTGCGGCACGTGCGGGCGAGCGGGATTGCGTGAGTTTTGATAAAAGCGCGGCCATGCGCTATAATAACTGTCTCAAGGCACCCAGAGGGCAGCACGTTGTGCGGAACCGATGGAGGCATGTGCAATGGAAAATCAACACGCGCGGTGCAATCACCCACAGAGCCTTACACGGCGCGATCTGCTCACGCTGGGCGCGGCCGGGCTGGCAGGCTGGGCCCTGGCGCCGTATGCGCGCGCCTTGTCGGGCAGCCCGCCCGCGCGGCGCATGAACGTGCTGTTCATCAGCGTGGACGATCTGAACCCGTCGCTTGGATGTTTTGGCAATCCGGACGTGCAGACGCCCAACATGGACGGGCTGGCGGCGCGGGGCGTGCGGTTCACGCGGGCGTACTCGCAGTGGCCGTCCTGCCTGCCGTCGCGCGCATCGTTTCTGAGCGGGTGGTATCCGGCGAAGACGGGCGTGCACGACTTCTCGCCTGCGTCGCGCGATGGGGCGTTGAAGGATGTCACGTACCTGCCGCAGCATTTCAAGAACAACGGGTACTACACGGCGCGCGAAGACAAGATTTTCCATATCGGGAAGGATGACCCGGCTTCATGGACGCTCAGCGAAGAGCCGTGGAAGGACCCCGAGTCGGGCCGGTTCAAGCCGATCTGGACGGGCATCGAACTCAAGACGCTGGGCCTCGAACCGCATGTGCTGACAGGCGGGCAGTACGAGGTGAAAGGCGAGAAAGGGCTCTACTCGGTGATGGACGTCGAGGATGACGCGCTGTTCGACGGCCGCACGGCGGCGCGGGGCGTCGAGCTGCTCGAGCAGTTCAAGCGGGACGGCACGGCGTTCTTCCTCGCCCTCGGCTTCCGCAGGCCGCATCAGCCGTGGACGGTGCCGAAGAAGTATTTCGACCTCTATCCGCCTGACAAGATCACTCTCGCACCCGGCAGCACGCCCGCGGGGCAGAACGAGCAGGTGCGCCGCGAGATGACGGCGCACTACTACGCGTCAACCACGTTCATTGATGTGCAGATCGGCAAAGTCATCGATGCGCTCGACCGCCTCGGCCTGCGCGGGAACACAATCGTCGTCCTGTTCGGCGACCAGGGGTATTGCCTGGGCGAGCGCGATAACCACTACGGCAAAGGCACGCTGTGGGAGCGCTCGTACCATGTGCCGCTGATCATCGACGTGCCGGGGACGAAAAACGCCGGCGCGGCGTGTGGCCAGCCGGTGGGATTGATCGACATGTATCCCACGCTCAATGCCCTCTGCGGCTTGCCGGCGCCGGCGAGCGGGACGCAGGGCGACAGCCTCGTGCCCCTGCTCGAGAGTCCGAAGGCAGCCGGGCGTGGCTACACGATCTCATTCAACAGCGAAGGGAAGGGCAAGGCCACGTTGTCCCGCACGATCAGAACCGCGCAGTACCGCTATGCGGAAAAATCCGATGGCACGCCCGTCGAACTGATTGACTATGACACGGACCCGTACGAGCGGAACAATCTTGTGGACGACCCGGCGCATGCGCAAGTGAGGGCTGGGCTGCAGAAGCAGTTGCGCAGCGCCGTCGCCGCGCAACTGTAGCGTGGCGCGGAAGATGTGAGAGTGGCTGAGGCTCCGCCTTGGCAAGTACGAAGTACAAAGTACAAAGTACGAAGTGGCTGAGGCTCCGCCTTGGCAAGTCAAAGTACCCGCTGCAGACATGTGCCTTGATAACGGATGCGCCGGGCATCCGAACTCTGACGCTGTCATGGATGATCTCAAAATGTGGTGTCTGTAACCAGGAGGATGATGAAATGAGCAAGACGTATCGAGTGGCATTCATCGGCTGCGGCAGGCGGGCGAAGCAGCATGTGCCCGGCGTGAAGGCCGATGCGCGGTGCAACGTGGTTGCCCTGGCTGACGTGAAACGCGAGGCGGCCGAGACGATGAACACGGAAGCAGGCTTCGGCGCCGCGGTCTACACTGATCACAGGGCGATGCTTGAGAAGGAACGGCCTGACGTGATCATCACGTGCCTGTGGACGCCGCTCCACCTGCCCGTGTTCAAGGACTGCGTCGCTGCGGGCGTCAAAGCGGTGCTGTCCGAGAAGCCGATGGCGCCGACGTGGGGCGAATGTCTCGAAATGGGAAGGATCGCCGACGAGAAGAAGTGCCTGCTGACATTCTGCCATCAGCGGCGGTTTGCCAAGGGCAACCAGTTGGTGCGGAAGCTCATCGCCGAAGGCCGGTTCGGCGCCATACAGCGGATGGACTTGTACTCGCCGAAGAACCTGCTCGATTGCGGCACGCACACATTTGATCAGGCGCTGAGTTTCAACGGCGAGTCGCCCGCGAAGTGGGTGTTGGGCGCGGTGGACACGAGCCAGTTGATCAAATGGTTCGACGTGAGCGCCGAGGTTATGGCGACGGGGCTCGTCGTGTTCCAGAACGGCGTGCGCGCGTACTTCCAGGTGGGTGACCTCGACAAGGACATGGGCACGGGCGTGCGCGTGCATGGCAGCGAGGGATTCGTCGAAGTCGAGTGGGACGGGCAGATCCGCCGGGCGGTCGTGTACAACGAGCCGCAGTGGGCGCCGCCGGTGATCGAGGACACGCCCGAGAACCACATGGTCGGCGTGGTGCGCAACGCGATCGATTGTCTCGAAACGGGCGCCGAGCCGGAGCTGTCGCACAGAAAGGCGCTGCGCGCGGCAGAGATCATCTTTGCCTTGTATGAATCAGTGCGCCGGCGCGCGCGGGTGGAGCTGCCGATCACTTCGCGCGACAACGCGTTCCTGACGCTGCTCGAGAGTGGCGCACTGCGGGGTCAGGCCCCAAATCGTCAATACTCCGCAGGAGCGGCAGAGAGGCGCTGACTGACGATTTAGGGCCTGACCCCATCGGGCCTCTGACCCCACCGGGCCTGCCAACTAACGATTTAGGGCCTGACCCCATTGGGCCCCCCATCGGGCCGACTGATGAAGACTGGAAACACACTGCAACCGAACATAGTCCTGATCCTCACCGACGACCAGGGGTGGGGCGATCTCGGCTACACGGGCAACACGAGCATCAGCACGCCCAACATCGACCGGCTCGCGCGCGAAGGCGCGATCATGGAGCGCTTCTATGTGCAGCCGCTGTGCGCGCCGACACGGGCTGAGATTCTGACCGGGAGGTGCTTCCCGCGCACGGGCGTGCATGGCGTCACCCGCGGGCAGGAGCGCATGAACCTTGATGAAGTGACCGTGGCGCAGGTGTTGAAAACCGCGGGGTACGCCACGGGCTGCTTCGGCAAGTGGCACAACGGCTCGGCCTATCCATATCATCCCAATGGCCGCGGCTTCGACGAGTTCTACGGCTTCTGCTGCGGCCATTGGAGCGATTACTTCCAGAGCACGATCGAGCGCAATGGCGAGGAAGTCGTCGCGCCGGGCTATCTGCCTGATGCGTGCACGGACGAGGCGATGGCGTTCATCGAGCGCAACCGTGACAGGCCGTTTTTCTGCTACCTGCCGCTGAACATTCCGCATTCGCCGTTCCAGGTGCCTGACAGGTACTGGGACAGACTGAAGGACCTTGACCTGCCGCAACGCGCAACGGATGCGGCGAAGGAGAAGTTGAGTGAAACGCGCGCCGCGCTCGCCATGTGCGAGAACATCGACTGGAATGTCGGTCGCGTGGTCGGGAAGCTCAATGAACTTGGGTTGGCAGCGCAGACCATCGTCATCTACCTGTCGGACAACGGGCCGAACACGCACCGCTGGAATGGCGGCATGCGCGGCATCAAGGGGAGCATAGACGAAGGAGGAGTGCGCTCGCCCTGTTCGTTCACCTGGCCCGGGCGTATCGCGCCCGGGACGCGCGTCGGTCACGTGGCCGGCTCGATCGACTTCCTTCCGACGCTGGCGGATTTCGCGGGTGTGAAGGATGCGAAGACGAAACCGCTTGACGGGGTGAGCCTGCGGTCGCTGCTCGAGGGCCGCGCGGAGGAATGGCCCGACCGCGCGATCTTTGCCCAGAGCATCAACTTCCGCTACACGTCGATGCGGACCGCGCGGTATCGTGCCTGCGTGGGCGGCGATGCGTTGTACGACATGGTCGACGATTTCCGCCAGACACGCGACCTCGCGGCAGAGCGGCCTGATGAATGGCGGAGGCAGCGCGGCGAGATCGAGCGCTGGCGTACGGAAATGCTGCCGGAAGGCGGGATGCGGCCGCTGCGCATACCAGTCGGCTACCGGGAATTCCCGACGACATCGCTCCGGCCTGAAGACGGTGATCCGCACGGTGCGATCACCTGGAGCTCGATCCATCCGAACTCGTCGTTCCTCACCAACTGGCGCGATGGCGCGGACAGCGTTTCATGGGAGCTCGATGTAGCGAATGAAGGCGAGTACGACGTGACGCTGCATTACACGTGCAAGCCGGAGAACGTCGGCGCGGGCATCGAAGCGGTGTGCGGCGCTGCGCGCGTTGGCTGCACGGTGACCGAGGCGTTCGACCCGCCCTTGCGGACAGGCGAAGACCGGTCGCCGCGCGACAGCTCGTACATGAAACCGTTTAAGACGCTGGCGCTTGGGCGGTTGAGACTGAAGGCGGGACAACAGACGATCGAGCTGCGCGCAACGAAGAAGGCCGGGGCTGAGATGATCGATGTCGGCGAGCTGCGGCTCAGACTGCTTTGACAGGGAGAGCGGGCCGTACGCGGCCGCCGCGCGCGCTTGTCGCGCGGGCGATGGAGGGCGGCCGTCCTCGGCCGCCGCGTGCGCTCGTCGCGCGGAAAATGGAGGGCGGCCGTCCTCGGCCGCCGCGCGCTGGTCGCGCGGAAAATGGAGGGCGGGCCGTCCTCGGCCGCCGCGCGCGCGGCTCCAGCCGCACGGTCAGACGGCAGGCGTGCGCCTGCTGGCGGCAGGCGAGTACGCCGTGCCCTCCAGTACGCGGTCGAAGACCGCACGGTGGCTGCGCCGGCATGGCGGCGCTGTGGAGTGCGGGGGCGTGTCGCAGATTCCCCAGCATTGGGGAACTCCCGCTGTGGAGCACGTGTGGCCATGCCACCGCTATAGAGCAGACGCATGTTTGCGTGATGTACTTACCAAGGCACAGCCTCGGCCACTTTGACGTGCGGCGGTCATACCGCTGCTCATTGACAGCGCGGTTTAGCTATCTGGGAAACAACCGATGAAAACGAAACGTGTTTTTCTGTGCAAACTCCACCCTGATTTCCACATGCCCGCGGACGTCGACATCGGCAAGCGGTTCGACGGCCGGGCGTATGCGAAGCGTCTGAAGGAATCCGGCGTCGACGCAGTCGCCTTCTTTGCCAAGTGTCATTACGGCCATTCGTACTATGACACGAAGGTGGGCCATCGGCATCCGCGCCTGAAGTGCGACATGCTTGCTGAAGTGGTGAAAGGGTGCCGCGAGCACGGCCTGGGCATCGTCGTATATTTCAGCGTTTTCCTCGACACCGCTGCCGCGGAGCATCATCCTGACTGGCGTCTGCGCGCAACCGATGCGAAGACGGACGCGGGATTCGACAGCGGCAACTATCTGCCCATCTGCGTCAACAGCCCGTATCTGGACGAGCTCTTCATTCCGCAGAGCATCGAGGTCGTGACATCGTATGACATTGATGAAGTTTTCTACGACACGATGACTGGGTTCAACCCGTGCTTCTGCGACCACTGCAA
>JAAYZF010000283.1 GCA_012514975.1 bacterium
CCCGCGCCTTGTACTCCCCGCTGAACTGCTTCCGTTGTGACATACCGTCTCCTCGTTGTTTCCTGCCTACAGTATACCACACCGGCCTATCTTATCGACTGGTCCTAATTTCGGGTACCATCATAGACTATGCCACCACGGAATGGATGTACAAACAGCGCGCCGGTGAGGAACGTCCGATAGTGTTGATGTCAAAGGGCGGCGATGTGCTCGTCCGCGTGACGCACGCTGACGGCACGCCCGCATCCAACATGTACCTCATAGTGCGAGATGGCATGAGCGATCAGCACTATGCGCACCCCGTCTGCCAAGGAAGCTTGGAGTACAGCGAGGTCATGCTCACAAATGTGCCCTGCTATCCGGGCGACTACAGGGTGGGCATCTATGCGAGCGATTTGAAGAACGATTCCTTGGCCGAGAGTCAGCTCTTTACACCCACACCCGGTCGAGTTACAGTTGTGCCCGTCACACTTGAGCCATTGGCGCGGTTTATTGTTCGCTTTACCGACCCGGTGAGAATGAACACACTGCTACTCAGCGCGCGCTCACGAAACAGAGAATTCACCTTCCATAATTTTTTCAGCGACAATTTCGTTGTCCGCAACAATGAACTGAGCAAGGATAGTGTGCAACCTGGCACATACGATGTGACTGTCCAAGGAGAATCAGTTTCTTACGTGAGGACGAATCTCGCGTTTGAAGCAGGGCGCACGACATTTCTCGAAGTCCTCTCCGGATCGAACCACGTGGGCGCGATAAGCGGCACCGTCCGTGAGGCGGGAGGAATACCGCTCGACTGCACCGTGTCCGCGTTGCCCGAGACGATTGGCGCAGGCGCAGACAGCGTGTCAGACAGGGATGGAGTCGGGGCAAACACGTGGGCAAGGAATGGCGAATTCCGCGTGGATGTGCTGGATCTTGAACGGATATACACGGTTAGAGTGACGCTGTACGCAACGCGCCACACCAACATATATATCAGGGGTGTCCGGCCAGACGGGCCTCCGTTGGACATTGTTCTGCAGGCGGCATACAAAGTGACAGGCCGCGTTGTTGACGCGGACGGCAAGGGCGTGTCGGCGCGCGTATATTGCGGCCAATCGGCCACGCCCAGAACGCAGACGGACGAATCAGGAGAATTCCGCCTTCATCCGGCCTTCCCAGGAGTAGTACTCCTCAATGTCGCACCAGCAGAATTTGCGCCAGTCACACGGGAAGTGCCGGTAGTCAGCACCGACGTTGATGTGGGCACTATTGTTGTCACCGATCGAGGGATAACCATATCAGGCCGGATCGTCAACGAGAGACATGAGCCGTTGCAGGGTGTGGGGGTAGACGTGAGCCAGTCCGGCGGTGCCGGCGAACCCGTCACGGCGCCATACGGGGCATCTGCTTACAGCCGCGGAGATGGAGTGTTTCAATTGCGTGGTGTTCCCCGCGGCGTCCGGCTCAAGGTGCACCTCGTTTGGGGAAGACGGCGTCTTCCCGGGCCAGAGCTCGGATTGACGGATCGCGATACCAACATCGGCGACATCGTCCGGTCCCAGCCAAGCGATGCAGAACAGGAGAAGTAACACGGCTACATGGGGTGCGCTCAACAAGTGGCCGAGGCTACGCCTTGGTAAGTGAAAGTACACCTCTGCGACGCTGCATACATCCACTTTAACTCACCAAGGCACAGCCTCGGCCACTTCAGGCTTTCTCCAACAGACACACGGCGTGGACTTCAATGCCTTCCTTTCTGCCCACGTAGCCAAGGCCCTCTGTTGTGGTCGCCTTGATGCCGATGGCTGATGGCTCAACGCCCAGCACCGGCGCGAGCACTGCTTTCATGCCGGTGATGTGCGGGCTGATCTTGGGGACCTCCGCAAGAATGGTCACGTCAATACTCGCAACGCTGTAGCCGGCATTGCGAATATTGAGGACAACCTCTTTCAGGAGAAGAGTACTGGGGATGTTCAGGTACTTCGGGTCGGTGTTGGGGAAGAGATGGCCTATGTCGGGCAGCCCGGCCGCGCCCAGCAGCGCGTCGCAGATCGCATGGATCACCACATCGGCATCGGAATGGCCCGCAAAGCCTTTGCTGCCAGGGATCGTGACGCCGCCCAGCACGCACGGCCGCTGCGGGTCGTCCGAGAAAGGATGCACATCAATGCCGTGGCCGATGCGGAACATGGAAACACAGAGGGGCACTTGAATACTGGAAGACTGGAATATTGGAATGTTGGAATACTGGAGTGCTGGAGTATTGCGACGGATCGTACTTCCAAAGGGCGACGGCGAGTCGCATCATTTCTCCATCATTCCATCATTCCATCATTCCACCATTCCGGCTTTTCCCGAGCAGTTCAAGCGAATTGCTCGAGGAATCTGATATCGTTCTCGTAGAACAGGCGGATATCGTCGATGCCGTGCTTCAACATGGCAATGCGCTCGATACCCATGCCGAACGCGAAACCGGTCACTTCATCTGGATTGTACCCGACTGCGCGGAACACGTTCGGATGCACCATGCCGGAGCCGAGGACTTCCACCCAGCCGGTCTGTTTGCACACGCGGCAGCCGGAGCCGCCGCAGACGCTGCAGCTCACGTCCACCTCCGCGCTCGGCTCGGTGAACGGGAAATAACTCGGGCGGAAGCGCAGATTCACATTCGGCCCGTAATAAAGCCGGGCAAAGGCGAGCAGCGTGCCCTTCAAATCCGCGAAACTGACGTTCTTGTCAACGTAGAGCCCCTCGATCTGCGTGAAGATCGGGTAATGCGATGCATCGATCTTGTCATTGCGGTACACGCGGCCTGGCGCGATGAACCTGACGGGCGGCGTGCGGTTTTTCATGCCGCGGATCTGCACGGGCGACGTGTGCGTCCGGAGAATCATGCGGTTGTTCGACGCGTCGACGTCTGGTGTCGAGGAAATGAAAAACGTGTCCTGCGCGTCGCGCGCGGGATGGTCTGCCGGGACGTTCAGCGCGTCGAAGCAATGCCATTCATCCTCGATCTCCGGCCCTTCCTCGATGGCGAAGCCGAGCTGTCTGAAGATGTCGGTGATGTCCTCGAGGGCCTGCGTGACGGGGTGTTTCGCGCCCAGCCAGCGGGGCCTGCCGGGCAGCGTGACGTCCACGCGGTCCTGATCGAGCTTCCTGGCGTCTTCGTCCGCGAGGAGGGCGGTGCGGCGCGCGTCGATTGCGGCCTCGATGGCCAGCTTGGTCTCGTTGGCGGCCTGGCCGAGCCTGGGGCGTTCGTCAGCCGTCAGGCCCTTCATCAGCTTCATCTGCTCCGCAACTGCGCCTTTGCGACCAAGGTACCTTATCTGGACGTCGTCGAGCGCGGCGGTTGTGCCGGCGGCAGCAATGGCTGAAGCGGCCTCCTCAGCCAGGACGCGAAGCTGTTGAATGGCTTGGTTGATCATTTCTGTTGCCCGCTGCAATGCAGCGGAACGAAGGGAGGACACGCCCGCGCGCCTTTCGCGGTGAGAGGCGCGCGGGGTGTCGGAGCATCAAGCGGCTTTGACCGTTTCGACGATCTTCTTGAACGCGTTCATGTCATGCACGGCGAGGTCGGCGAGCATCTTGCGGTCTATCTCAATCGCCGCCTTCTTGAGGCCGCTGATGAGCGCGTTGTAGGTAATGCCGCATTCGCGGGCGGCAATGCCGATACGGGCTATCCAGAGCGAGCGGAACGTCCGCTTCTTGACCTTGCGGTCGCGCGTCTGGAACGCCATGGCGCGCATGAGCGTCTCTTTCGCGGTACGGAGCAGGTTCTTGCGTCCGCCGAAATATCCTTTCGTCTTCTTGAACATCCGGTTCTTCCGCTGGCGGGAAGCCGGTCCGTTGGTGGCTCTTGGCATGATGTCTCCTGACTGAATGAGCAGTACGCTCGGTTAAGGCGAGGGAGGAAGAACGGCTGGGGTATTGGAATACTGGAATAGTGGAATGGTGGGTGGTTGGACGAACACATTGTTCCAACACTCAACTGCTCCATTGCCTCATTATTCCATCATTCCATCATTCCGTTCCTTGCCGCGCCTTGGCGCGGCGTTCCGTCCCTCTGTGTGCCGGCGGGTGGCCATGATTACCCGTACGGCATCATTTTCTTGGCGCGGAGCGCGTCGGTCTTGGTGGCGACGTTGCCGCGGCGGAGCCTGCGCTTCTTGTCTGCGTTCTTGGTGACGAGCAGGTGGCGCGTCTTGGCGCTGCTGCGTTTCACTTTGCCGCTCTTGGTGACAGAGAAGCGTTTGGCGACGGCTTTGCGAGTCTTGAGCTTCGGCATGAAATCTCCATTCTACAGGTCAGATACACCCGGTACAAGGCGCGGCACGCGCCTGTGTCATCGAGTACACAATGGCGGCGGCAGCGCTTACTGCTCGTCCGGTTTCTTTGGTTTCGCATGGGTGGGGCCGACGTACACGGAGTACGTGTTGCCCATCTTCCTCGCCCGGCCCTCGGGCGCGCCGAATCCTTCAATCTCCTTGATCATGCGGTTGACGAGATTGATGCCGATTTCCTCGTGCATATTCTCGCGGCCGCGGAAGAAGCAGATGATCTTGACGCGGTCGCCTTCGCCGAGGAATTCGAGGACGTGGCGTTTCTTGACGCTGAAATCGCTGTCGCCGATGTTGGGGCGGAGTTTAACTTCCTTTGTCTTCACCTGGTGGCTGTGATGCCGTGCTTCTTTCTCGCGCTTGGTCTGCTCGTAGCGGTATTTCCCGTAGTCCATGATGCGGCAGACAGGGGGTTGGGCGGTCGGAGCGACCTCGACGAGGTCGAGCTCGCGCCGTTCCGCTTCAAGCAGTGCCGCGCGGACAGGCATGATGCCCAGTTGCTTCCCGTCGTCGGCAATCACCCGCACTTCAGGAACGCGGATGCGCTCGTTGATGCGGGTGGTGTCGTGTTGATAATAGGGGCGCGCGATGATGTCCTCCTGGACGTGTGGTTACTTTGCCAGATCGCTGAATGCGCTGGACAGCGCCCGCGTGTCGCGCTCGCGGCAGATGCGGGCCTGGAACTCGTCGAACGGCACTGCGTGCGCCTGCCTGCCATCACGCAGACGCAGGGACACGGTGTTCGCCTCCACTTCCTTGTCGCCTACAACGATTGTATACGGGATCTTCGCCAGCTTCGCCTCGCGCACCTTCGCGCCCATCGGACGGTTCGTCTCGTCCACCTCGACGCGCAGCAGCCGCTCCTGCAACTCCGCGGCACGCTGCCGGGCATACGACAGATGCACGTCCTTGATCGGCACCACCTTCACCTGCACCGGCGCGAGCCACACAGGGTATTCCCCGCCGCAGTTCTCGAGAAGCACTGCAAAGAACCGTTCAAGCGAGCCGAGCAGCGCGCGATGTATCATGTACGGCCGGTGATGCTTCCCGTCCTCGGCCACGTACACCATGTCGAACCGCTCGGGCAGGTTGAAGTCGAACTGGATGGTCGAGCACTGCCATTCGCGCTCGAGCGCGTCCTTGATTTTGATGTCGATCTTCGGCCCGTAAAATGCGCCGCCGCCCTCGTCCACGTCAAACGCGAGATTCTCCCGCGTGACCACCGCGCGAAGCGCCGCCTGCGCCGCCTCCCACCGCTCTGGCTCGCCGACGCACTTGCCTTTCGGCCTCGTCGAGAGATAGATGTGGAATTTGTCGAATCCGAACGCGCGGAGCATCTCGAGCGAGAAACCGAGCACGCGGCCCAGTTCC
>JAAYZF010000284.1 GCA_012514975.1 bacterium
CCGGACGTCATCATCCATTCCGCCGCGATACGCGACCCCGACGCATGCGAGCGGGAACCTGATGCGGCGTTCGCGCTCCATGCCGGCGCCGCTGAAGCCATGGCCCGTTGGGCCGAAAGGCGGAACGCCCTGCTGGTCTACATCTCAACCGATCTCGTGTTCGACGGCCTCCATCCGCCATACCACGAAGGCGACGTGCCCTCCCCGTTGAGCGTCTACGGCGCGTCGAAAGCGGCGGGGGAGTCGGCTGTCAGCACACTGTCCCGCCACCTGATCGTGCGAATCCCGCTGCAATACGGCTACTTCGCCGCGGACGACGACTCCTTCCTCATCAAAGCCATTCGCCGGATCAATGCCGGCGGCATCATCGAGCTCGACGATACGCAGATCCGGTACCCGACGCTCAGCGACGATGTGGCCTCCGCGCTCGCGGCCCTCATCCCTTCCGGCGTCACCGGCATTGTCCACTTGAGCGGGCCGACACGGATGACGCGCTACTCGATGTTCACGGAGATCGCCGGCGTGTTCGGATGCACACACGCGGTCCTCGCACCCGTCTCGTCCGCCGGGAACACCTTTGCGGGTGGCCAGATTGCGCGAAGGCCTCACGACAGCCACCTGGCAACCAGCCGCTACGACTCGCTCGGCCTGCCCGCGGTCCACTCCTTCCGCGAAGGCCTCGAACTTGTGAGATCATCGCTCATGCCATGAATGCTTCCACGCGCCCTCTTTCGCTCAGCTCGTTCGACGAAGCTATGCGCTTCCTGTACCGCCTCCGCTCGTTCGGCACCAAGCTCGGGCTAGAGAACGTTCGCTTCCTCCTCGACAAACTCGGCTCACCAGACTCCCATGGCGACTATCTCCACATCGCCGGCACGAACGGCAAAGGCAGCACCGCCGCGTTTCTCTCGAGCATCTTGCGCGAAGCGGGCCTCAAGGTCGGCCTGTTCACCTCGCCACACCTGCTCGTGTTCAATGAGCGCATCCAGATCAATGGCGTTCCCATCTCCGATCAGGCCGTGCTCGAACACCTCAATGCCATCCTCCCGGTCGCCGCGCGCATGGAGGCGGATGGCGTGCATCGCTATCCCACGTTCTTCGAGGTTGTGACGGCGATTGCCACGCTTCATTTCGCGGCGGCAGGCGTTGATGCCGTCGTGTGGGAGACGGGCATGGGCGGCAGGCTAGACGCTACAAATGCCGTTCGCACAAGGGCGAGCGTCATCACCAGCGTCTCCCTTGACCACACGGCCTGGCTCGGCGGCACGATCGAGAAGATCGCGGCGGAGAAGGCAGGTATCATCCGTCCGGCGACCCCGGTGTTCACTTCCGTGATCGACGCGCAGGCGCTGAAGGTGATTCTCAAGACTGTGGTCGAAAGGCAGGCGCCGGCGGTGTGCATTGCACCGGAAAGCGAAGCCGGGATGTTCCACGCGGTTGTCTCCGAGGCCTGCGGATATTATGCGTACATGATACGGTACGTGCCGTATGAGGCGCGGCGAGCCAGGTCGGGTAACTACTCGCTGAGCATCCAGCCGCTGGGGCTCGAGGCGCTGCCGCTCAGCCTGGCGGGAAGGCACCAGGTACAAAACGCGGCTCTCGCAACCGCCGTCGGGCAATGGTACCTGTCGTCAAGACGACTGCTCGCATCGTTGACGGAATCAGATTTGGGCGAGCCGATGCCTGAAACCACGTCGGGGCTGCATGGATTTTCGGTTGACGGGCCGAAGTATCAATCCGCGTCCGTCAACCCGCGATCCGCAATCAGGAAGGGGCTTGCCAGCGCCGTATGGCCCGGGCGCTTCCAGGTACTGCGTCAAAAGCCGCTGGTGGTGCTCGACTGTGCGCACAACGCTGACGCGGCCCTTA
>JAAYZF010000285.1 GCA_012514975.1 bacterium
CCTTCGAGGCGGCCGCCCTTTACCATGATCTCGCCGAAACCCAGCCCGCCGTTCGCCACCAGCGTGCCCGCCTTGACGTACGTGTCGCCGTGACGCGCGTTGCTGTTGCCGTTCAGCGTCCACGTACCGCTGCCTTCCTTCTCGAGCCGCGAGCCTTGCAGGCTGAGTGCGCCGTCGAACCGGCCGGTGCCCGAGCCGCCCAGCGTGAAGATGAAGAACTCATCCGCGCTCTGGCTCAGGACCGTCCCGGTGTTGTTGAACACGAGCGCGCCGCTGCCGTTGGCTTCGAGCACTGCGTTGCCGCGCAGCAGGATCGTGCGGTCGCTGACAGCGCCGGTGCCGACGTACTGGAGGAGCACGTCGCCGAGCGTCAGGTTCCCGGTCCCAAGCGCCGAGCTCACACCATTGCTGGCAATGCTGTCGAAGACCACCGTGCCTTCAAAGAGCTGCATGGCGCCGTTGCCCTGGCCGATGCTGTGCGCGCGGTTCGTAAGGATCAGCGTTCCCGGGCCCGATTTTGCGAATGCGTCGTTGGACTGGCGCAGCTCGGCGTCGATCATCACCGGGTTCGTACTGTACACGTGCACATGCAGGCACTGGTTCAGCCCTGAGTTGATGCCCCCGCTGCCCGTGATGAGTACCGGGCCCGCCCCCTCGGCCACGAGAATGCCGCCGACGTTCCCGCCGTTCGATCCCGGCAGGTCCAGCGTCGCTCCGTTGATTGTCAGCGTGGTCGGGGTGGCATCTTTGAAGCGCAACGTCATGGCCGTGGCGTTGTTGCTCACCGTCACGTCACCGCTCACTTCCATGTTCGAGTTCGTGTCCGACATGCTGAAATCCGTCATGTAGGCGCTGTCAGGCAGGCCGGTGACACTGCCGCCCACGACCGTCGCCCACGTCGTCTTGTTGAACGTGGCGTTGCCCTGCAGCTCGCCGTCGGCCCGCGTCGTGGTGATCCTGGCCACGCCACCGCCGGTGTTCTCAAGCTCGAACGCCATCGAGTCCGGACGTGTGATCAGTAGGTTGTCTGCCGCCAAGGTGAAGTCCTGGTTGGAGCCTGTCACGATCTTCATGCCGTTGGCCCCGCCTGAACGGCCAACATAGGTTGCGGCATCGATGTCGTCAACCGTTTCCGTCGTGGGCGCGCTGTCGCTGCCGCGCAACTCGAGTTTCCCGCCATTCAGATACAGCGGGCTGGTGTCGTACAGCTTCCCACTGTTGTCCGCATCGTAGTCAAAGACAACCGTGCCGGCGTCAATCATGAAATAGTTGCTGCAGTTGACCGGGCCTTGGAAGGTCAGCGTGCCGCAGTCGCTCTTGTGGAATGACCGCGAGCCCCAGTTGTCGCCGACGAACACGCAGTCGCCGCCGCCGTAATCCGGCCGCGAGGCCCCGTTGTATTGATGCATCCAGTTGCCGGTCACCACCGATGTCACGCCTTCCATCGAGTTGACCAGGCGGCCCAAGCCGTAGTACCCCGGGCCGTTCTCCGCCGTGCGGAACTGCGGCACGACCACGCTGTAGCCGTTCAGATCAACCGAGCAAGCCAGATTCACGTACCGGTTCCCGGAGGGCCGGCCCAAGGCGCCCGGATGGCCCACAATAACCAGCCCCTGGTAACTATTGAGGTTCCCGCCCAGATCGTTGTTCCCGCGGAACTCCACAACGCCATCCTGGCGGTTGTTGCAGACTAAGATGCCATTGTTCGTCACTTCGCCTTCAAACACCACCTTGATGCCTGGCGCAATGCTGAGCCCGGACCCCGACGTGTTGTTCATGCCGCGATTGGCGTTGACACGCACCTTCATCGCGTCGACACCTTCCCTGTCAAAATACCACGTGCCAAAGCCGCCGCTGAAGAAGTCGAAGTCATATGCCGCCGGAGCGGGTCCCAGGCCTCGATCGCCCTTCAGGAACCGCGCGGTCGCCTGGTTGTTGCGGAAGCCGCCGCTCAACAGGTTCGTGTTCGCGAAATAGACCGTGCCGCCGTTGTTGGCCGCGAACGAGATCCCCGCCGCCGTCTCACCCACGACGCCGTCGAACCTGACCGTGCCCTTGCCGTTTACCACCCATGCGCTGCTCGAACGCATGCGCGCGTTCTGTTTGAACGTGTAGGTCTCCGCGCTGTCGACGCCCGTCCGTCGCGTGTTGATCTTGTTGAAATCAAACGGCTCGCCGTTGATCACCACGCTCAGCACGTCGTTCGAGAAGGTTATCTCGCCGACCACGTAGCCCGCAATGTTCATGTTCGTGGGCGGATTGCCCGTCCAGACAAGCATGGCGATGTCGCTGGCGCCCGGCACAACGCCTTCAACCCAGTTGTTCGTATCGCTCCAGTCGGAACTCTCGCTTCCGTCCCACGTGATCGTGGCTGCGGACGCGGCGAGTGAACAAGCGAACATGAGAGCGATGAGCGAGAACGAGCGGATCATGGTTGCCTCCTGTTGTGGTTCATCCGTCGCGCCGAGGCATGAAACTGTCCCGGCCGGCATGTTACACGTCCTTTACAGAAGTGTAGCGAAAACGAAACGGAAAATCAAGAGGCCGTGGGAAAGCCGGGGGGCCTGGCGTGTGCTGTCGCTCCCGGCCGCACGGAGCAGAATCAGCCGCGCATGGCTGCGCGTCTTTGTGTCTTTGCGTTGAAGCCGCTGTCGTCCGCCGTCTGCCCAGATGAGCTCCGTGCTCCGCGCCTCTGCGTCTCCGC
>JAAYZF010000286.1 GCA_012514975.1 bacterium
CGACTCGACGTAGTTCGTGCGGCGGATCGTGTCGGGGAAATGCGAGTTGCCGCCGTCGATGATGATGTCGCCGGGCGAGAGATGCGGCAGGAGCGTCTCGATGAAGTCGTCGACCGGTTTGCCGGCCTTGACCATGAGCATGACTTTGCGCGGGGACTTGAGCGACGCACAGAGCTCCTCGATGGAATGGCAGCCGATGATCTTCCTGCCGGCGGCCTTGCCTTTGACGAAGTCGTCGACTTTCGACACGGTACGGTTGAACACGGCGACGGTGAAGCCGCGCGATTCCATGTTGAGGACGAGATTCTCGCCCATGACGGCGAGGCCGATCAGGCCGATGTCTGCTGAAGCCATGGTAGTTCCTTCGAGGCGTGGTTAGGTTATGATTGAAAATCCTTGTTCGCGCCGGAGCGCGATTACCGGCGGCGCGCAGCGCCCGAGGCGAGTGCGCGGTTCATCTGCGCGACGGCGGCGGGCGTGCGGCCCGGTCTGCCCTTTGCCGGCCAGTGCCGCGATACACGTCATGATCCTTGCACAGCGATGACTTCCCAGTTAATTGTAGGGAATCCTGCCATCGGCGTCAACCGGCGGCCTGCCGGTATGCCTGCGGCACGTACGCCGGCAGTTTCTTCTTCGCGAACTTCATCTTGAACCGCGCAAAGCGCTGCAGCCCGTTCTCGAGCTTGATCTTCGGCCACCGGTCGCCAATGAGCGGTTGCGCGTACCGCACGAAATCGTCCGTTACGTCGATGCCGTCCGCGGTGATCCATTCTTTTGGGAACGTGCGCTCCGAGTTGGCCACCTGCTCGAGCGGCACCTTGTCATAGACGGGCCGGTACTCGTCGCCGGGCGCACGCAGGATGGTCGCCATCCAGCCGTTGCCGTCGCTGACGGCGATGTCAACGGCTTTCCGGCCGACGGCATAGGCCTCGTCAAGGTCCACTTCCGACGCGTAGACCGCCGTGGCGCGCTGGTCAGTGCCGGGCACCTGGCAGCGGGCCTTGCCGGGCACGGGGAAGGGCAACGTATTCAGATAGTTGGTCACAATCTGCGCGACGGTAAGCTGGCTGGCGCTGAACGACGTATGGCCGAACGAATCTCTCACGGCGCCGATGTCGCCGACGTCGAAGCCTTCGCTGATGACGACGATGCAGCGGCCGTCTTTTGCGAGCTGGCGCAGGACGTTCACGCCGAGCTGTTCAAGCGTGAGGCCTGATTCGGCGAGGTATATCTGCAACGGCAGGCGGCGCTCGGGATCTGCCAGGCGGGCCGCGGCGGGGATATAGCCTATCTTGCGCCCCATGGCCTGGAGGACGAGCACCGGGTCCGCCGGGCACGAACCGCGGTTCTCTTCCTCGGCGTTCTGCACGATGCACGCCCAGTAGCGGGCGGTGCTGCCGTAGCCGGGCGTGTGGTCGACGAGTTTGAACGCCGAGTCGCCGACGTCGTTGTCGATCGTCTTGAGCACGCCGGCGGCGATGAGATCGAGGCCGCGCTCACGCGCGAGCTTCGCGATCTTGTTGGCCGTATCCATCGAGTCATTGCCGCCGTTGTAGAAGAACCAGCCGATGTCATGCGCCCTGAGCACGTCGATCACGCGGTCGAAATCCTCGGCCTGCTTCTCCTTGAGCTTGTAGCGGCAGGTGCCGATCGAGCCTGCCGCGGGCGTGTTCCTCAGAAGCTTCACCTCGCGGCGCGGCTGGGCGGAAAGATCGAGCAGCTCCTCCTTCAGCACGCCTTCGATCCCGTGCCATGCGGCGTAGACACGCCCGAGCCGGTCGGGATACGACTGGCATCCTTCGATAACCCCCTGGAGGGACGCGTTGATCACGGGCGACGGGCCGCCCGACTGTGCGACGATGACGTTTCGTTTCATGTCAATGCCATGCGGGACAAACGGTAGGGCTGTCATTGCAGCCCGTTCAACTGCCATTGCCGCGGAAATCATAGCAATTGCACCGCGTTTCGTCAACTCTCCCGGCGCTCGACTCTCAGGGGCCGGTATGCTAAAATGATGGCCCATGCGGTGTGTTCTCGAAAACATCCGGCTCGTGACCGCCGGCAATGACACGCGCGCCACCCGCGTTGCCATTGACAGCGGGCGCATCGCTGCATGGGACGATGCCTGCCCGCGCGGCTGGCCCGCCGAGGACGGCGGCGGGCTGCTCCTGCTGCCCGGCGCGATCGACCCGCATGTGCACTTCGACGACCCGGGATACACGTGGCGCGAGGACTTTGCCCATGGCTCGCGCGCGGCCCTCGCCGGGGGCGTGACCACCGTCTGCGACATGCCGGACACATGTGTGCCGCCTGTGACGACCCGCGCCGCGCTCGACCACAAGGTGAACGCGGTGCTGCCACGCATGCACTGCGACGCCGCGTTCTGGGCCGGCGTCTCCGCCAACGCGATCGAGTCCGGCGACTGGCGGCGCGGCATGGACGAGCTGTGGGCCGCGGGCGTCATCGGGTTCAAAACCTACGCGCTGTCAGGCATGGAGACGTTCAGGCATCTCGAGTACGCGCAGCTCCGCGATGTGCTCCGCCACGCCGCGCAGCTCGGGGCGCTGGTCGGCATCCACGCGGAGGATGCAGGAATCGTCGCGGCGTGCCGCGCGGCGCACAAAGGGGCCACGGATGCTGCCGCGTTCGCCGCCTCCCGCCCCGTCGAGGCGGAAGTCGCCGCGATACGCCGCGTGGGCGAACTTGCGGGTGAAACCGGCGCACGCATCCATATCGTGCATCTCTCCTCAGCCTCGGGCGCGGCTGAAGTGAGCCGGTTGCGCGCCGCGGGCGTTGATGTCACCGCCGAGACGTGCCCGCAGTACCTCGCATTCTCGGATGAGGATCTCGAACGGCTTGGCACGGCGCTCAAGTGCGCGCCCGTGGTGAAGAGCGCGGCCGAGCGTGACGGCTTGTGGCAGGCGCTGGGCGGCGCGGTGTCCTTCCTTGCGACGGACCACGCGCCCTGCCCGGCACGCGAGAAGGAGACGCGCACGTTCGACGAGGCGTACAGCGGGATGCCCGGTGTCGAGCTGCTCCTGCCGTTCGCCCTTTCGTTCGGCTACCATGCGGGGCGGCTGACGCTCGAGCAGGTCGCCTCGCTCACCTCCGGCAACGCTGCGCAGCGCTTTGGCCTTGCGCCGCGCAAAGGCCGCCTCGATCCCGGCGCGGACGCCGATTTCGCGCTCGTCGACCTTGACGAGAAATGGACGGTCAGCGGCGCAGCCCTCAGGTCCAAGGGCCAGGTGACGCCGTTCGAGGGGATGACGTTCCGCGGCCGCGTAAGGCAGACGTGGCTGCGCGGGCAGAAGGTCTTCAGCCATGATTCATCTGCGCCGGCGCGCGGCACGGTCGTCCGCCGCGGCGGCGCGTACAGCTTCACGGATGCACGCACATGAAACGAAGCACTGACATCCTGCTCCTGTCCAACTGGGTGACGTTCATCGTCTTCTTCGTCGCGGTGATGGTGGTGGGGCACACCGCCATGCGCCGCGCGGAGAGCGCCCGCTTCGAGCAGTTCGCCCGCGGTGTTGCGGGCAGCGCCCGCCTTGCTGTGCTCGCGCGGCTTGGGGAACTGGACGCCGCGCACGAGCTTACCAACGACAGTGTCCGCGCAGCCCAGGCGCTGGCTGGCGTCACGCCCGAAACGAGCGAAGACGGCCTTCTCAGCGACTCCGACGTGTTCGTCGTGACCGAGGATGCCGCCGGGCGGCGATCAGCCGGCACGCTGGCCGACCGCCGGACACCGCTGCCGGAGGCCGTGCGGCGCAGTGTCCTTGCCGCGCTCGATGCCACCAATGCCGTCGTCTCGGAGCGGCGGAGCGCGGACGGCACGTTCAGGGATTTCTACTTCGCCGTGCCCCGCACGGAGCAGTACATGCATCTCCTGCCGGCCGCGCGTGCCTCTCTCGTCCTCCGCGTCACCATCGACACGACTGGCGAATCCAGGTTCAGAAGCGCCTCGCTCGCCATCATGGGCTTCCTGCTGCTTCTGTTCGCCGCGCTGGGTGTGGCGGAATACCTGTTCTTCGCGCGCCGCTTCGTCGGGCCTCTCCAGAGAGAAGTGTCGGACAGGCTGCGGTCCGAGGAGGAGAAACGCACCATACTCGACAACATCAGCGATCGAGTCAGCTACATTGACCGCGAGATGCGCGTGCGCTGGGCGAACAAGGCGCTGCTCGACACCCTCGGCCTCGGGGAGCAGGACGTTGTCGGAAAGCGCTGTTACGATCTGTGGCATGACCGCGACGCCTTGTGCGACAACTGTCCCGTGAAGGTGTGCTTCGATACGGGCGTCGAGGCGCGGAACGATGTGGAGACCGCGGACGGGCGGTTCTGGCTGCTGAGGGCGTACCCCGTCATCAGCGCGGACGGGGCCGTCACCGGTGTCGTCGAGCTTGCGCGTGATGTGAGCGAGCGCCGGCGTCACCAGCGCGAACAAAAGCTCCATGAAGAGGAGCTCGAACGGCTCGTCGAGCAGCGCACCGCCGAGCTGAGGAAGGCGTACGAGGCGCGGCAGGAAAGCGAGAAGATCTTCCGCTTGTTCGCGGAGAATGCGTTCGACGGCGTCAACATCGCCAGGTACAACCCCGAAGACCGCACCAGGCAGTTGGTCTATTGCAACGACCGCTATGTCGCGCTGTCCGGGTACTCGCGCCAGCAACTCGAGTCAGCGGAAGACTTGAACGCGCTCGTGACGCTCGATCCCCCGCCCGCGCGGCGGGCGGATGAACATGAGTGCATCTTGAAAGGCATCCCGTTCTCCGGCGCCGCGTCGTGGAAAAGGCCTGACGGCCGCGAGAATCATTACGAGTACTCCGCCGTGTCCGTCATCAGGGATGGCATCCATCTTGTCATCGGCATCGACCGCGAAACCACCGAGCGCAATCGCACGGAAGCCGCGCTCAGGCAAAGCGAGGAGATGCTCGCAATGGCGCAGGCCATTGCCCACATCGGCAGCTTCTCGATGGACACGGCAACGGGGCAGCTCTGGTTCTCGCGCGAGATGTTCCACATCATGGGCCTTCCGCCGGACGAGCCCGCGCCGCCCTTCCCCGACGGCTATCATTCGATCATCCATGAAGACGACATTGCCATGCTCAGGAAGCTCGTCGCGCACTCGGTCCGCACGGGCGAGGGGCACGAGGCTGAGATCAGGATCTTCTGGCCTGACGGCGCCATGCGGTATGCGCTGGTCCGAGCCGAGGCAGTGCGCGACGCCGGCGGCAGGGTTGTACGCTCGGTCGGCACGTTGCAGGACATCACCGGGCAGAAGCTCGCCGAGCAGAAGCTTGCCCAGTCTGAAGCCAAGTTCGCCACGGCATTCAACTCGAATCCCGCGTTGATGGCCATCATCACCGGCCCGGACGGGCGGTTTGTCGAGGCGAACGATGCGTACATCAAAGCCTTGGGCCATGCGCGCGACAAGACCATCGGCAGAACGGACATCGAGCTGAACGTCTGGGTGGATCCTGCCCAGCGGGCGGAAGCGCTGCGGCGCATCGAGACAGACGGCTTCCTCCGCGGGTTCCAGATGCAGTTCCGCACCAGGACGGGCGAGGCGCGCGAGGCGCTGCTCAGTGTCGAGAAGGCCGTAATCAACGGCGAGGACCGACTGATCACGTCAGCCATCGACATCACCGAGCGCGCCAGATCACGCCGCCAGTTGACAGAGAGCGAGGCACGCTACCGCGGCCTGTTCGAGGGCAGTCCCGTCGCCATGCTCGAAGAAGACTGTTCCGAGTTCAGACGCCGTATCGATGCCCTGCGCGCGCAGGGAGTGACCGACATCCTGACGCACTTCGCGCCGCACCTGGCGGCCGGCGACCTGCGCGGCATGGGCATCCGCGTGGTGTCGGCAAATGAAGCGCTCGCCGCCCTGTTCGGCATGCCGTTGAGGGCCGATGCGCAGGATCACATCGCCGAAGTCTTCACCCCGGAATCGGCTGCGACCCTTGCGGACCAGGTCAAAGCGATGATCGCAGGCGAACGGCGCTTCGAGTGTGAAACGGTGGTCAGGACCCTCGCGGGTGAACAGCGGCACGTCGCCGGCGCCTTTCAACTGCTGCCCGGTCACGAGCACACCTGGTCCCGCGCGCTGGTGACCTTCGTGGACATCACGGAACGCAAACGCGCGGAGCACCAGCGCCGGCAACTGACCGATGGCCTGAGCAGCGTCCTCGCGGCAGCGACCGAGCTCATCTCGTGCGCCGATCTCGATTCGCTCTACCGCCGAACCGTCGAGCTTGCGCGCGAAAGACTCGGCATCGAGCGCTGCGCGCTGTTCCTCATCAACGGGGACGAGATCCGCGGCGCCTACGGCACCGACCGCCACGGCCTCGTCGCCGACGAAGCGGGGCTGAAACTGCGCCGCCCGGCAAGTGAGTGGAGGAAGCGGCAGGGCGACATTCTCAGCCTGCCGCACCCCTGGCTGCGCTTCGAGGGGCAGTACACCGACTTCGACGGAAGGGAGATGCGGGCGTTCGGCGAAGGCTGGATAGTCGAGACCCCGGTGGCAACGGCCTCAAAGGAGCCCCTTGCCGTGCTGTTCAACGACACCGCGCTCACGCACGTCCCGCTCGACGAGCTGCAGCAGGACCTGCTCACTGTCTATGCATCCCTCGTCGCGTCGATCATCGAACACAAACGCGCCGAAACGCAACTGCGCGAATCGGACGAGCTGTATGCCTCGACCGTCAACGCCCTGGACGACTGGATTCATGTCGTCGACCGCGACCTGCGCGTCGTGCTCGCCAACAACGCGCTCGTCGATGCCAACAGGCGCGCCGGGATCGAAGCCGATCCCGTCGGCAGGCGCGTGACCGATGCCCTGCTGCTCCGGAGCGACCATCTGGCCCAGGAATTCAAGAGCGTGTTCGCCACGGGCAAACCGCTCTCGACGGTTGATGAAATGGTCATCGGGGACGAGGCAGTCATCATCCGGAGGCGCCGCATACCCGTCATCGTCGACGGCGCGGCAGTCCGCGTCGTGACGGTGATCACCAACATCACCGCGCAGGAGCAGTCCGAACGCGCCCTGCGGGAAAGCGAGGAGCGCTACCGTGCGCTCTACCGCGGCCTGCCGCTCCCGACCTACACGTGGAAACACGAACACGGGCGGTTCGTGTTCATCGACTGCAACGATGCCGCCGCGGCGCAGAGCCCGGCGCTGTCAACGCAGCAGTTCCTGGGCAGGACGGACATCGAGTTGTATCCCGATCAGCCACTGGTGACCGCCCCTCTCCACCACTGTTTCAAGCACCGGACAAGCCTGCAGCGCGAGCTCTCATATCGTTCTTTGGCCACCGGGGAAGCCCGCACAATCAGTTGCACCTACGGGTTCGTGCCGCCGGACCTGATCGTCGTGCACAGCGAGGACGTCACCGAGCGCAGACAGGCCGAGGCGCAGCTCAGGGGGTACGAGGCGCAGCTCCGCTCCCTGGCGTCCGAGGTCTCACTCGCCGAGGAACGCGAGCGACGCCGCATCGCCTCCGACCTCCACGACCATGTCTGCCAGACTCTCGCCATCGCCAAGATCAAACTCGGCGTCATGCAGTCAACCATCGCCGACGGCTCGCTCATCGAGCAGTGCGATGCCATACGCCTCTTCCTCGACCAGACGATCCATGCGGCGCGGACGCTCACGTTCGACCTGAGCCCGCCGGTGCTCTACGAGCTCGGCATCGCCGCGGCGCTCGAATGGCTCGCGGAACAGCTCCAGCAACAAGGCGTCAATGTCGTGTTCGAAGGCAACCCGCCAAAGCAGCATGTCAAGACGGACATCGCGATCGTGCTCTTCCGCGCCGTGCGCGAGCTGCTCATGAACGCGGTGAAGCATGCCCGCGCCCGCACCGTCACCATCCAGCTCGACGAGCGCCCGGGGGCCCTTGACGTCTGCGTCCGCGATGACGGCACCGGGTTCGATCCCGACACCCCGCGCCCGGGCGGCGCCAGGAGCGGCTACGGCCTCTTCAGCATCAGGGAACGCATAAGGCACCTCGGCGGCTCGCTCCACATCGTCTCGGGCGCCGGCGGTACGACCGTGCGCATCGCCGCGCCACTCGCGGCCGACGAAGCCGCCGCGGACGCCGCCGAGGGGCCGCCCGCCGCGGACGCGCCAGAAAATGGTATACTATCATGATATGTCATAGGGCGCTGGCGGCCGCGCATGTCACGCGGGGCGGCAGTGCGGATTAATCCGGGAACCGAGGCAACGGAAGCGCCATGGCCGTCAAACTCCTCATCGCGGATGACCACACGATCATCCGGGAAGGCTTGCGCAGCCTGATCGAGCGCGAGCCGGACTTCATGCTCGTCGCCGAGGCGAAAAGCGGGCATGAGGCCGTCCTTCTTGCACAACAGCACGAGCCCGACGTCGTCATCATCGACATCGGCATGCCCGACCTCAACGGCATCGACGCGGCGAGCCAGATTCGCGCCCGCGCGCCGAAGGCCCGCGTCATCGCCTTGTCCATGCACTCCGACAAGCTGTTTGTCAGCCGCATGCTCGAAGCCGGCGCGGCAGGCTACCTCCTCAAGGAGTGCGCCTTCGAGGAGCTCGTCCACGCCGTCCGCAGCGTCATCGCGGACAAGGTCTACCTCAGCCCCGCCATCGCCGGCGCGGTCGTCAAGGATTACCTCGCCCAGTTGGCCAGCAAGGACCCTTCCGGCCTCCAGCACCTCACCCAGCGCGAGCGCGAAACCCTGCAGCTCTACGCCGAGGGCCGCACGACCAAGCAGATCGCCGAACTGCTCGGCGTCAGCTCGAAAACGGTTGAAACGTACCGCCAGCAGACCATGGCGAAACTCGACCTGCGCAGCATCGCCGCCCTCACCAAGTATGCCATCCGCGTCGGCCTGACGAGCATCGAACAATGACCGCCGCCCGCAAAGCCGCCATGCCCGCGCTGCTGCTCGTCGCGATCGCCCTGCTCGTCTGGCTCGGCATCCGTGCGCACCGGCGTACTGCGCCGCCCGAGCCCGCCGCGCACACGGGCATCGCGCAGCCGCCCGAGCCGGAACAGCCCCACGCGCACGACGTGCCGCAGCCGCGCGACGCCGTGCAGCCCCGGGCGCCGCACGTCGCCGAGGCGCCGCGGGATGTTCCCGCCGCCCAGGCAGCCACACAAGACCTCCCGTACGTCGAAGGCGAACTCATCCTCCGCCTGGCCGATCGCGCGATGCTCGCACGGCTCGAAGAGCTTCTCTCACGCCGCGGCATTGCCGTGCTCCGCCGCCTGCCGCAGCTCGGCATCGTCCGCGTCAAGTTGCCTGAGGGAATGACGGTGCCGGAAGCCGAGGAGGCGCTGGGCGGCATCGGCGAGATCTCCGAGACGATCCGCAACGTGAAGACCGAGCTGCCCAGGGACGTCAGCGAACTCCCGCTGCTCGACGAGCACAGGCGCCTCACGCTCGTCAACGACGGCGGCCGGCAGCTTATCCACGACACCGACCCGCTCGCCCATTCCAGCGCGGGAAAAAACGTGATGGTCGCCCTGCTCGACACCGGCGTGGACGACCGGCATCCCGATCTCGTCAACCGCGTGCTCCGCGGCTACAACTTCGTGGATGACAGCACGGTGACCATGGACGATCATTTCCACGGCACGGCCTGCGCGGGCATCATCGTCGGCGAGCTGCGCAGCAGCGACGGCGTCAGCGGCGTCGCCCCGGCCGCCTATCTCCTCCCGGTCAAGGTCATGGACGCCGAGGGGCGCGGCAATGCGTTCGCCGTCGCCGAGGGCATCGTCTACGCGGCGGACCGCGGGGCGAAGGTGATCAACCTCAGCATCGGCACCCATGGCGATTCCGTCATGCTCAGCGATGCAGTCGACTACGCACAGCGCCGCGGCGCCGTCATCGTCGCCTCGTCGGGCAACGACGGGCGTGAGGACGTCTATTACCCCGCGGCCTATCCAAGCGTCGTGTGCGTCGGCGCTGTTGACGGCGAAGGCAACATCGCGCCGTTCTCGAACTTCGGCGACGCGGTCGATGTCGTCGCGCCCGGCGTCGCCGTGCGCACCACCGCGCCCGGCATGCGCGATGCCTTGTTCAGCGGCACGTCCGCCGCCACCCCCTTCGTCGCCGGCGCCCTCGCCGCCATCATGGGCGAGAATCCCAATCTCTCCCCCGCTGACGCTGTCAAACGCCTGGTCGAGTCTGCTGACAATCTCGGCCCTGCCGGCTGGGACCCATACTCCGGCGCCGGCCTCATCAACCTCAAGCGCGCGCTCCGCAGCGATGCAAAGGAGCTCAACGACCTCGCGGTCACGTCCCTCTACTTCACCCCCGGCGACGTCTCGCCCGGCATGCCCGTTCGCGTCAACTTCGTCATCCAGAACCAGGGCAACCGCACCGCCTCCGGCGCCACCTTTACCGTCGAGATCGCCGGAGAAAGAGAGGATGTCCGCGTCAAGGACCTCAAACGCAACGAATGCCTCGCCATCACCAGGGACTGGACGCCGCCAGCCGCCATGCCCGAATCCGAGCTCCGCATCCGCGGCATCGTCCGCACCAGTACCGCCGATGACGAGCTCGATGACAACGGCCGCGGCGTCATCCTCCAACGCTCCACGTGGGAATAACGGAATCCGCGATCTGATAAAATGTCAAATGTCAGATGTCAAATGTCAAATGCCATCCTCCTTACCGGCGCGCACGGCATGCTCGCGGCAGACGTGAAACTGCTCAAGCCCGCGGGCATCGCGCTCATCGAAACCGATGTCGCCGAGCTCGATATAACCAACGCAGACGCCGTGGACGCCTTCTGCGCGCGCAACAGGCCGGACCTCGTGCTCAACTGCGCCGCCTATACCGCGGTTGACAAGGCGGAAACGGAGATCGAGCTCGCCCGCGCCGTGAACGCTGCCGGCCCCGCCAACCTCGCCCGCGTATGCGCACGTCGCGGCATGCGCCTCGTCCATGTCAGCACCGATTTCGTCTTCGAGGGCGACGGCTCGCATCTGCTTGCCGAGGACGACACGCCCGCGCCGCGTGGCGCCTACGCCCGGACGAAGCGCGAAGGCGAAATCGCCATCGAGCAGGCGGGCGGCGCCTGGCTGATCGTCCGCACCTCATGGCTCTTCGGCCTGCGCGGCAACAGCTTCCCCGCCACCATGCTCAAGCTCGCGCACGAGAAAAGCGCCTGGAGCGTCGTCAACGACCAGACAGGCCGCCCGACCTACTCGCGCGACCTCGCCGCCGCGCTCTGGTCGCTCATCGCCATCCGCGCCGCCGGCTACGTCCATTTCTGCAACGAAGGCGCGTGCACATGGTACGACTTCGCCGTCGAAACCGTGCGCCAGGGCAAAGACCTCGGCCTGATACCCCGCGACAAAAAGACCGTGATCTCTCCCTGCGCCACCCGCGAGTTCCCACGGCCCGCGCCGCGGCCGTGGTACTCGGCGCTGTCCACGGCGAAGTTCACCGGGCTCACCGGCGCGCCGCCCCGGCCCTGGCAGGAGGCACTGCACGACTTCCTGCTCGCCAGGAAGAATTCGTAGTGTGCCCCAGCACGTGCGCTGCTGTCCTGAAATGCCGCGCGGGGCAGCCGACGGCCGCCCCGCGCGGCGTTTCATGTTCCTGCAACCTTCGGTTTGGTACACTCGACGCATTGAAAACGGGAAAGCGTTGTTTTTTGCTTTTTGAACCGTGTTTTGCTATAGTATGCATGCGGTTTGGTTTGGATAGTCCACAAGGTTATTTTTCTCAAGGAAGAAACGCTATGAGGCGGTTTCGTCTTCTGTTGCTTGTTGCCGTCTGGTGCCTGTTGCAGTCAGGGGCGCGGGCGGAAGGTGAGTTCTCGACGGATGACGTCGAGATCAGTGCCGACCATGTGGACTATCTGCAGGAAGGCGTGGTGAGCTGCACGGGCAACGTGGTCATTGCGTACAAGTACCTTACGCTCTACTCCGAGGAGCTCACGTACGACAGGAACACGCACATCGTCGTCGCGCCAAAGTGGACGCGCCTGGTGTACAAGAACTTCGAGGTGATGGGCGAGCGCGTCATCTACAGCATCGACACCCGCGCGGGCCAGTTCGAGAATGCGCATGCCGTCGCCGACCTCGGGCCGTTCGAGTGGGAAGGCCGCTGGTACGAACGCAAGTGGTACGCCTACGGCAAGAAAGTGACGAAGGACCCGAACGTCGAGCAGTTCCACATCGAGGACGGGCGCATGACAACCTGCCCGCCCGAGTACCAGTCGCCGCTCTATCACATCCAGGCCAAGCAGCTTTCGTTCTATCCTGCTGACAAGGGCGACCCGACGAGCCAGGGCCGCATCGTCGCGCGCAACTGCTTCCTCAAGCTCGAAGGCATCCCGATCTTCTGGCTCCCGCAGGTGACGTACACCATACGCGAGGACGACAACAGGTCGCCCCTCCAGGTCTCGACCGGCTATGACAGCAAGAAAGGCGCGTTCGTCAGGACCTCGATCGACGTGTTCCGCAACCAGTACCTCACCCTCACGCCGCACTTCGACTTCTACTCGAAGCACGGCTTCGCCTTCGGGTTCGACGGCGACTACAACTACCAGTACACCAACATCACCTGGTTCTCCGGCACCTGGCAGACGTTCTTCCTCGAGGATATCAGCCGCCAGTTCCTGCTCCAAAGCCCGAGCAGCGGCGAGAAGGACGGCGACCACATGTGGCGCTACCGCTTCAAGTGGCAGCACTCGCAGGGCTTCGGCCCCGGCGCCGGCTGGCTTCAGAACGGCCTGCTGCTCTGGGATGTGAACTGGCTGAGCGATGCGGACCTCATGCAGGAGTTCTACCGCGACGAGCTCGAAACCTGGGGCAAGGAGGACACCTGGCTCGACTTCACCAAGCCTATCGGCCCGGACAACGAGGTCTCGATCTACGCCGTCGTGCGCATCAACGACTTCCAGACGACCTACGAGCGCCTGCCCGAGCTGCGCCACGTCTTCCGCAAGCGCGAAGTGCTCACCATCCCCGCGCTCGGCGTGCCCGTCTACTATGAAAGCCAGTCCCGCGCCGGCTTCTACCGCTACCTCGAATCCGACGAGCTGGACAACAACGGCCGCTACTCGCTCTGGCGCGCCTACACCGACCACAAGCTCTCCGCGCCGAAACGGTTCTTCAACTTCCTGAATTTCGACCCGTTCGTCGGGCTCGCGGGCGAGGCCGGCTACATCAGCGGCGACGGCGAAGAGGGCGGCTGGAGCCGCAACCGCAAGGGAAAGCTTGTCTGGACCCCTCCGCGCCACTATGACGTCTTCTGGATGTTCGACTACGAACGCTACACGCGCATACCCGTCAATGTCTACACGAAGCACCTGCGCGCCGGCCAGTCAAGCGGCTTCCTCAACATCATTCCGTACGGCGGCGCGGACATGAATTTCAAGATGAACCGCACGTACGACCTCGAGGGCACCTTCGCGGGCGAGATGATGCAGAAATATCTCAGCTCCGACAACCAGAAGCTCCGCCATATCATCGAGCCCAAGGTCCGCGTCCTCGGCGTCGCCGACCTCGGCACCGAAAGCGGCACGTCCGCCGGCGTCGACTACGGCATCCGCAATGCCTTCCAGACAAAGCGCAAGGGACGCAACGTCGACCTGCTCGACCTCACCATCATGGCCGGCATGCGCGCCTACGACGACTCCGCCTTCGAGCCGCGCCTCAAGGGGCGCAAGGATGCCTATGGCTTCCACAGGCAGGACAAGACGGCCAACCGCATCGGTTTCGACCTCAACGCCTCGCCACTCGAATGGCTCAACGTCGATGCCGACGGCATCTGGGACCTCGAACAGAACGAGTTGATGACGTTCAACGTCGGCTCCCACTATGACATGAGCTGGGCTGTCCAGCGCGCCTTCGCAAGCCCCTACATGCTCCGCTCGCTGCGCGGCCGCAAGGATGAATGGACCGTCGATCTCGGCTACCGCCATCTCCACGACGTCTCCGATCTCATCCGCGTCGGCACACGCGTCTGGTTCGACGACTTCACGCCGCTGCTCTCCTACGAGCTCCAGCAGAAGAACTGGGCCCGCGAGCTCACCCGCGGCTGGGGGTACGAGTACGCCATGCGCTTCGAATCACAGTCGCTCACGCTCCAGGAAATGGAGCACACCATCTACAAGAACTGGAAGAAGTGCATCGACACCGCCATCATGTACCGCCTGCGCGACGATGATCACACGATCATGGCGACCTTCTGGCTCACGGCGTATCCCGGCTCGAAAATCGACATGGGCATGTAACCAGGGGCCGCCGCCACGCCGCGTCAGGCTCGACGGCTGGCGTGCGCTTCCTCTTTGCTGACCGACTGTGTGAAGACCGCTTTGATTACAGGCATCTCCGGCCAGGACGGCTCGTACCTCGCCGAATTGCTTCTTGAGGAAGGCTACCGCGTCGCCGGCATGGTCCGCCGCTCGCCCGAGGACCGCCATGACCGTATCGAGCACCTCCGCGGCCGCATCTCGCTCCATCAGGCCGACATGCTCGACCAGATGTCCTTGCTCGACCTGCTCGATGCCACACAGCCCGACGAGATCTACAACCTCGCCTCCATCTCGTTCATTCCCCAGTCGTGGGACGAACCGGCCCTTACGGGCGAGTTCAACGGCCTCGGCGTCGTCCGCCTCCTCGAAGCCATCCGGCGCGTCAAACCGTCCGTCCGCTTCTACCAGGCCTCGAGCTCGGAAATGTTCGGCAGGCCCGAGGAAAAACCCCAGAACGAACACACCCCGTTCCGCCCGGGCACGCCCTATGGCACCGCCAAGCTCTACGGCCACTGGATCACCGGCAACTACCGCGACCGCCTCGGCCTCTTCGCCTGCTCCGGCATCCTCTACAACCACGAGTCGCCCCGCCGCGGCCGCGAATTCGTCACACGCAAAATCACCTGCGCCGCCGCGCGCATCAAGTGCGGCCTGCAGGATATGCTCGTCCTCGGCGACCTTGCCGCCACGCGCGACTGGGGATATGCAAAGGACTATGTCCGCGCCATGTGGCTCATGCTCCAGCAGGACACGCCGGGCGATTACATCATCGCCTCGGGCGCCGAGCACAGCGTGCAGGACGTCGCCGAGATCGCCTTCGCCCGCGTCGGCCTTGACTGGCGCGCCCATGTGAAGAGCGACCCGTCGTTGATCCGCCCGACAGACTTGAACCAGCTCGTCGGTGATGCCTCCAAGGCGCGCACCGTGCTCGGCTGGGCCCCCTCAGTCACCTTCAGTCAAATGATCGAGTTGATGGTCGACGCCGACCTCGCCTCGGCCCGCGCGGAGGCGCGAAACGCATGACCACGCATTCATTCTCATTCCGCACACGCTATCGAGGATCCGCATGAAACTCTGGTGCTTTCTTTCTCTTGCAGCCGTGCTCTCGCTTCCCCTTCATGCCGTGAAGACCGTCGTCGAGATCGGCGAGGTGAAGGTCTCGTACTTCGGCGACGGCCCGATCGCGCTCGACGCGGCGATATCGAACACGGGCGCTGACATCACGCTCACCATCGGCTCGACGGGCAATCGCGAGCGCCTGTTCGTCCGCGCGCTCAAGCCGGGCCAGGGGGTCTCGGTGCCGTACCGTTTCACGGTGGTGTCGCCGTCGAACGCGCTGTCGGCGGTGGTGGTGAACCTCGGCAAGGGGCAGACTGGCTCGCTGTGCCTCACCGCCGGCCGCATCAGCCAGATCATCACAAAACAGGCGCATTTGAGCGTCACCTCGACGGCGACGCGCATTCACTCGATCGCCGCGGGGCCGGGGCTGTCCTGCCTGTTTGCCCCGAAGGCGAAAGTACACCGCGTCAACGCGCGAAGTTACATCGGGAACGAGGAGTTCTTCAACCTGCCCGTGACGAATTTCATGCCCGAGTTCCGCGTCCAGGTCTGGGGTGCGGGCACCTTGAAGACTGTCCGCCGCGACCCGCAGTGGATCAGCCAGGTGTATGCCGAGGACGCCATCAGGAAAATACGCACGCGCTCCGCGTCGCACATCGCCGTGGGCAGGAAACTCGGAATGCTCAAGTGCACCAACCTGACGGGGTTTGTGCAGGTGGGCGTGACCATCACGAACGGCGCGACTGCATCGTACAACCGGGCGCGCCTGCGCCATCTCAAGGCAGGCGTGGTGTACGACTGCGCCATCCTTGGCGGCGTCCCCTTCCTCACCAATCCCACCGGCACCAACACCTACTATGACACCGTGCCCGCGCTCGGCCGCATCGGCCGCATGAAAAGCCGCAGCACCCTGCGCACACTGATAGTCTCGCGCAAGAAAATCCATTTCGCCAAGCGGAAAAAGAACCGGCCGCTCTGGGGCAATGGAACGGAGATATGGGAAAGGGAAAAGGAACGGAAGCTCAAGATTTATCCGTGAGCGACTGCACGCCGCCCTGCCGCCCCGGGCACGCAGCCGCGGCCAGCCGCATGTACAGCCCTTCGATCTGCCCGACCATCCGCCGCACGTCGAAACGCGAGACATCCGTCCGGCGCGCTCCGTTGGCAAGCCGCCCGCGCAACGCGTCGTCCGCGACGGCTTCGCGCACGCGGGCCGTCAGGCCCCGCTCGTCACCCGCCGCGCACACGATGCCGTTCTCCCCGTCAACGAGCACTTCCCTCGCGCCGCCGACATCGTACGCCGCCACGGGCACGCCCAGGGCAAGCGACTGGACGATCACGCGCGCAAGCCCCTCGCGCAGCGAAGCGTGCACCACAAGATCGGCCGCGCAAAGCATGCGCGGTACGGCCTCCGGCGGCACCAGCCCGGTGAAATGCATGCGGTCGCCAAGCCCCCACGCGCGCGCCTGCGCCTCGAGCTGCGCGCGCAACGGCCCGCCGCCGATGATGACGCCGTGAACCGCCCGCGCCGCCTCGCTCGCCGCGTGAACGATGCGGACAAACTCCTCCGCGCCCTTCAACGCGAACAGCCGGCCGGCAAAGCCCAGCACGAACGCGTCCGCGGGGCAGCCAAGCAGCGCGCGTGTCCCGCCTCGCGCCGCCTGCGCCGCCGGGTAGGCGCTGAAGTCAGTGCCGCTGTAGATGGTCTGATACTGTGCCGGCTGCCCGACGCCGGCCGCGAGCGCCTGGCGCGTCATGGCGTCGCACACGCTGATGAGCGCATCGGTATGCCGCGCACACCGGCGCTCGAGCGCAATGAACAGCCGGTTTTTCCACCATGGCTGAAACGCGTCAAACGCCAGGCCGTGGATCGTGTGCACGATCAGCGGCGCGCCGCGCGCGCGCGCGCGCCATGCGGCCGTCCTGCCAACGATCCCCGCCTTGGAACTGTGGGTATGGACAATGTCATACGTCTCGCGTCTGAAATGCTGCTCAAGCGCGCGGAGCGCAAGTGCATCACGAAGCGGGTGAACCGGCCTGACGAGATGCGGCTCGACAACGAGGCGCACTCCCTTGAGCGCGGACGGCGCGCCGGACACATCGAGCAGGCTGCCCTCCGGCCCCGTGCCAGGCCCCGTGAGCAGCGTCACCTCATGGCCGCGCGCGGCAAGGCCCAGCGCCGTGGCGAGCGTGTTCTCCTGCGCGCCGCCGACGATCATCCGTGTGATGACATGGCATATCTTCATCGCTGGCCTGCGGTGTGCCGGCACGTCTCTGGCGTTGATAACAGAAGAGGTGCGTATCGTTGCTTTCTTGAACGGGCTCGAGGAGCCTGTTCAAAAAAGCAAGGCCGGATTCATTGAACCCGGCCTTGCACAGTGTACGTCTTTGTGTCAACTTACTTGTTGACCGACGCAGCGAGCGCCGCACCGGCTTTGAATTTCACGACCTTCTTCGCCTTGATCGTGATCTTCGCGCCAGTCTTCGGATTCACGCCCTTGCGCGCGCCGCGCTTCGCGACGGAGAATGTGCCAAAGCCGATCAGAGCGACTCTGTCGCCCTTCTTCAGCGCCTTCTCGACCGCGCCGAGCACCGCTTCCACCGCGTCCGTGCCGGCTTTCTTCGAGATGTTGGCTTCCTTCGCGACGGCTTCGATCAGTTCACCCTTGTTCATTGTTCCTCCTGGGTTGTGCGTTAAGGGTTACTCGACAGTGTCGCACCCAATTGCTCCTCTTCGCATGCAGGGTTCGCGTGGCTGCTGCCTGCACGTCATTGCCGCAATTCGAGCAGCGTCACCGTTCTTGACCGCGTCTAGTATACCCTATTTGCCTTGATTTGTCAAGCCCCTGCCCGTTGAAACGCTGATTTTATCAAGGCTCGGCGTCATCACCCCGGCGAAACACCCCGCTTTCAAAGGCGTCTCAGCCGCACGACGCGTACGGCGGGAATCGAGTATTGGAATACTGGAATACTGGAATACTGGAATGATGGAATGATGCTTTTACGTCCTTTGCGTCCTTTATGTCCCTTCCGTCCCTTCCCCCTCACTCTTCCACGATCCTGATGTGGAGCTCCGCGAGCTGCTCGGGCATCACGGCCGACGGCGCGCCCACGAGAACGTCCTGCGCCTTCTGATTCTTCGGAAACGCGATCACCTCGCGGATGTTCGGCTCGCCCGCCAGGATCATCACCAGCCGGTCTATGCCCGGCGCTATCCCGCCGTGCGGCGGTGCGCCATACTCGAACGCGCGGATCATGTGGCCGAAATGCTCGTCCACTTCCTCGCGCGTGTAGTTGGCGATCTCGAACGCCTTGTACATCACCTCGGGCTGGTGATTGCGGATCGCGCCGCTCGACAGCTCGATCCCGTTGCACACGATGTCATACTGCCAGGCAAGGACATCGAGCGGGTCCTTTTCGAGCAGCGCCTTCATCCCGCCTTGCGGCATCGAGAACGGGTTGTGCGAAAACGCCGTCCGGCCCGTCTGCGCATCCTTCTCGAACATCGGGAAGTCCGTCACCCAGCAGAACGCCAGCACGCCCGGATCGCGCAACCCCATCCGCTCGGCCAGCACGAGCCGCAGGGCGCCCATGGCCTTGCACGCCGTCTCCCACTTCGACACGGCAAAGAAGACGACGTCGCCCGTCCGTGCGCCCGTGCCTTTGGCGATCGCATCGAGATCGCCCTTCGAGAGAAACTTGACGATCGGCCCCTTGATCCCGTCGGCATCATACTCGAGATACGCCATGCCGCCCAGCCCCTGCTCGCGCGCAAACTCCTGCATGCCGTCGAAGAACGACCGCGGAGCAGACGTGCCGCCGGGATACTTCAGCGCCTTGATCGCCCCGCCCGGCTTCCTCGCCTGCTGGAGTATCCTGCATTCGGACGCCGCAAGCGCCTCCGTCAGGTCGACCATCTCGAGCCCGAACCTGACGTCCGGCTTGTCCGTACCGAACCGGTTCATCGCATCCTTGTAGCCGAAACGCGGGAATTCCTTTGACTGCAACTGCTGTGTGCCGTGCTTCCCGACCAGGTGAACCATCAGCTCGTCCACCACGGCGAACACGTCCTCCTGCGTGACGAACGCCATCTCGAGATCGAGCTGGTAGAACTCTCCCGGGCTGCGGTCCGCGCGCGCGTCTTCGTCGCGGAAGCATGGCGCAATCTGGAAATACCGGTCAAACCCCGAGATCATGAGAAGCTGCTTGTACTGCTGCGGCGCCTGGGGCAGCGCGTAGAACTGCCCCGGGTGGACGCGGCTCGGCACGAGATAGTCGCGCGCGCCCTCGGGCGAGCTGTTCGCCAGGATCGGCGTCTGGAATTCGGCAAAACCCCGCGCCTCGAGATGCTCGCGGATGCTCTTGATCACCGCCGCACGCAGCATGATGTTCGCATGCAGCTTCTCGCGGCGCAGATCGAGAAAACGATAGCGCAAGCGCAGATCCTCGTTGCACGCCTCGGCGTCCGCCACCTGGAACGGTATCGGTTTCGCAACTGACTCGATGCCGAGCTCGACGACATTGACTTCGATTTCGCCCGTCGGGATCTTCGTGTTCACCGTGTCGGCCGACCGCGCAACCACGTCGCCGACAATGATGATGACGCTCTCGGTGCTGAGGTGCGCAGCGCGCTCGAGCAATGCGGCCTGTTCGGGATGGAAAACAATCTGCGTGATGCCATAGTGGTCGCGCAGGTCGATGAACAGCACGCCGCCGTGGTCGCGCTTGCGGTGCACCCAGCCGCCCAGCTTGACGCGCTGGCCAACGTGGCTGGTGCGCAATTCTCCACAAGTATGAGTCCGGTACGCATGCATAGTCGTTGAATCCATGAGGTTGGCGCCTCGAAGGCGCGGAACAGCTTTGGAATCATAGAATTATAGCCGTACCGGCTCAATACGTCAAGCATGCGGCAAAGGCTTCCGCCGTCGCATGCTCCTGCGCCGCGCGCGAGAAATCCTCGCCGCGCTCGATCGCCTGCCTGATCCGCGCGGATGCCGCTGTGTCGCCCACGAGTACCGAGCCGATCAGCCTGCCGTCGCGCAGCACGAAGCGCTTGTACACGCCGCGGTCTTCCGCTTCGAGCACGGTGTAGCTTCCGTCTTCAGGCTCGAACTGCCCGATGCTCAACATGTCGACGCCAAGCACTTTCAGCGTGTTCGACCGCGGCAGCCCGCCGAATTCCGTGGCGACGCCCGCGGCGTTCATGCCCGCGATGCTGCCCTGGAACTGCGATGCGCCCCAACTGCCGTACAGGACTCCGCGGTGCTCGGCGACATCTCCTGCGGCGAACACCTCCGGATGCGATGTGACGAGATGATTGTTGACGGTGACGCCCTTGCCGACATCAAGGCCGGCACGCCGTGCAAGATGGCTGTTGGGCCGCACGCCGGTGGCGATCACCACCATGTCTGCCGGCAGACGCGCGCCGTCATCAAGCAGCACGCCCGTGACATGCCCGGCGCCGAGCAGCTCCTGCGTGCGTGCAAGACGGCGCACGTTGACGCCAATGCACGAGATGTGCTGCGCGAGAATCTCCCCCGCCCGCCTGTTCAACTGCCGCGGCATGAGCCACTCGTGCCCTTCGAGCAGCGTGACGTCGGCATGCTGCGCCGCGAGTGCGCCGGCCGTCTCGAGACCCAGCAATCCGCCGCCAATGCATACGACGCGCGTGCCCGCCTTGACGCGCGCGCGGATGGCTTCCGCATCGCGCAGCGTGCGCAGGCAGGTGACGCCGTCGAGGTGCGCGCCGTGAAGCGGCGGTACAAATGCATGCGCGCCGGCGGCGAGCACCAGGCGGTCGAACGGCAGCGCCGTGCCGTCATGCAGCAGCACGCGCCGCTCATCAAGCAACAGCCCGCCCGCCTCGGCCCCCAGGCGCACGTCGATGTTCCGCTTCGAATACCACGCGGCATCGTGGATCGGCAGGTCTTTGAGCGCCAGTTCGCCCGCAAGGTACCTCGTGAGGTTGAGGCGGTAGTACGGCAGCTCCGGCTCGTGCGCAAGCAGGGTGATCGTGCCGCCCGGATTGACCGAGCGGAACGCCTCGACGGCGGCAACGCCGGCAATGCCCGCGCCTACAACGACAAGATGGCCGGTGAACTCGCCGGCAGCGACTGCCGCGCGTTCTTCAGCCAGCGGCACAAACCGGTCTCTCGGCGCGCCGCACACGGGGCATTCATCGGGCGGCGCCGTGCCTTCATGGATATAACTGCAGTTGAGACACTGCCAGCGGTTCGCCGTGGCGGGCTGTGCCGGGCGTTCCTCGGCGAACGCTTCAAAATCCGAACGCGCCGCGCCGCACACGGGGCAGCACTCGGGCGGCTCGGCTTCACGGTGAACGTAGCCGCAAACTCCGCATCGCCAGATGCGGGCAGGGGATGCGCTCATGCTACTTCACTTCCACGAACTTGTCGACCGCCTTGCACACCGGGCACGTCTCTGGCGCATGGCCGCTCACGGTGTTGCCGCATACCTGGCACACGTAGATCGGCGCCGCGGCGAGGTCTTTGCCACTCTGGACCGACTTCAGCGCACCCATGTAGAGGCAGTGGTGGATCTCCTCGACCGCAAGGGCGTTCCTGAAGGAAACGGTCGCCGCGGCGTTGTTCTCCGCTTCGGCTTCACGAAGGAACCCCGGGTACATTTCCTTGAACTCGTAGCCTTCACCCTCGATCGCGGTCTGCAGGTTCTCGGCAGTGGCCTTGATGCCGCCCATAACGCGGAGATGGGCATGCGCATGCACCGTTTCCGCTTCGGCAGCCGCGCGGAACAGCTTTGCGACCTGCTTGAAACCCTCTGCTTCAGCTCTCTTGGCAAAGGCTAGATACTTGCGGTTGGCCTGGCTTTCGCCGGCGAAGGCATCTTGAAGATTCTGCGCTGTGGACATAGGTAACTCCAGGTACATTGTTATGCGAGAGTATATCCTTATTGAGAATAATTGTCAATAGAGGTGGATGTTCCTCATACGTCCTCCTTTGCCAGCCTGCCCTGGCGGGTTTTGCGGTTCTTGAACTCTGCCAGTATGCGCTGCAGCGCCGCGGCTTTCCCCGCATCCCATCGCGGGGCAACCAGATGCCTGTCCGGCACGTCGCCTATCACGCGGTGAATCACCACATCCTCCGGCGTGTGCTCGAGCAGCGTGACGAGCAGGCGCGCGTAGTCATCCAGCGCGTATGTCGGCACGCGACCCTCGCGCCACAGAGCTTCCAGAGGAGTGCCTTTAACGACCTGAAGATGGTGGATTTTGAAGCCGAGCGGATGGGACTGGGGCGCTCCAGGTGCCGATGCCGCGAAGCGCGACCGGTTGTTCCCGGGTTCCGCCGGACCGCTGCCCACACTCCGGCGTGGCAATCCCGCCGGGCGGGGCCGGCTGCCTGCACTGACACTGAATGCGCTCACTGTCTCGATCATCTCCGCTTCAGACTCGCCGGGCAGACCGGCGATGAGATGCAGCACGATGTGCGGCACGCAGGCGGCACGCAGGCGGGCGATCGCATCGAGCGAGCACGCTGCATCATGTCCTCGATCCAGCAGCGCGAGCGTCCTGTCATGCGCGGTCTGCACACCAAGCTCGACCCAGGTTTCCTTTCCAGCCTGGAGACGCTTGATGAGCCCGAGCGACTCAGGCGAGAGGCAATCGGGCCGGGTAGCGATGCTAAGCGCGACGATCTCATCGAAAGCGAGCGCCTCGCTGAATGCAGCCTCAAGCTCATCGACCGGGCCGGCGGTGTTGCTGCCGCTTTGGAAGTACGCGATGAACTTCGTGCAGTCCTTCGCACGCGCGACATGTCGCTCGATCTGTTCCGTGACGGACCCGCGGCTGAACGCAGCGGCCGGCTCGTACGCTTCGGGCAGGCAGAAGATGCAGCCCGTCTTGCCGCCCGTGCGGTTCGGGCACGGCCGGTGCAGTGAAAGCGGAATGCGGCGCGTCTTCCCGCCGAACCGCTCGCGAAGGAACGTGTTCAGCGAGAGGAAAGGCGCAGCGGATGTCCCGGCTCGTCTCTCCATGTCATACGGGGTCAGGCCCCAAATTGTCAGTCTGATGTCAGTTCACGCAGGGCTGATTGTGATACCATTCGGACTTTGCGTCAGCTTCCGAGCCGCGTGCGGAATCGCGGACAGGCCTTCGTACAGAAACACGACATCTGACGAGCTGGCAATTCCGGGCCCGACCCCGGTATTGACAATTTAGGGCCTGACCCCAGTGCGCCCCAGTGCGTCGGAGACAGACTGGTCGAGTTCGTTGCGGCGTTTCTGGGCGGCGCGCTTGGCGCTCTTGTGTTTCATCGCGCCGGCTTTGCGCGAGAACACCTTCCACGCGTCTGGATCGAGCGCGCGGATGCGTAAGGAGGCTTTCTGTCTGCGCCGTCGTTTCATGCCCGCACAATTATACCAAACCGGCCGATTGCGCGCAAAGGCCCGTCTGCGTACAATAGTAGGACCATGGCGTACGACTGTGCATCCATAGTGCGGCAGTTCACCGTGCCGGGCGCCTTCCGCAGCGCCGCGCCGTACGGCACCGGGCACATCAACGACACGTATTGCGTCGAATGCGTCGCGGCGGGCAGGCTCGTGCGATACATACTGCAGCGCGTCAACCATCGCATTTTCGCCGCGCCCGACAGGCTGATGCAGAACATCGTCCGCGTGACGGGCCATGTGCGCGCGAAGCTCGCAACTGCATCGCCGGCCAACATCGAGCGCGGCACGCTGACGGTCGTCCCTGCGCGTGACGGCAAGGCGTATCACCGCGACGAGGCGGGCAACTGGTGGCGCGTCTACGTGTTCATCGAGGGCGCACGGACGTATGACGTGGTGCAGAACCGCTCGCAGGCGTTTGCGGCCGCGCGCGCCTTTGGCGCGTTCCAAGCGATGCTCTCCGATTTCCCCGCCGCGACGCTGCACGAGACGATCCCGGCATTTCACCACACGCCGTCGCGGCTGGCACGGCTCAAGGAGGCCATCGGCGCCGACGCGCACAACCGCGCCGCGGGCGCCGGCGCGGAGATCGCCTTCGTCCTCGCGCGCGAGGAGATGACCACGCGGCTCACCACTCTCGCCGGCCGCGGCGAGCTGTGCGTGCGCGTCACGCACAACGACACCAAGATCAACAACGTCATGATTGACGATGCCACCGGCGACGGCGTGTGCGTCATCGATCTCGACACTGTCATGCCCGGCCTGTCATTGTATGACTTCGGCGACTGCGTGCGCACGACCACGGCGCTCGCCGCCGAAGATGAGCGCGACCTGGCCAGGGTGGGCATGAGTCTCGACCTGTTCGCCGCGCTTGCCGACGGATATCTTTCGTCCGCGCGCGCGCTGCTCTCGCCGCTCGAGGCCGACCTGCTCCCCTTCTCGGGCATGCTCATCACGCTCGAGATCGGCATCCGGTTTCTCACGGATTATCTCGAGGGCGACGTGTATTTCAAGACGCACCGGCCGGGACAGAATCTCGACCGCGCGCGCACGCAATTCGCCATGGTTGCCAGCATGGAACGCCAGATGGCGCAGATGGAAATGATCGTCGCGCGGCTGCGGTGAGAGCCGTGGCTCGCGGCGCGGCGCATCTCTGTTTTCCAGTGCATTGGCAAGGCCCTTCGAGGTTGCGTTCGCGCGGGGCGAATCCTATAATGGTGTATCATGCCGGCATCTTCCATGAGTGCGTCAGAAGCGCAATATCTGCTCCGGTGCGTCACCTGCGGCGCGGAATACGCGGGGGAGAGCGCGCCCGAGTACGTCTGCCCGGGGTGCGCCGCAAAGCAGCAGGCGGGCAGGCCGTTGCTCGGTGTGCTCGAATGCGTGTATGACTGCGACGCGTGGAAACGCGGACGCAGGAGAGAGGCCGCCGCGTCGGACATGCTGCTGCCTGCTGCCGGCGGCGTGCACCATGGACTTCGTGTCGGCAACACGCCGCTCTACCCGTCTCAGCGGCTCGCCGCGCTGGCCGGCATGCAGCACGTGTGGGTAAAGGACGACACCGTAGAGCCGACGGGGTCGTACAAGGACCGCGCGACGGCGCTCGTCATCGCCATGGCACGCGCGCGCGGCTGCGCAGCGCTCACGTGCGCCTCGACGGGCAATGCGGCCGCATCGCTCGCGGGCCTGTGCGCCGCGGCGGGGCTGCGCTGCCATCTGTTCGTCCCGGCGGGCGCGCCGCGCGCGAAACTGGTGCAGCTTGCCGCATACGGCGCGACGTTGTTCGCCATCAGCGGCACATACGACCAGTGCTACGAGCTGAGCATCGAGGCAACGCGCCGCTTCGGCTGGCACAACCGCAACACGGCGTACTCTCCGTGGACCATCGAGGGAAAGAAGGCGGCGGCATGGGAGATCGCCGTGCAGCTCGGCTTCACCGTGCCCGACCACGTGGTCGTGCCTGCGGGCGACGGGGCGATACTCGCCGGTGTGTGGAAGGGATTTGCCGATCTTAAGCGGCTGGGATGGATCGAGCGCATGCCGCGGCTGATCGCCGTGCAGCCAAGCGGGGCGGATGCGCTCGCGCAGGCGTGGCGAAACGGCGCGGACGGCACGGCAGCAACGCGCGAGCATGCCGCGTCCATCGCCGACTCGCTCGTGGTCGCCGCGCCGCGCAACGCGGTGATGGCGCTGCGCGCGCTGCGCGAGACGAACGGCTTCTGCGTCACCGCGGACGAGACGGCGATCATCGGCGCGATCAAGGAGGTGTCGTCGGCAACGGGGGTGTTCGTGGAACCCGCGGCGGCGGCAGCGTGGGCGGGCCTGCTCGTGGCACGCGCGGCCGGCCTGGTAAGGCAGGCGGACACGGCGGTGCTGCTGCTGACGGGCAGCGGGCTGAAGGACATCCCCGCCGCCGCGCGCGCAGTCGCGGAACCATCGGCGATCCCCGCGTCGATCGAGGCGGTCGAGGCACGGATGCGCACCGCGCCGGGGGAGTGACATGCCGGAGCAGGCGCGTGCGGCCCGTCGCCATTAATTGACTTCGCGCGGGTGTTCTGCTATACTGTAGTGCGCGGCACAATCTTGTGCGCACCAATAGCAGGGCGGCGAACCACATTACGTTGACATGGCGCAGGACACCGGACGGTGCAGCGCTGTCTCTTGCGCCGGTAATCCGAATTGGAGCGTGTCATGACACAGATTGCTGAGCTCTTCAAGACGGCTGACTGGAAGGCCGAGAAGCATGTTCCGGTAATCGAGATCGCGGGCGCGGCAAAGAAGGGCCAGCCCGTCGCGGTCACCGTAAGCGTCGGCAAGGAAATCCCGCATCCGAACACGACCGCGCATTTCATCGCGTGGATCGACGTGTATTTCATGCCTGCCGAAGGCAAGTTCCCCTGCCAGATCGGCAGGGCGGAGTTTGCCGCGCACGGCGCATCGACCGAGGGGCCCGACACCAGCACGGTCTACACCGCGCCGTCAGCCACTTTCGTCTTCAAGACGGACAGGCCGGGCACGATTCTCGCCATGTCGTACTGCAACATCCACGGCCTGTGGCAGAATTCCGCCGCGCTTGCGCTGCAGTAGCACCCCGCTGACACAAAGCCCGTTGACCATTCCCGAGGAGACGACACGATGAGAGCCATGACGAAGAAGGCCCTTGAGGAAGCCTTTGCAGGCGAATCGATGGCGCACATGAAGTATCTCGCGTTCAGTGACATTGCCGCGAAGGAAGGCAAGCCGAATCTCGCGCGCATGTTCAAGGCAGTCGCCTACGCCGAGCAGGTGCACGCGCACAACCACGCGCGGAATCTGGGCTACATCAACGACAGCGTGAAGAATCTCGACGCGGCGATCGGCGGCGAGAATTTCGAGATCACGGAGATGTACCCGGTCTACAACAACACGGCGAAGTTCGAGGGCGAGAAAGGGGCCGAGCTCTCCACGCACTACGCGTTCGAAGCGGAGAAGATCCACGAGCAGATGTACAAGGACGCAAAGAAATGCGCCGAGAAGAATGAGGACATCAAGGTCGGCGCGATCCATATCTGCCCCGTCTGCGGCTACACGGTCGAGGAGGGCGGTGTGCCGGACTACTGCCCCGTGTGCCGCACGGCCAAGGCGAAATTCGCCGTGTTTAGTTAAGCATGGTTCGCTCGCGACGGTCGCCAGCCCGGCCGCGGCCGGGCCTCTTCCGTGAAGACATCACTCACGGCATGCGCACTGCCATGCACCCGTTCACAGCGCACGCAGCCTGTCTCGCCGCCATTGCACTCGCTGGTGCGACGGTGCTCGCGGCCGAGCTTAGGCCAAAACAGGGCGCGAGCTTTGCCAGTACATGGGTCTGGGACGGCAGGGAAATGCGGCCCAAGTCCGGCGCGACCTTTGCCAACACGCTCGTCTTCGACGGCAGGGAAGTGCGGCCGAAATCCGGCGCAACCTTCGCCAACACCTGGACTTGGGACGGCAAGGAGCTCAGGCGCAAGACCGGCGCGTCATTCGCCAACACCTACGTGTGGGACGGCAAGGAACTCAGGCCCAAGTCCGGCGCGTCATTCGCGAATACCTGGACGTTCGACGGCAGGGAATGGAGAAAAAAGTCGGGCGCCACATTCTCGAACACGTGGGTCGTTGACGGCGCGGTGCCCGTGCCTGTGGCGGCAATGATTGTTCTGGGCTTGAGGTAGAGCAGCTTGACTGCGATGTGATAGTTGGCATGTGACATGTGATATCTGGTATCCCGTCGCACCACCGGATGCCCAATGCCAAATATCAAATGTCAAATGTCAAATGATCCGTTCCTCCCATGACGATCGTCCACCTTACCGACCTCCACCTGCGGCATCATCTCCCCGGGACATCAATCGAGACGGCGCGGCTGAGCCGGCGCGTGCCGCGGTTGTTGCGCGCGGCGCTCGAACAGATCAAGGCGGAAAAGCCTGACCTGCTGGCCGTCTCGGGCGATCTGCTCGACTATCCGCTGTATGCGATGGACGATCCGGCCATGCGCCGCCGCGGCGAGGATGACCTGCGGCTGATCGCGGAGCTGCTGCGCGGCGTGCACTGCCCGCATGTCGTCATCCACGGGAATCACGACCATGCGGGCCTTGTCAGGAGCGTGTTCGGCCATCTGCCGGACGATCAGGCGTTGTGCGGCCACAGGGTGCTGTGTTTCCATGACGACGAGATCGACTGTCACGTGCCGCAGCGCCTGCTCGACGAGCGGGAGCGGTTCGTGCAGGCGATAGCCGACCGCGCCTCGCTGCCGCAGATCCATGTGCAGCATTACATCGCCTGGCCGTTCGAGACGCCCGGCTATCCGCACGCGTATCGCGAAGCGGAGCATCTGCGCGACGTGATCGTGCGGAGCGGTGTGGTGAAGCTCGTGCTGTGCGGCCATTATCATCGCGGCGTTCCGCTGTTCAGCGTTGACGGCACGTCCGCGCAGCAGGCTGAGGAAGGCGGCGCGGGCCGGCCGACGTTCTTCGCCGCCGCGCCGTCGTTTGCCGAGCCGCCGCACCGGTACTGGGTGTACACGCTTGCGGAAGGCGCGGTGACGTGCCGTGAAATGCAGGTGCGCGGTCGCGCGCAACAGCGCCAGCCGGTCGTGTTCCTCGACCGTGACGGCACAATCAGCACGCTGCCGGCGTACCGGTTCGGGCCTGAGAGGATGGAACTGCTGCCGGGCGCGGCAGGGGCATTGCGCGCGCTGAAGGACGCGGGATTTGCACTGGTCGTCGTGTCCAACCAGGCCGCCGTCGCGCGCGGCTGGGTGACGCGCGAGATGGTCGGCGCGGTGAACGACCGCATGGCACAACTGCTGTGGGAAGCAGCCGGCGTCGAGCTCGACGGCGTGTACAGCGCATACCACTATCCTGACGCGATCTTCCCCGAGCTGCGCGCCGCGAATCATCCCGATACGAAACCCAACACCGGCCTGCTCACCCGCGCGGCCGGGCAGCTTGGTCTCGATCTCTCCCGCGCGTACTTCATCGGCGACCGCCTGTATGATCTCGGTGCCGGGCGGAACATCGGGGCGAAATGCGTGCTGGTAAAAACCGGCCACGGCGCCGATGTCGCCGCGCGTCTCGAACCCGGGCAGACGGATGCGATCGTCGACGACCTTCCCGCCGCGGCACGGTGGATCCTGGAAAACTGCGTGAAGGCATGATTGCAGCGCGCGCCGTGTTTTGCTACAATACGGTCTGTCACAACAATCAAGCCTGTCACGGCTTAGACATTCAGCATGCCACAGCACGCCATCAACATACCCGTCAAGCCCGATGTGCTGAAATGGGCTCGTCAGAGCGCAGGCAAGTCTGTTCAGGATGTTGCAGGGCGCCTCAGCCTTGCCCTGAGCACGGTTGAGGCATGGGAACAGGGCGAGCAAACACCAACGCTCGCGCACGTGCGTCAACTTGCGACGTTTCTGAAGCGGCCCCTGGCCGCCTTCTTCCTCCCCACCCCCCCGGCGGAGCCGCCCGTGCCCGGCGACTTCCGCCGTCTTCCAGAGGACAAGGCGGAACCGTTCAGCATCAAGACGATACTCGCGATCAGGCGCGCCCGCGCCATTCAGAACGCGGCACGCGAATTCATCGGGGAGAGCGGGCACCGACCTGTTCAGAGAGTTGGCTCCGCAACAACGGACGATGATCCTGCTGCGCTTGCCCGTGCGGCACGCGCGTTCCTTGGGTTCAGCGAGCAGACACTCTCCCGCTGTTCCAGCAACGCGAGCGCGTTCGAAGCACGCAAGGGTGCGCTCGAAAGCCACGGCTTCTTCGTTGCGGAGCTTCCCTTCCCGCTTGCCGAGGCGCGCGCGTTCTCCATAGCGGACACGTATACCCCGCTGATCGTCCTGAACCACAAGGACAGCTACGCCGGCAAGTCTTTCTCCCTCTTCCATGAATACGCGCACCTTCTTCTAGGCAAGAGCGGCGTGCTGGACAACACGCGGGAGTCGCGCCTCACGTCGGAAGGCAGACGCGCCGAACAATTCTGCAACGCCTTTGCCGCGGAATTCCTAGTCCAGGTTGACACGCTGATACACATGAATGTTGTGACGCAGCACCGGGCTGGCCAGGCATGGAAAGACAGCGAGATCGATCAGGTTGCGGATCGTTTCCGGGTCAGCGCTCATGTGATAGCAACGCGTCTGTTGACGTCGGGACGGCTCTCTGATGCGGCATACAGCACGCTCTGCGATCACTACGAAAAGTTGTACGAAGAGTTGAGCAAGGAGAAACATTTTGGCAAGCCTGTGCCGGCCAAAACGTGTGTCCGGGAGAACGGCAGGCCGTTCGTCTCGCTTGTCTACGAAGCGTTCGGCAATCAGCGGATCAGCTACAAGGAGATTGCCGATTGTCTTGGCATCAAACCGAAGTACGTTGATGCAGTGTCGCGTCTTCTGAAGGAACACCAGGCTGCATGACGGAACTGTTCGCCTATTACTGCTTCGACACCAGCGCGCTCGTGACGATGTGGCGCTTCATGTATCCGCCGCGCAACTTCGCGTCGGTCTGGCGGAAGATGGAAACGCACATCAATCAGGGCGAACTCGTCATCCCACAGGAAGTATATGACGAACTCGATGCCGGCAATGACGACCTGTTCGAGTTTGTCAAGGAGCATGCCGGCGTGATGGTCAAGCACCTGGATGATGAACAAGTGGAACTGACGTTTGAGATACTGGCACGCTTTCCCGGCCTTGTTGACGTCAACAGGACCATTCCGGAAGCGGACCCGTATGTCATCGCCCTGGCACGGCAGAAGGGATGGAACGTCGTCACGTCGGAAGTGCCCTCGGGATCAGCGGCAAAGCCGAAAATTCCCAACGTCTGCGAGGCATATCGCATTCCTTGTCTGTCACCGATCCAGTTCATCAACGAGATGAACTGGAACATCTAACGCGTTAGCGCAGTACAGGACAAACAACATGAGGCAGACCGAGCCGGTGAAAAAAGAGTCCGAACCTGCCACAGACCGTCTTCTTGCGCTGTTGCGCGAGATGTGCCCCGAGTGCATCGTCGAGGGGAAAGTCGACTTTGACAAACTGCGCGCGGCGCTCGGCGATGTCGTCGAC
>JAAYZF010000287.1 GCA_012514975.1 bacterium
GGGGCACGGCATCTGGCGGTGTTGCCGTCGCTCAGCGATGCCCGCGCATCGCCTGCGCGCCAGCGCCGTGCCATCTGCCATGCCGCGCTCGTCATACTATCGCTTTTCTGTGAAAGCAGGTACTAGTCCAATGCAACTGCCACAACGCATCCGTGTGTTCGCGTATGCGCTGAACGGTATCCTCGTGATGCTCCGTTCCCAGCGCAACGCGTGGATTCATGCCCTCGCCACGCTCATTGTCTGCTCCGCCGGCTGGGCGCTTGATGTGACGCGGCCGGAATGGTGCCTGTTGATCCTGTGCATCATGAGCGTATGGACGGCCGAGGCGCTCAACACGGCGCTCGAGTTCCTTGCCGATGCGACGTCGCCCGAGTACCATCCGCTCGTGGGCAGGGCAAAGGACGTCGCCGCCGGCGCGGTGCTCATAACCGCCATCGGATCCGCCGTGATCGGCGCGCTCGTGTTCGCGCCGCGCCTTGCGGCCCTGCTGCGCTGACACAGGGGCGGCCCCGGCCGCGTGCGCCGCCGGGACCGTTGCTGCACGCCCGTGTTTTACATCCCCGCGGCATTCTGCTATAATGGTGGCCGCATTTAACGGCGCGGGTGCCCGATGCGCACCCGGACTCGAGCGGCAGGCTGCGCGGTCTCTCTTTTGATGGAAACTGTCGGTCACATCGGCTTGTTCGCGCTCACGGCGGTCTACCTGCTGTGCGCGCTGCTCCTCTTTCTCTACGGCGCGAACTGCTACGTCCTCCTCTTCCTCTTCATGAAAAGCCGCGGACGCCGGGCCAGCGGCTCGGAAGCCTTCGCCGCCGCCTTCCGGCGGACGCATGACGACGCCAGCCTGCCCGGCGTGACGACGCAGCTCCCGCTCTACAACGAACGCTACGTCGTCGAGCGCCTCATCGACGCCGTCGCCGCCATCGACTATCCGCGCGAGAAACATCTCATCCAGGTCCTCGACGACTCGAATGACGAAACGTCCGCCATCGCCGCCCGCCGCATCGCCCAGCTCCGCGACCAGGGCGTCCGCATCGAGCATATCCGCCGGCCGACCCGCGAGGGCTACAAGGCCGGCGCGCTGCGCTATGGCCTCGAGAGGACCACGGACGAGTTCGTCGCCATCTTCGACGCGGATTTCATCCCCCCGGCCAGCTTCCTGCGCATGACGGTCCCCTATCTCGTGACGGACGCGCGCTGCGGCACCGTGCAGACCCGCTGGACGCACATCAACGCGACCGACTCGTGGCTCTCGATTGCCGAGGCGATCGCCATGGACACCCATTTCGCCATCGAGCAAAGCGCACGCGGGTGGAACGGCCTCTACATGAATTTCAACGGCACCGCGGGCGTCTGGCGCAGACAGGCCATCATCGACGCTGGAAACTGGCAGGCCGACACCCTCACCGAGGATATCGACCTGTCCTACCGCGCCCAGCTCGCCAACTGGCACATGCGCTTCGTCTTCGACCTCGAAACGCCGGGCGAGCTGCCCATCGACGTCAATGCGTTCAAGACGCAGCAGCACCGGTGGGCAAAAGGCTCGATCCAGACCGCGATCAAAATCCTCCCGCGCGTGTTCGCGTCGGACGATTCGCTGTTCAGGAAACTTCAGGCGTTCTTCCACCTCACATACTACTGCGTCTACCCGCTCATACTGGTCATGGTGTGCTGCACGCTGCCCGTGCTGTTCTTTTCACAGCAGATGCTGCCGGTATGGGCGTGGGTGTTGTTGCTCGCCTGCTTTGCCACCAGCTTCGTCGGCTCGACGGCCATACTCTTCTGCGCGCAGTACACGCTCCACCGCAACTGGCTCCAGCGCATTCTCTATCTGCCATGGGTGATGTGCGTGGGTGTCGGGCTGACGGTAAACAACGCGAAAGCCGTGGTCGAAGCCCTCGCCGGCCACAAGACCGGGTTCGTCCGCACGCCCAAGCGCGGCGGCATCGTCCGCGGCGCGCTCTCCTCGTACGCGATTCCTGCAACGCCGGTCACCGCGGTCGAGCTTCTTCTCGGTCTCTATTCACTGTTGTGCGTGGTCATCTCGCTCGCGCATCACCAGTACATGGTCACCTATTTCGTCCTCTGCAACGCCGCTGGATTCCTCTACATCGGCCTGCTGTCACTCCTTGAATCGCCCCGCGCCCGCCCGGCCGCGCAGGGCCGGTGATCTTCCGTATGCAACAGCGCGTCCCGCTAGTGAGAACGCTCATGCTTGTCGCCGCCGTCGCGGCGCTCGTCGCGATCATTATCGTCGGCGCACGGCGCCAGCGACGCGGAATGCCCGAGCACGTGTCGCCCGACGCCTCGCCCGGCGCCCCCGCGGTCAACCGTTATCCGTCACGCTTCAGCTTCGAGCCCATGCGGCCGATGAGTTACATACCGGCCGGCGAATTCCTCATGGGCTCGAACGACGGCAACGCCGACGAACGCCCCGTCCACCGCGTCACGCTTGACGGGTTCTGGATGGACAGGCAGGAGGTGACCCACGCGGAGTTCCTTCTGTTCAACCCGGAATACCGGCGCGAACGCGGCAGCACACCCCTCCCGGTCGAGCCCGCGACTCAGGTCAGTTGGGACGACGCGATGGCGTTCTGCGCGTGGCGCTGCACGCGCGAGGGCGTCCCTGCCGGCTCGTACCGCCTGCCCACGGAGGCCGAGTGGGAGTACGCCGCGCGCGGCGGCCTCGTCCAGCAGCCGTATCCGTGGGGCCCCTCCGCGCCCGCCGCGTTCGACATCCCCCAGGCGAACTTCGACCACAAGGATGAACGCGGCGCCCCGCGCGACGGCCATGCAAAGCTCGCGCCCGTCGGCTCCTACCTGCCCAACGGGTTCGGCCTTTATGACATGGCAGGCAATGTCTGGGAATGGTGCCTCGACTGGTATGGCGAACGCGCCTATGCCGGCGCCGGAACCGCGCGCAATCCCGCCGGGCCCGACGCGGGCATCAAGCGCTCCTGGCGCGGCGGTGGCTGGGGCAGCTCGCCGGACAGCATTCGCTGCGCCACGCGCGGCGGCCTTGGCCAGGGGCACTGGCTCGACAATCTCGGCTTCCGCTGCGTCCGCGTCAAGTAACCGCCCATGGCTCCGTCCTTTTCGTCCTTTGTGTCCTTTTCCCCATCTCTCTGATGAAATCCAAAACGGAATACCTCTGGTTCAACACCCGCACGCACCGCGAGTACATCAACATAACCGGTGACGTCGCGCGCATCGTGAGTGAAAGCGGCATCAGGGAAGGCATGGCCCTCGTCGCCGCCATGCATATCACCGCCGGCGTCTATATCAATGACGCCGAGGACGGCCTGATCGAGGATATCGACGAATGGCTCGAGAAACTCGCTCCATTCCGCAATGACTATCGCCATCACCGCACGGGCGAGACGAACGGCGACAGCCACCTCAAGAACCTGCTCGTCGGCCATCAGGTCATCGTGCCCGTCACCAACGGCGCACTCGATCTCGGCCCGTGGCAGCAGGTGTACTATGCCGAATTCGATGGCCGGAGGCGGAAACGTCTCATCATCAAGGTAATCGGGGAATAGGCCCGGCGCCATGTGCGGAATCATAGGCTATGTAGGCAAGGCGGACGCGTGTCCCATCCTGGTCGAGGGGCTCAAGCGGCTCGAATACCGCGGATATGATTCGTCGGGCATCGCGCTTGCCACCCGCCGCGGCCTCGTCATCCACAAGAAGCCCGGCAAGATCGCCGCACTCGAAGCCGCGCTCCCCGCGCCGCCCCCCCGCGCAACCGCCGGGATGGCGCACACGCGCTGGGCCACACACGGCGCGCCCACCGAGGCCAACGCGCATCCGCATACCGGGATGACGGGCCGCATCGCCGTCATCCACAATGGCATCATCGAGAACTTCGCCTCGCTGCGCCGCCATCTCGAACGCGACGGCCATGTGTTCAAGAGCGAAACCGATTCGGAAGCGATCGCCCACCTGGTCGAGCATTTCCTCTACGGCGGCACGAAGGCGGCAGCCCTGCCCGCCGGCGAGGAGCTCGCGAAGCTTGAACTCGCCGTGTCGGAGACCATCAGGAAGCTCGACGGCACGTTCGGCCTCGCCGTCCTCTGCGCCGATGCGCCTGACGCGCTCATCGCGGCGCGCAAGGGCAGCCCGCTCGTCCTCGGCGTCGGCGACGGCGAGATGTTCATCGCGTCCGACATCAACGCGTTCGTCACGTTCACACGCCAGGCAATCTACCTCGATGACGGCGAGATGGTCACCGTGCGCCGCGACGGCTACCAGACAAAGACGTTCGAACGCGCGCCCATTGCAAAGGATATCACCGAGATTTCATGGGACGTGGACGAAATCGGCCGCGGCGGCTACGCGCACTTCATGCTCAAGGAGATCTGCGAGCAGCCCGATACGATCCGCAATGCATTCCGCGGCCGCCTCCTCGCCGCCGAGGGCACGGCCAGGCTCGGCGGCCTCCGCCTCTCCAACCGCGACATCCTCAACATCGACCGCATTCTCATCACCGCCTGCGGCACGGCGCTCCATGCGGGCATGGTGGCCAAGTACATCATCGAGGAGCTTGCTCGCATTCCCGTCGACGTCGACTTCGCGTCCGAGTTCCGTTACCGCAATCCCATCATCAGGCCCAATTCGCTCGTGCTTGCCATAAGCCAGTCGGGCGAAACGGCGGACACGCTCGCCGCCGTCCGCGAGGCGCGGCGGAAAGGCGCGACGGTCATGGGCATCTGCAACGTCGTCGGCAGCACCATCGCCCGCGAGTGCGACGGCGGGGTGTACGTCCACGCCGGCCCCGAGATAGGCGTCGCGTCAACAAAGGCCTTCACCTCGCAGCTCACCGTGCTCACGCTCCTCGCACTCTACTTCGGCCGCGTGCGCGACCTGTCGCGCGGCATCGGCGCGGAGCTCGTCGAAGCCATCAACGCCCTGCCGGACAACGTGGCCGCCATCATCAACGGCCGCGACAGGATAAAGGCCGTGGCCGGGAAATACGCGCGGACGCAGCACGCCTTCTTCGTCGGCCGCCACCTGCACTACCCCGTCGCGCTCGAAGGCGCGCTGAAGCTCAAGGAGATCTCCTACATCCA
>JAAYZF010000027.1 GCA_012514975.1 bacterium
CCTCCGGCGCATCGCGGCGTTGGCGCAGGCCGGCCATATGCCCGATATGGCCGGTCTGCCCCGCCTTGCGCTGCATCCAGATTCGAGTGCTCATTCTATCGCTTTTCTGTGAAAGCAGGTACTAGTGATTCGCGGCAACGGGAATACTGTACTCCCTTTCCCGCGCGGTGTCAAGTGCTTTTGACAAAACGGCCCGCTTTGTCTATCATACTACAATACGCATGGAGCATGACATGAAACCATCGCGGATCGCCGAGTTCATACGCCGGATGCCGAAGACAGACCTCCATGTCCATCTCGACGGCTCGATCCGCGTCGATACGCTGATCGATCTCGCCGGGGAAACGGGGGTCAAACTCCCGTCGTACAGCCTCGACGGGCTGCACAAGCTCGTGTTCAAAGACCAGTATGCCAGCCTCGTCGAGTACCTCGAGGGATTCGGCTACACCGTGCGCGTCATGCAGTCCGCCGAGGCGCTCGAGCGCGTTTCCTACGAATTCGCCTGGGACAATTTCAACGAGGGCGTACGGTACTTCGAGGTGCGCTTCGCCCCCTTTCTCCACGTCAACGACGCGCTCTCCGTCGAGGACGTGATGAAGGCGGTCAACAAGGGCCTCGCACGCGCCAAGCGCGAGTGCAACAGGAAACCCGAGATCGTCTCAGGCGCCGAACCGCCCGTCAACTATGGCATCATCGCCTGCGGCATGCGCGCGATCTTCCCCGGCATGTCGCCCTACTTCGACATGCTCCTCCAGGTCCACCGGTTCAGCAAGCCAAAGCGCGTCTTTGCGCTTGCCTCAATCGAGCTTGTCCAGGCGATGATCCGCATCCGCGACACCATGGGCATCCCCATCGTCGGCCTCGATATCGCCGGCGCCGAGAAAGGCTATCCGCCCGACGATCATGTCGAGGCGTTCGACCTCGCGCATCGCAACTTCCTCAAGAAGACAGTCCATGCGGGCGAAGCATACGGCCCCGAGAGCATCTTCCAGGCCATCACCCTGCTCCATGCCGACCGCATAGGCCACGGCTTCTACCTCTTCAGCCCCGGCCGCATCACCGATGACTCGATCACCGACAAGAGGGCCTACGTCCGCCAGCTTGCCGAGTTCATTGCCGACCGGCGCATCACGATCGAAGTCTGCCTCACCAGCAACATGCAGACCAATCCGCATCTCAGGAAGATGAGCGATCACGCGTTCCGCAAGATGAACGCCGCACGCCTCTCCACCACGCTCTGTACCGACAACCGTACCGTGTCGAAAACCACCGTCACCAAGGAAATCGGTCTCGCCGTCAGGCATTTCAACCTCTCGCGCGTGGAGCTCAAGGATATCGTCATCTACGGCTTCAAACGCAGCTTCTTCCCCGGCTCGTATGCCGACAAACGCGAGTATGTCCGCCAGGTCATTGACTACTACGAGAAGCTCGAAAAGGAATACTGTCCAAAACCGCCTGCCTGACCAGACGGTTCTGGACAGGAGGCGGCGCGAAGCAGGCGACGGCGGGATGTGTAGCGGGGTTGAGGATTGGGAATTGAGAATTGATAATTGAGAATTGAGAATAGACACACCCATGCCACCCGCACCGAACATCCTGTCCGCCCAGCCGCGCACGACCGTTCAAGTGACGTTCCCTGACGGCCGCGTGCTCGAAGCGTCGAAAGGCGCCACGCTCGAAGCGTTCGTCCGCGTGCACAGTGGCGAGCAGTTCCGCGCGGTGGCCGCGGTCGTCAACAACGATCTGTGCGAACTCACCCACGCGCCCGAATCGGATGTCTCAGTCACGCCCCTGACGCTCGATTCGTCCGACGGCGTGCGCATCTACCGCCGCGCGCTTGCCTTCCTCCTTGTCACGGCCGTCGAGGAGCTCTATCCCAGACATGCCGTGCAGGTTGACTACAGCGTGCCGTTCGGCGGCTTCTTCTGCCAGATGATGGATTGCCCGCAGCTTTCATCGGCGGACCTGAAGAGGATCGAGGACCACATGCATGCCATGGTCGCCGAGGATATTCCGATCGAGCGCCTTCGCATGCCCATTCATGACGCGCGCCGCATTTTTGCCGACCGGCGTGAGCGGGACAAGGAGGGCCTGCTTGGCCGGCGCGGCAAGGAATACCTCATGATGTACCGGCTGCGGAGGCGCATCGACGCGTTCTACGGCTACATGGTGCCGTCGACCGGGTATCTCAACGCCTTCGCCATCGTTCCGCGCGAGGATGGCTTCATTCTACAGTACCCGCGGCAGCAGGACCCGATGACGATGACGCCGCCGTATCCGTCGCCGACGCTCGATGCGATTTTCCGCGAGTACGGCGAATTGCTGCGCAAGCTCAAGATCGAGTCGATCGCACAGATCAACGACGCCATCCTGGCCGGCCGTGTGCGCGAAGTCATCCTCGTCAGCGAAGCGCTCCACGAGCAGCGCATCGCGCACATCGCAGGGCAGATCGCCGCGCTGCGCGGCACCGTCCGCCTCGTCCTCACCGCGGGCCCGTCGTCGTCCGGCAAGACCACGTTCTCGAAGCGCCTCGCCATCCAGTTGCTCGCCCAGGGCGTCCGACCGTTCACACTCGAGCTCGACCGCTTCTTCCTCGAACGCGAGCAGACGCCGCGGGATGAGCATGGGAACTTCGACTTCGAGGCGCTCGAAGCCCTCGATCTCGGTCTCCTCAACTCGTGCGTCAACGACCTCGTCAACGGCAAGACCGTCAAGCTGCCCACGTTCAACTTCAAATCCGGCACACGCGAGCGCGGCCCCTCCGTCAGGCTCAGGGACGACCAGGTGATCATCGCCGAAGGAATACACGGGCTCAATCCGCGCCTCCTGCCTTCCGTGCCCAAGGACCGCACGTTCCGCATCTATATCTCCGCGCTCACCCAGCTCAATATAGACAGGCACAACCGCGTGCCCACCACCGATACGCGCCTCATCCGCCGCATCGTCCGCGATGCAGCCCACCGCGGCTGGACGGCCGACGACACGCTCAACATGTGGGAGTCCGTGCGCCGCGGCGAGAAACGCAACATATTCCCGTTCCAGGAAAACGCGGACGCAATGTTCAACTCGGCCCTCGTCTACGAACTCGCCGTGCTCAAGCCCATTGCCCATCCGCTCCTCCTCCAGGTCAAACCGTCGAGCCCGCGGTATATCGCCGCGAAACGCCTCCTTGCCTTCCTCAACCTCATCGAGGGAATCAAGGCCGACATGGTGCCCGACAATTCGCTCCTGCGCGAGTTCGTCGGCGGCTCGATCCTCGACGACTACCTGCCATGAAACGCGTCATCATCATCGTGCTCGATTCGGTCGGCATCGGCAATGCGCCCGATGCGGCCGCGTTTGGCGATGAAGGCGCGAATACGCTCGTCAACCTCAGCCGCGCTGCCGGCTCATTGCGCATGCCGAACATGCAGGCCCTAGGCCTGGGCAACATCCTGTCCGGCCAGATCGAAGGCTGCCCCGCCGTTTCCGCCCCAGCAGGTTCGTATGGCCGGATGATCGAGGCCAGCAACGGAAAGGATACGACCATCGGCCACTGGGAAATGGCAGGCATCATCACCACCGACCCTTTCCCCACCTTCCCCGACGGCTTCCCAATCGAGTTCATGCAGCAGTGGGCGAACGATGTCGGCGTCGAGGGCTGGTTGTGCAACCTCCCCGCGAGCGGCACCGAGATCGTAAGGCAGCTCGGCGAACTCCACTGCCAGACCGGCCTGCCCATCGTGTACACGTCAGCCGACAGCGTCTTCCAGATCGCCGCCCACGAGGAACACTTCGGCCTCCAGCGCCTGTACGACATCTGCGCGCACACAAGGAAAATGCTCGATCCGCTCCGCGTCGGCCGCGTCATCGCGCGCCCCTTCGTCGGCGAGTCGGCTGATACGTTCGTCCGCACGGCCAACCGCCATGACTACAGCCTCGTGCCGCCGACGCCCAATGCGCTGACGTTGATACGCAAAGCAGGCTGCCCCGTCTTCTCGATCGGCAAGATCAAGGACGTCTTCGCAGGCGTCGGCATCTCCGATGCCCATCCTACCCGCTCGAACCTCGAAGGCATGAAGCTTGTCATCGATGCGCTCCCGTGCTTCGCCAACGGGCTCATATTCGCCAACCTCGTCGAGTTCGACAGCTCGTTCGGCCACCGCCGCGACACCGCCGGCTATGCCCGCTGTCTCGAGGAGTTCGACGCGGCGCTCGGTGAGCTCATCCCGCGCCTCGCACCCAATGACCTCCTTCTCATAACCGCCGACCACGGGAACGATCCCACGTTCAAAGGGACCGACCATACACGCGAAATGGTCCCCCTGATCTCCTTCTCGCCGAAAAGGAAATCGGAGGACCTGGGTGTGCGCACAACGTTTGCCGACCTCGGCGCGACCGCGTGTGCATGGCTCGGCGCACCCATGCCCAAGTGCGGCACGCCGTTTGTGTGAAGGGGACACCGTTCATAGTCGATAGTTGGGAGTTGGGAGTTGGGAGGGACAAGTGAAAGCGGCCATGGGCGGCGTGCCGCCCCGCCATGGAATTGTTGCGCAGCAGAGATCACCGGGGATTAAGAATTGACAATTGAGAATTGACGACTGACCCTTGATCCCCCCTGAGACTGCGTTCGCGGATGACTAGACGACAGTCACCCCTGATCCTTTGCCTTGCCAAATGTCAAATGTCAAATGTCAAATGTCAAATGTCAAATATCAAATGTCAAATGTCAAATGTCAAATGATATGCCTTTC
>JAAYZF010000288.1 GCA_012514975.1 bacterium
ATCACGGCTACGCCGTCGCGAGCGGCACGGTCGTCGAGCCCGTCGAGGACGATGCGGAGGACGATGAGGCGGAGATCGAGGCGAAGAAAATCCGCGCCGCCACCGGCCGGGACAGGTCCTCGATCACCATGCGCATCTTCCAGCGCATCGTTTACGCGGCAGGCATGCCCTTCCGCATCATCACCGTGCCCGCGATCGACGCCTGCGGCAAGAATGCCTGGGACGTCATGCTGGCACGCGTCCTTACCGCGTTCCACAAGTCCTCCATGATCGACATGCCAGATGACGACGAGTTCGAAATCGCGTACAAGCCGCCGGATGGCGCGTTGGGCGTGCTGATGAACCGCCTCGTTCCCTTCCTCGAAAGCAACAGGCAGTACCGCGTCACCATCATCGGCCACAGCCTCGGCGCCCTCATCGGCAACGAGCTCGTCCGCAGCTATCCCGCCCTGCCGTGCGATGACATCGTGTACATGGGGGCCGCATCAACCGTGCGCGAAACCGCCATGACCGTGATGCCCTTCCTGCGCACGCACACCAATTGCACGTTCTACAACCTCTGCCTGCATCAGCATGCGGATGCAAAGGAATACATGTGGTTCATGATCCTCCCCAGCGGCAGCATACTCGAGTGGGTTGACACGTTCCTCTCCGACCCGCTCACGGCGGAGGACCTGACGGTCGGCAAATGGAAGAATGCGATCCGCTCGCTCCCTTCCCTCGAACCCGGGCTGCGCAAGCGCATCGTCATCAAGGCCTTCGGCATCGACGACCCCATCTTCAACAAGCCGTTCGCCGGCATGCCCGAGGCCCACACCGATTTCAGCAGCCCCGCCCTCCGCTTCTGGGAACGCTCGTTCTGGAATCTTCCGCCCGTATGGACGAACAGAACCCGCGCCGCGCACGGCGGCCCCACGCGCCTCCCGCATTGAGCGCGGCGCGTCACATCCCCGGCACGCCCTCGCGGATCAGCATCGAAAATGCCGGGCTGTCGCCCGCCGCCTTGCCGCGCGCGTTGATCAGGCATGCCGCCTTCATCTCCGCAAAGGGAAGATTCGTCGCGATGCGGCCAAGGTCGTACAGCGTCCTGTCGAAGTATCCGTTCGCGATCACTGTCCAGTGCCAGTGCGCTTCAGGGCCGTACGGCCTGAGATGCCTGAAGGCCTCGACCATGCAGTTCGCCGTCAGCGCGTTATACCACTCGGGCTGCGTGTCCAGCCGGTTGATCGTGCGCATGTAATCAAGGAACACGTCGTGCAGGACTTCGGTCGACGCGGGCCTGGTGCGGTACAGGTACACGTTCTCGCCCGTGCGGAAATTCGTGCGCAGGCGCACGACGTCACGCTCGTCGGCGACAACGTAGATCAGCTCGTAGTTGCGGAAGAACCCCTTGACCGCCGAGTACTCCTGGCCCCTGCGTTTGCGCGTCTCGATCGATATGAACACGTAGTCGTTGATCCCGAAGCCGAAACTCAGCATCGTGTGCGATATCTGCGGAACGCCCCAGTTTACCAGGTAGAGATCAAGCGTCTTCAACTGCGGCAGCAGAAACGTTCTGTCATAGTGCCGCACCGTGTAATTCGTCTCGCTCAGGTACGCGCAGTTCCTGATGTTGTGCACCGTGACGGTGTCGCCGTTGATCGTCGCGCGCGGCAGCACGGCGATATCAGGCTCCCAGTCCCGGTCGTTCGACGACTGCTGCAGTTCCCATGGCGCCAGCACCGCCAGGAA